>NZ_JBICYJ010000004.1:0-306533 GCF_043200835.1 Kitasatospora sp. NPDC048365
GCCGCGATGGCCATGTCCATGATCTTGTGGATCTTCTGGGCGTGGGCCTCGCCGAGGGCGCCGCCGAAGATCCGGAAGTCGTGGGCGTAGGTGAACACGGTGCGGCCGTGCACGGTGCCCCAGCCGACCACCACGCCGTCGGTGTGCGGCTTCTTCGCCTCCAGGCCGAAGCCGGTGGCGCGGTGCCGGCGCAGCGGCTCCACCTCGTGGAACGAGCCCTCGTCCAGCAGCAGGTCGATCCGCTCGCGGGCGGTCAGCTTGCCCTTGGCGTGCTGGGCCTCGGTGGCCTTCTCGCTGGGTCCGCGCAGGACCCGCTCGCGGAGGCTGTGCAGCTCGGCCACCCGACCGCGCGCGTCGGCCGGGATCTCGGGGATCTCGTCACCGACCGGCGCATCGTGCAGAACCGTCATCTCGTACACACTCCAAGCTCGCGGGAAGCAGCGAACACTTCTTCACTTACGACACTACGAGGGAGGGCGGCCGCGTTTCGGCGTCGATTCCGTACAAGGTCGGGCGCCGATCGCTGTACAGGGCCGACAGAAGCCCGACGGGTCGATCGGCCGGCCGACGGCCCGCCCGCGGCTCGCCGCGCAGGCACCGTCCGGGCGCCGAAATTCGCGCGGAGTCCCAGCTCAGAGTAGGTCCAGGGGAATGGAAAAGGCTGCCGACACGCGCTCCGCCGGTGGCGGGCGGCGATATGTCGGCAGCCGATGACCCGGGTTGTCTGTCAGGTCCGATGGTAGAGATGCACCAAAAGCCGATTGCTCAGCCCTTGGCGCCTCCCTCCGGGTTCTCCTCGCGGCGCAGCTCCTCCTCGCGGCGGCGCAGGTCCGCCTCCCACTGCTTGAGCATGTCCTCGTGGCGGGCGTTGTCGCGCTTGAGGGAGGCGAGGAACTCGGGGTCGTCGTCCGGGGCGACCACCCGGCGCTGCTGCGGCCGCTCGTACTCGGGGTAGCCCGCGGTGGGGCCGGACGGCCACGGCACGCTGCGGCGGGAGCGGGCCCCGACCCGGTCCTTGCCGGCGACCAGCCAGGCGATCGAGCCGACCAGCGGGAAGAACAGGACGATGATGATCCAGACCACCTTGGGCAGGTAGCGGATCTCGTCCTCGGGCGTGATCAGGCAGTCGATGAACGCCCACACCCACAGCGCAAGCAGCGCCACGGTGGGCAGAATCCTCAGCACGGCGGCGTACTCCCCCGAACGATGAGCAACAGATGGGACCCTCTTGGCGGGGCCAGGTTAGCCCGTACCCGATACTGACAGGTATGGCATACGACGATCTCCGTTCGTTCCTCCGGGCCCTGGAGCGGGAGGGCGACCTCAAGCGGATCAAGGCCGAGGTCGACCCGTATCTGGAGGTCGGCGAGATCGTCGACCGGGTGCAGAAGGCGAAGGGCCCCGCGCTGCTCTTCGAGAACGTCAAGGGCTCCTCGATGCCGCTGGCGATGAACGTCTTCGGCACCGAGCGCCGGCTCGCCAAGTCGCTCGGCCTGAAGTCGCCGGACGACATCGCCGAGAAGATCGCCGGGCTGCTGAAGCCGGAGCTGCCGCAGGGCTTCACCGGCTTCCGCGAGGCCTTCGGCAAGCTCGCCTCGATGGCGCACGTGCCGCCGAAGCACGTGAAGTCCGGCGACGCCCCGGTGCAGGAGGTCGTGCTCACCGGTGACGACGTCGACCTGGAGCAGCTGCCGGCGCTCTTCACCTGGCCGATGGACGGCGGCTCCTTCTTCAACCTGGGCCTGACCCACACCAAGGACCCGGACAGCGGGGTGCGCAACCTCGGCCTGTACCGGCTGCAGCGGCACGACCGGCGCACCATCGGCATGCACTGGCAGATCCACAAGGACAGCCGCAACCACGCCGCCGTCGCCGCCAAGCGCGGCGAGCGCCTGCCGGTCGCGATCGCCTTCGGCTGCCCGCCGGCCGTGACGTACGCGGCGACCGCGCCGCTGCCCGGTGACATCGACGAGTACCTGTTCGCCGGCTTCGTGGCGGGGGAGCGGGTGAAGATGGTCGACTGCAAGACCGTCCCGCTGCAGGTCCCGGCCGACGCCGAGGTGGTGCTGGAGGGCTGGCTGGAGCCCGGGAAGATGCTGCCCGAGGGCCCGTTCGGCGACCACACCGGCTTCTACACGCCGCAGGAGCCGTTCCCGGCGCTGACCATCGACTGCGTCACCATGCGCCGCCGCCCGATCCTGCAGTCCATCGTGGTCGGCCGCCCGCCGACCGAGGACGGCCCGCTCGGCAAGTTCACCGAGCGCTTCTTCCTGCCGCTGCTCAAGGTGATCATCCCGGACATCGTCGACTACGACCTGCCCGAGGCCGGCGGCTTCCACAACTGCGTGATCGTCTCGATCGACAAGAAGTACCCCAAGCACGCGCAGAAGGTCATGCACGCCATCTGGGGCGCCCACATGATGTCGCTGACCAAGCTGATCGTCGTGGTGGACGCCGACTGCGACGTGCACGACTACCAGGAGGTCGCCTGGCGGGCGCTCGGCAACGTCGACTACAGCCGCGACCTGTCCGTCGTCGAGGGCCCGGTCGACCACCTCGACCACGCCTCCTACCAGCAGTTCTGGGGCGGCAAGGCGGGCATCGACGCGACCCGCAAGCTCCCCGAGGAGGGCTACACCCGGGACGGCGGCTGGCCCGAGATGGTCGCCTCCGACCCGGCGACGGCCACCCTGGTCACCAAGCGCTGGAAGGAGTACGGGCTGTGACGACCGCCGCCCTTCCCGAGGTCCCGCAGAACCGGGTCAAGGCCTTCCTGCGGCTGGTGATGATCGAGCACTCGGTCTTCGCCCTCCCGTTCGCCTACATCGCCGCGCTCACCGCGATGTTCCTCGCCGACAAGCGGGTGCACTGGGGCGAGCTGCTGCTGGTCACCGTCTGCATGGTCGGCCTGCGGACCTTCGCGATGGCCGCCAACCGGATCATCGACCGCGAGATCGACGCCCGGAACCCGCGCACCGCCGGCCGTGAACTGGTCACCGGCGCGGTGTCCGTCCGCACCGCGTACGCCGGCTCGGCGGTCGCCCTGGTGGTCTTCCTGGCCGCCGCCGCGCTGCTCAACCCGCTCTGCCTGGTGCTGGCCCCCGTCGCCGTGGTTCCGATGGTGGTCTACCCGTACGGCAAGCGGTTCACGAACTTCCCGCAGGCCATCCTGGGCCTGGCCCAGGCGATGGGCCCGATCGGCGCCTGGCTGGCGGTGACCGGCACCTGGTCCTGGGACGCGGTGGTGCTGGGCCTCGCCGTCGGCATCTGGATCGGCGGCTTCGACCTGATCTACGCCTGCCAGGACGTCGAGTCCGACCGCGCCGAGGGCGTCCGCTCGGTGCCCGCCCGCTACGGCGTCCCCGCCGCCATATGGGGCGCCCGCACCTGCCACGCCGTCACCACCGCGCTGCTGGTCTGGTACGCGCTCCTCACCGACGCCGGCCCGGCCTTCTGGCTCGGCCTCGCGGTCGTCGCCGGTGCCTTCCTCTACGAGCACACCATCGTCAGGCCGAACGACCTCTCCCGCCTCAACCGGGCGTTCTTCTCCACCAACGGCTTCGTCGGCATCTCGCTCTTCGCCTTCGCCCTGCTCGACCTGATCACCCGGGGTCTCGGGATCTGAGGGATGCTGGGGGCGTGCTGTCGTCCCCGAGGAGTGGTGACCGATGATCGGCAAGCTGCAGTGCGTGGTGCTGGACTGCCACTACCCGAAGGGGCTGGCGCACTTCTACGCCGCGCTGCTCGGCGGCGAGGTCGACCGGTCGGACCCGCGCTGGTCGCTGGACGACGAGTGGTCGACCGTCCACGTCCCCGGCGGCATGGTGCTGGCCTTCCAGCGGGTCGAGGACTACCGCCCCCCGATGTGGCCCGACCCGGCGCACCCGCAGCAGTTCCACCTCGACATCGACGTCGAGGACATCGAGGCCGCCGAGGCCCGGGTGCTGGCCCTCGGTGCCGAGCTCAAGGACACCGAGACCGGTTGGCGGGTCTTCCTGGACCCGGCCGGCCACCCCTTCTGCCTGGTCGCGGCCACCGGCTGAGCGGTCAGCCGAGGGTCAGGGTGTCGCCCAGGCACAGCCGGCCGGGGCGGGCGACGGTGGCGAGGGCGTCGAGGCGCCTGTCGTGGGCCTGGGCGATCGCCTTGAGGATCTCCGGCGCGTGGGGGAGCCCGGGCTGGGCGATGCCGCTCATGGCGCAGCGTTCGCTGGCGCGGACGAAGGCGAGCCGGACGCCGCCGCTCAGCGTGCCCTCGCGGCCGAACCAGGTGTCCTCGGCGAACGGCGGGGTGCCGGGCGGGGTGCGCAGCAGGACGTTGGGCCTGAAGCGCCGCTCGTCGACGACGGCGGTGGGGACGGCCGCGCGCACCCAGTCGAGGGTGGCGGTGGTGAGCACGCTGACCGGCAGCTGGTCGAAGTGCGAGACGGCGTCCTCGCGGGCGAGTTCGACGTCGTCCTGTTCGAGGTAGGCGCGCAGGAAGGCGGTGGGGTCGGCGACGGGCGTGCCGAGCGGGTCGATCAGCTCCGGGGCGTCGATCCGGGCGCCGAGCCGGGAGCCGAGGCGGAGCAGGCCGTCCATCCGGCGGAACCGGCGGGTGTTCTTGCCGGAGCCGAGCTTCCCGGAGCCGTCCCGGACGGCGTACAGCCGGTCGCCGGCGAGCCCGCGCCCGTCCACCTCGACGGTGTCGAGCGGCTCGCCACCGGTGGACTTCACCGGGTAGCGCCAGAGCCGTTCGACGACTCCGATGATCTCAGCCATGGCGGGAGCCTAGCGGCGTTCCGGACCCTTGGTCTAGACCTATGGTTACCCTCCGGTCCGGTCGGTGTCCGGCCGGTCGATCCGGGCCACCGCCCGTACGGGGGCGCCGTCCGCCGCCGTCAGCCGCACCGGGAACAGCGAGACCTGCACCGGCAGCCCGGCCGCCTGGGCCTCGATCAGCGGCGTCAGGTCGGTGAGGTTCTCGGCGATCACCCCGCCGCCCTCGCGGCCGAGCAGGATCCGGTGCGCGGCCAGGCTCGGCGGCTCCGGCTCCGGGTCGTGTTCGTCCGTCAGTTCCGCGAGCAGCGCGGCGACCTCCGGATCGGCCGGGCCCGGGTCGGTGGTCGGGTCGACCGAGAGGGCGTCCACGGCGACCGTCCGCACCCCGGCCGCGACGATCGCCTCGGCCGCGGCCGGGGTCAGCCAGGGGTGCGCCAGGTAGTGCTCGGTGCCCCAGTGCCGGGGCCAGCCGGTGGCCAGCAGCAGGACCGTCCCGGCGCGGCAGGCGGCGAGTGCGGGGGCGAGCCGCTCGGCGCCGATCCCGCTGCGCGGGGCGAGCCCGCGCAGGTCGGCGACGACGGCCGGGCCGGTGAACAGCTCCAGCGGCAGGCCGTCCAGCGTGGGCCAGGTGACGTCCAGGTGGTACGGGGCGTCGACGTGCGTGCCGGACTGCGAACCCAGGTGCACGTCCAGCACGTTCACCCCGTCGGCCGCCACCGTGAGCGCGGGCCGCAGCACCACCTCCGGGTCCCCGGGGTACACCGGCATCCCGGAGGTCACCGGGTGCGTGAGGTCGATCAGCGAGGCAGCCATGGGGCGATTTTCGCGCAACCGGCCGGGCCCCTGGTTGCATGTCCCCTATGAGTGAATTGCGCGAGCCGTGGGTGGTCGGGGTCTCCGGTGCGTCGGGGACGCCGTACGCGGCGTCGGTGATCCGGGCGCTGCTGGCGGCGGGCGAGGCGGTGGACCTGGTGGTCAGCAGGGCGGCGCGGCTCACCATTCTGGACGAGACCGGCATCTCCTTCCGCGACGCGCACTGGCGCGAGGACCTGGCGGGCTGGATCGACACCGACGACCTGGACGACGTCCGGTACTGGCCGGCCGGCGACTTCGCGGCCGGCCCGTCCTCCGGCTCGTACCCGGCGAAGGGCATGCTGGTCGTCCCGGCGACCACCGGCGCCGTCGCCGGCATCGCGCTGGGCCTCTCCAAGGACCTGCTGCAGCGGGTGGCGTCGGTGACCCTGAAGGAGCGCCGCCCGCTCGTGGTCTGCGTCCGCGAGACCCCGCTGAACGGTGTCACGCTCCAGCACCTGGTGACCCTGGACGCGCAGGGCGCCGTGGTCCTGCCGGCCTCGCCGGGCTTCTACGCGGGCGGCTCGACCGTCCGCGAACTGGTGGATTTCGTGGCCGGGCGGGTACTGGACGCGGTGGGGGTTCGGCACGAGCTGTACCGCCGCTGGGACGGAGAACTCGGCGGTGCCGCCCGGGGCGCGTGAGAGCGCTCCGGCCGGGAGAGTATGTTCTCTGTGATATCCGGGTCGATCCGCGCACAGCGCCTTGGATTCCGGATAATGATCAGTGGGTCTGGAGAGTTTCGGAAGGACGCGGGCAGGCACATGGACTCTGTGGACAGACAGCTCATCCAGGCGCTCCGGGAGAACGGCCGCGCCTCGTACGCGGAGCTGGGCCGGTTGGTCGGCCTCTCCGGTCCGAGCGTCACCGACCGGATCAACCGGTTGGAGCAGGCGGGCGTGATCACCGGCTACCGGGCGACGGTCAATCCGGCGTCGCTCGGCTACGGCGTGACCGCGCTGATCGGTCTTCAGCTGACCGACGCCGCCGACCACGACGACGTCTCGCACCGGCTGAAGGACCTCCCCGAGGTGGAGGACTGCTGGTTCATCGCCGGCGACGACTCGTACATGCTGAAGGTCCGGGTGCCCGATGTGGAGGGCCTGGAGTCGGTGGTGAAGCGGCTCTCCGGCACCAAGGGTGTCGCGCGTACCCGTACCACCGTCGTACTCTCCACCAAGTGGGAGAACCGGGTGAGCGAACTGCCGTTGAACACGGGGGAGTGACGGGTCGGATGACGCTGGTCGGAGTGGAGGAGCTGCGCGCCGCGCAGCAGCGGATCGCGGGCGTCGCGGTGCGGACGCCCCTGCTGCCCTGCCCCTGGGCGGCGGACGGCACCCGCCGGCTGTACCTGAAGCCGGAGAGCCTCCAACCGACCGGTGCGTTCAAGATCCGCGGTGCGTACAACCGCCTCGCCGCGCTCACCGAGGAGGAGCGGGCCCGCGGGGTGGTCGCCCAGTCGAGCGGCAACCACGCGCAGGCGGTCGCGTACGCGGCGCGCGAGCTGGGCATCAAGGCCGTCATCGTGATGCCCGACACCTCACCCGCCGTCAAGGTGGAGAACACCCGTTCCTTCGGCGCCGAGGTGATCCTGGTGCCCCCGGGCGAGCGGGACACCCTCCCGGCCGAGCTGGCGGAGCGCCACGGGTACGTCTGGGTGCCGCCCTACGACGACCCGTACATCATCGCCGGCCAGGGCACGGTCGGCCTGGAGCTCGGCGAGGACGCCCCGGACGAGCTGGACACCGTCCTGGTGCCGGTCTCCGGCGGCGGGCTGATCTCCGGGACGGCGGCCGCGCTCAAGCTGACCTGCCCGGGCGTCCGGGTGGTCGGCGTCGAGCCCGAGCTGGCCGCCGACGCGCAGGCCAGCCTGCACAGCGGCGTGCACACTGCCTGGCCGGTCGCCGACACCTACCGCACCATCGCGGACGGCCTGCGCACCCCGTCCGTCGGCACCCTGCCGTTCGCCCATCTGCAGGCGTACGTGGACGACATCGTGACCGTCAGTGAGGCGGAGATCCGCGCCACCGTGGCGCTGCTGGCCCGCCGCGGCCGGCTGGTCGCCGAGCCGTCCGGCGCGGTCGCGCCGGCCGCGTACTTCCACCGCGCCGAGGAGATCGGCGGCCGGGTGGTCGCGGCGGTGGTGAGCGGCGGCAACATCGAGCCGACCCTCCTCGCGGAACTGCTGGGTACCGAGGCGTAGGCTCGTTCCGGCAACGAATCGAAGTCGGATGGAGGCGGAGCGCCGCATGGACGCAGGGCTCAAGCGCGAGCTGGAGGCGAAGGTCTACGCCGGTGAGCGGCTGACCCGCGAGGACGGCATCGCGCTCTACGAGAGCGACGACCTGGCCTGGCTGGGCGGCCTGGCGCACCACGTGCGCACGCGGAAGAACGGCGACGTCGTCCACTTCAACGTCAACCGCCACCTCAACATGACCAACGTGTGCAGCGCGTCCTGCGCGTACTGCTCGTTCCAGCGCAAGCCGGGCGAGAAGGACGCGTACACGATGCGCATCGAGGAGGCCGTCCGGCTCGCCAAGGCGATGGAGTCGGAGTCCCTCACCGAGCTCCACATCGTCAACGGCCTGCACCCGACCCTGCCGTGGCGCTACTACCCGCGCTCGCTGCGGGAGCTGAAGGCCGCGCTGCCGAACGTCTCGCTGAAGGCCTTCACCGCCACCGAGATCCACTGGTTCGAGCGGATCAGCGGCCTGACCGCCTCGGAGATCCTGGACGAGCTGATCGACGCCGGCCTGGAGTCGCTGACCGGCGGCGGCGCGGAGATCTTCGACTGGGAGGTCCGCCAGCACATCGTCGACCACGAGACCCACTGGGAGGACTGGTCGCGGATCCACCGCCTGGCGCACGAGAAGGGTCTGAAGACCCCGTGCACCATGCTGTACGGCCACATCGAGGAGCCCCGGCACCGGGTCGACCACGTGCTGCGGCTGCGCGAGCTGCAGGACGAGACCGGCGGCTTCCAGGTCTTCATCCCGCTGCGCTACCAGCACGACTTCCACGACTCCAAGGACGGCGTGGTCCGCAACCGCCTGATGGAGCGGACCGAGATGGCCACCGGTGCCGAGGCGCTGAAGACCTTCGCGGTCTCCCGGCTGCTCTTCGACAACGTGCCGCACGTCAAGGTGTTCTGGGTGATGCACGGCGTCACCACCGCCCAGCTGGCGCTCAGCCACGGCGCGGACGACATGGACGGCTCGGTGGTCGAGTACAAGATCACCCACGACGCGGACAACTTCGGCACGCCGAACAAGCTCGGCCGCGACGACCTGCTCGACCTGATCCGCGACGCCGGCTTCCGCCCGGTGGAGCGCAACACCCGGTACGAGGTCATCCGCGAGTACGACGGCCCGGACCTGCAGCGCCGCGAGACCCCGCAGGCTATGCGCCTCTGACCGCGCACCCGTGTGCGTCCGGTGGGCCTGGGGGCGCGTATGCTCACAGGCCCATCACACATCTCGGGTTCCGTTTCCGGACGGCGCTCTGGGAGGATCGTCCGCATGTCCGGTTCCCACCGCGCCGCCTCGCACCGCCGCTCGCGCTCCGCGCCGAGCCCGCGCACCGAGGGCCGCGGCACCGGACGCGCGGCCGACCGGGTCGCCGCCACCCGGGCGTCCGCCCCCCGGGTCGCGGCCGAGGAGCCGGCCGTCGGCCGCGGGCGCCGGCGCAAGCCCAAGCCGCGCCGGGTGCGCAAACTGACGGTCTCCACCGCGACACTGCTGGCGCTGGCCGCCGGCTGGTTCACCGTCGGGCCGGGCCGCACCTTCCCGCAGACCACGACCGCCGCCCCGGACCGCAACCCGGACGACCAGGTGGTGCCGATGCGCGCCGCCGAGATACACACCGAGGCCCCGGCCGCCGACCGCGCCGACCGGACGAAGCTGACCTCGATACCCGGCCTCGGCCCGTCCTGGACGGCGAAGATCCCCGCCGAGACCCGCCAGCTGCTGGTCGCCAGCGGCAAGGGCAAGGACTCCTCCGACACCACCGTCACGCTCTGGACCCGCGGCGCCGACGGCGTCTGGCAGGCCGGCCAGGCGTGGCCCGCGCACAACGCGTACAAGGGCTGGACCGCCGAACACCGCTCCGGCGACCTGCGCAGCCCGATCGGCCTGTTCGCCCTCACCGACGCCGGCGGCCGCAAGGCGAACCCGGGCACCAAGCTCCCGTACGACCAGGACACCGCCTTCGTGATGGGCGGCCGGGGCTTCAACAACGAGCCGCTGGCCGGTTCCTTCGACTACGTGGTCGCGATCAACTACAACCGGGTCGCCGGTACCTCGCCGCTGGACACCAGGACCCCCGAGGGCGCGGCCAAGGGCGGCGGCATCTGGCTGCACCTGGACCACGGCGGCCCGACCCACGGCTGCGTCTCGCTGACCGAGGACCACATGATCGAACTGGTCCGCGCCCTCGACCCGGCCCTGCACCCGATGATCGCGATGGGCGACGCACAGTCCCTTTCCGGCTGAGTTGTCCGTCTCCTACAGCAACCGGGGCCGGATCCTGTACCAGGGCGTTACCGGGTGACTCACCGGTAACGGGGTTGAGTGGCGGTATGACCGCCTCCCGTATCGTGGCGCTCGGCCACTACCAGCCGCCCAAGGTCCTCAGCAACGACGACCTGAAGAAGCTGGTCGACACCGACGACGAGTGGATCCGCTCCCGGGTCGGAATCCGCACCCGGCACATCGCGGAGGACGAGACCCTGGTCGACCTCGCCGCCGAGGCGGCCCAGAAGGCCCTGGCCCACGCCGGCCGCACCGCCGACCAGGTCGACCTGGTCGTGGTCGCCACCTGCACCGCCGCCGAGCGCAGCCCCTACACCGCCGCCGCCGTCGCCGCCCGGCTCGGCATCCCCACGCCCGCCGCGTACGACGTGAACACCGTCTGCTCCGGCTTCTCGTACGCCCTCGCCACCGCCGACCACGCGATCCGGGCCGGCGCGGCCACCCGGGCGCTGGTGATCGGCGCCGAGCGGATGTCCGACACCATCGACTGGACCGACCGCACCACCTGCGTGATCTTCGGCGACGGCGCGGGCGCCGCGCTGGTCGAGGCCGTCCCGGACGAGCAGGCCGGCATCGGCCCGGTGGTCTGGGGCACCGAGCCCGAGAAGGGCGACGCGGTCACCATCTCCGGCTGGGACCCGACCATCAGCCAGCAGGGCCAGACGGTCTTCCGCTGGGCCACCACCAAGATCGCCCCGCTGGCCCGGCAGGCCGCCCTGAAGGCCGGCCACGACCCGTCCGAGCTGCGCGGCTTCGTCGCCCACCAGGCCAACCTGCGGATCATCGACGCCATCGCCGGCAAGCTCGGCCTGGCCGAGGACGCGGTGGTCGCCCGCGACGTGGTCGACTCCGGCAACACCTCCGCCGCCTCCATCCCGCTGGCCCTCAGCAAGCTGGTCGAGCGCGGCGAGCTGAACAGCGGCGACCCGGTGCTGCTCTTCGGCTTCGGCGGCGGGCTCGCGTACGCCGGCCAGGTCGTGCGCTGCCCCTGACCCGCGGGCACCTTCGAGAACAACGCCGACGGGGCGGCAACCGGACAGGTCCGGTTGCCGCCCCACTGTCATGTTCGGGCACGTCACGGTACGTCGGCGAACCTCCCCCGAGGACACGGCCGCCGTCCGACACACCCCGGAACAGGAGACCGGGGCCACGCGCCAATCGGCTGGGGAACGGTTACTTCGGCGGCTTCTTCCCGGTGACACCGAGGTACACCTGGAGGGCCAGATTGGGCTTGAGGTCCTTCACCTTGACGCCCCAGGAGGTGAAGGCCTTCTGGTGTTCGGCGGCGGAGGCCAGCAGCGAGACCAGTGCGCCGGCGATCGCCGCCGGATCCACGGTCTTGTCGGTCTTGCCCTGGTTGTTCCGAACCGCTTCGGTCAGCGGGGCGACGACCGAGTTGAGGACCTTCATGCGGATCTTGAAGAACCGCTTGTCCCCTTCGGCGGCACCGAGCGTGACGACTCGGAGAATGGCATCATTCTTGCGCCAGAAGGCGAGGAATCCGTCCACCACTTCTTCGGAAGTGGCGAAGCCGGTCTTTCCCGCCCAGGACTTTCCATCGACGAGCTCTTTGAGCCCGACGCTGTCCTCGGCCATTTCCTCGGCGATCTCAAGGACGGCGCCCTCGACATCGGGGAAGTACTGGTAGAAGGTCGCGGGGGAGGTACCCGCCATACGGGCGACGTCGATGACCTTGACGTCCCGGTAAGGCGACGTGCTGAGCATCTCGCGGAGGCAGTCGAGCAGCTTCTGCCGCGTCTCCTGTCCGCGTCGCCCGGCGACGCGACCGTCGACGGTGCGAACTTGTCCTGTCATGCCGTCAGCTTACCGTGGCAAGATCTTGGCGCGATTCGGTGATGCGACTATTAGTCCGCATGGGGGTCGACAATTCCAGGGCATCAGATCACGTTGTAGCCCCCCCGTGCACTGATGACCCCACAGCGTGACGACAAGTCGGCTGATTCGTGATCACTTCGATGCTTCCGGTCGCCGTCGGAGCTCCCGCGGTGACCCTCTGGAGCCCCGGAGACCCTCCGGAGGGTGCCCCGAGTGGCCGGGAAGGGTCGGGTGCCCCGCGTGTTGGTGGCGGGGGAGATTGGATCCCGGGCGGTGCGCATTGGAGAATCGGTGCGGCGGCCCGACGGGTGGCGGCCCGACGGGGAGGTGGCTGCGGAGTGGACCAGCTGACGGCGCACGATCCGAGGCGGATCGGGCCCTTCGAGGTGCTCGGCCGGCTGGGAGCGGGCGGGATGGGCCTGGTCTACCTGGCGCGGTCCGCCTCCGGCCGCCGGGTCGCGATCAAGACCGTGCGCGCCGAGCTCGCCGAGGACGACCTGTTCCGGGTCCGCTTCGCCCGCGAGATCGAGGCCGCGAAGACGGTCGGCGGCTTCTACACCGCCGCCGTGGTGGACGCCGATGCCGACGCGGCGGTGCCCTGGCTGGCCACCGCGTACGTCCCGGCGCCCTCGCTGGAGGACCTGGTCAACCAGTGCGGGCCGCTGCCGGTGGACGCGGTGCGCTGGCTGACCGCCGGCATCGCCGAGGCGCTGCAGTCCATCCACGCGGCCAACCTGGTGCACCGCGACCTCAAGCCGTCCAACGTGCTGGTGGTCGAGGACGGCCCCCGGGTGATCGACTTCGGCATCGCCGCCGGGGTCTCCAACACCCGGCTGACCATGACCAACGTGGCGGTCGGCACCCCCGCCTACATGTCGCCCGAGCAGGCCCGGGACAGCCGCAGCGTCACCGGCGCCAGCGACATCTTCTCGCTGGGCTCGCTGATCGTCTTCTGTGCCACCGGGCACGCCCCCTACCGGGGCGCCAACCCGGTGGAGACGGTGTTCCAGCTGCTGCGCGAGCAGCCCGACCTGTCCGGGCTCCCGGTGGACCTGGTGGACCTGGTCCGGGCCTGCATGAGACCGGCCCCCGAGCACCGGCCGACACCCGCTCAGATCCAGGCCGAGCTGGCCCCCCACCTGTTCTCCAACGACGCCGCCGGGGAGGCGGGGGACTGGCTGCCGCCCGCCGCCCTCGACCTGATCGAGCGCAAGCGCGGCCGTCGGCCCGTACCGCCGCAGCCGCAGCCGCACCCCCAGCCGCACCCGCTGCCGCACCCTCAGCCCGGGCCGGTGCAGGGCGGGCCGGTGCGGCCCGGCCCCGTCCACGGCGGCCCCGTCCACGGCGGCCCCGCGCAGGGCGGGCCGGCGCACGGCGGTCCGCACGGCGGCGCCCCGGGCTCCGACCACGTGGCCACCGAACGGATGGGCGGGCGGCAGGTCCTGGGCCCGTCCGGGGCGGAGGTCCGGCTGCCCGGCGCCAGTGTGGCGATAGGGCCCGGTCCCCGGGCGGAGACCGGCGCGCACGTCGCGCCGTCCCCCGGTACCGACTGGGTGCGGCGGACCGGCGCGCCCGGCACCACCGACCCCTCCGGGCGTCCCGGGGCGGCCTCGGTGCCGCCGCAGCCCGCCCCGGCGCCGCGCTGGCGGCCCTGGCGGTTCCGGATGTCCAACGACGTCTGGGGCACCCCGGTGGTCGCCGACGGCACCCTGTTCGTCTCCAGCTTCGAGGTGCACGCCCTCGACATCGCCTCCGGGCAGCGCCGCTACAAGACCCACGACGTCGCCTGGGCGCTCGCCGTGGACTCCGGCCGGGTGCACGCCGCCGACGGGCCGCACCTGTACACCGTGGACGCCGCCGACGGCACCTCCCGCTGGCGCAACTCGCTGGACGGCTGGATCTACTCGCTGGACGCCGCCGACGGCGTCCTGTGCTGCGGCATCCGGGGCGGCGGCGTGCAGCTGCGCTCCGCCGCCAACGGCGCCGAGCTGTGGCGCGCCGACGACGCCCAGCAGGAGTACGAGAACCCGCAGTCCGGACCGGCCCTGGTGGCCGGCGCGGTCTACTACCAGGGCGGCGGCCGGCTGCGCTGCGTCGACCCGCGCGGCGCCGGGCTGCGCTGGTCGGTGGCGATCGGCGGCGACGTCCCGTCCCGCCCGGTCGAGCGCGGCGGCGTGCTGTACCTGACCTCCGGCTCGCACGTGTACGCGCTGGACGCCGCCACCGGCGCCGAGCGCTGGCGCTTCGACGCGCCCGTGGTGCTGTTCACCCCGCCCGCGGTGGCGGACGGCGCGGTGTACGTCGCGGACTACCTCGGCACCCTCTACGCGCTGGACGCCGCCACCGGACGCGACCGCTGGCGCGGCTCCACCGCCGCCCGGCAGGGCGCCGAACCGGTGGTGCTGGCCGAGTCCACCGCGCTGCTCGGCTCCGGGGACACCCTGTTCGCCTTCGACACCGCCACCGGGCGGGAGCGCTGGCGGTACCAGGCACGCGGCGAGATCGTCGGCTCCCCGGCGGTCGCCGACGGGCTGGTGCACCTCGGCAGCCGCGACCACTCGCTGCACACCGTGGAGCTCGGCACCGGCCGGCTGCGCTGGGAGCTCGGCACCAAGGGCGAGCTCACCGGATCCCCGGTGGCGGTCGGCGGGCGGGTGTTCGTCGGCTCCAAGGACCGCTGCGTCTACGCCCTGGACTCGTTCTACGGCACCGCGGTGCCGTAGCGGCCGGCGCGCTGCCCGGGCCCCGGCGGGCCCGGGCACCGGCAGGGCGCCGGCCCGGGTACTGGCCAGGGTTCAGTGGTCGGCCCGGGGTCCGGCCCGGGCTCAGTGGTCGGCCCGGGCCTGCGGGTTGTGGTGCAGCCAGGCCTGCCAGGCGGAGGCGACCATCGACTCCACGTCGTGCTCGGCGCTCCAGCCGAACTCCGCGCGGATCCGGTCGGCCGAGGCGACCACCTTGGCCGGGTCTCCGGGGCGGCGCGGGGCGGTCTCCGGGGTGAACCGGCGCCCCGTCACCCGGGCGATCACGTCCAGCATCTCCAGGACCGACACCCCCTCGCCGCGTCCGACGTTCAGGGTCAGCGCGCCGGGCTCCGGATCGGCGTCCAGGTGCCGGACGGCCGCCAGGTGGGCGGAGGCCACGTCCGCGACGTGGATGTAGTCCCGGACGCAGCTGCCGTCCGGGGTCGGGTAGTCGGTGCCGAACACCAGCGGCGCCCGCCCCTCGGTCAGCCGCTGGAAGACCATCGGGACCAGGTTGGCCGCGCCGCGGTCGGCCAGCTCGGCCGTCGCCGTCCCGGCCACGTTGAAGTACCGCAGCGAGACCCCGGAGATCCCGTACGCCCGCGCGCAGGCGGCCAGCAGCCACTCGCCGGCCAGCTTGGTCTCGCCGTACGGATTGAGCGGGGCGCACGGGGTGGACTCGGTGACCAGCTCGACGTCGTGGGGCATGCCGTAGACGGCGGCGGAGGAGGAGAACAGCACCCGCCGCACGCCGGCGGCCACGGCCGCGGACAGGACGGTCCGCATGCCCTCGACGTTCTCGCGGTAGTAGCGCAGCGGCTCGGCCACCGACTCGGCGGGCTGCTTCTTGGCGGCGATGTGCAGCACGCCGCGGACCGGATACCGGTTCAGCACCCGCTCGACGGCCGCCGGGTCGAGGGTGGAGCCGACCTCCAGCGGTACGCCGGCGGGCAGACGGTCCCTCCCGCCGCTGCTCAGGTCGTCCAGGACCACCACCGGCACACCCGCTCCGGTCAGCGAACGCACCACGTGGCCGCCGATGTAGCCCGCTCCTCCGGTGATCAGCCAGGTCATGCCGGGATCCTATGCCCGACGGCGCAATGCCGGGCGCGCCTGTCGATCGATTCGGACATAAAGGTGAAATGCTGACAAAGTCAGTTGAGATTCCGGAGGTTGTCCAGGTGCGCCCGAAGAAGGAACCGACCCGTCCGCTCCCGGCGGGCCCACGCCCCACCGGGCCCAAGCTGTGGTCGGCCCCGGTCACCGCGCTGGCGCTGGTCGGGCTGCTGGTCACCGGCTGCAGCAGTTCGACGTCCTCGTCCTCCTCGTCGCCCTCCGCCACCACGGCCTCGGCCGGTGCGAGCGCCAGCCCCTCCGCCGCGTCGTCCGGCAGCAACCAGCTGCAGGACGACTACCAGCGGGTGATCGCCAACGTGCTGCCCTCGGTGGTGCAGATCACCGCCGGCGACAGCCTCGGCTCCGGGATCGTCTTCGACGACAAGGGCGACATCGTCACCAACGCCCACGTCGTCGGCACGGCGCAGAAGTTCACCGTGACCCTGGCCAACTCCACCACCGAGCTGGACGCCACGCTGGTCGGCAGCTATCCGGAGTCCGACCTCGCGGTGATCAAGCTCAGCAGCCCGCCGAGCGGCCTCAGGCCGGCGGTCTTCGGGGACAGCAGCAAGGTCGAGGTCGGCCAGATCACCCTGGCGATGGGCAGCCCGCTGGGCCTGTCCAGCAGCGTGACCCAGGGCATCGTCTCGGCCACCGGACGCACCGTCAGCGAGCCCCAGAGTGCGGGCTCGCCGGGCGCCACCATCGGCAACATGGTGCAGACCTCGGCGGCGATCAACCCCGGCAACTCCGGGGGCGCCCTGGCGAACCTCGCCAGCCAGGTGATCGGCATCAACACCCTGGCCGCCGTCGACCAGGAGCTCAACGGCAGTGCCGCCCCCGGCATCGGCTTCGCCATCCCGGCGGCCACCGTGACCAACATCGCCAACCAGCTGATCAAGGACGGCAAGGTCACCAACTCCGGCCGGGCCGCCCTCGGGGTCACCGCCCGGACCTACTTCAACGCCGAGTACCAGCCGGCGGGCGCGGTGCTCGTCTCGGTCACCGCGGGCGGCCCGGCCGCCTCGGCCGGTCTGCAGCCCGGCGACGTGATCACCAAGCTGGGCGACACCCAGATCACCACGCTCGCCTCGCTGACCACCGCCCTGGCCTCCCTGACACCCGGCGACAAGATCACCGTCACCTACCAGCGCAGCGGCGCGACCAAGACCGCCGACGTCACGCTCGGCTCGCTGTAGCCGCAACCGGCTCCACCGGCCCCGGGCCCGGAGCGCCGCCACCGCGCAAGGGACGGCGGCGCCCCGGGCCCGGTCACGTCGGGGCCGGTCAGGCGCGGGTGGCCCGGGTGCGCCAGGGGAGCTCTACGGTCACCGAGGTCGGGCCGCCGGCCGGGCTCTCCACCAGGAAGACACCGTCCACCGCGCCGACCCGCTCGGCCAGCCCGGCCAGGCCGCCGCCCGGCCGGGTGGTCGCGCCGCCGGCGCCGTCGTCCTGCACCAGCAGCATCAGCCGGTCGTCGTGGCGCCAGACGTCCACCGTCGCCGAGCGGGCACCGGAGTGCTTGGAGACATTGGTGAGCAGCTCGCTGACCGTGAAGTAGGCGATGCCCTCGACCGCGGAATCCGGCCGGGCGCCGTCCGCACCGAGCTCGACGTGGACCTTCACCCCGCCCGGGACGGTGCAGCGGGCCGCCACCGCGGAGAGTGCCGCGTCCAGCCCGCGGTCGGTGAGCACCGCGGGGTGGATGCCCCGGGCCAGATCCCGCAGCTCCTGCAGGGCCAGCTTCACCTCGCCGTGCGCAGCACCGACCATCTTCGCGGCGGACGCCATGCTCTCGGGGGTCACCTCCTCCGTCAGCCGCTCCTTGGCCAGGCCGAGGTCCATCGCCAGCGCGACCAGCCGGGCCTGGGCGCCGTCGTGCAGGTCGCGCTCGATCCGGCGCAGGTCGGCGGCGGCGGTGTCGACCACCGCACCCCGGTCGTCTTCCAGCTCGCGGACCCGCTCGGCCAGCGCGTTCGGACTGACCAGGCTCTCCACCAGCACCCGGTCGACCAGGGCCAGCGCCCGCATCGCCCAGGGCAGCAGCGGCCAGCCCACCACCAGCAGCACCAGCGTCAGCGCGAAGCCGAGCACCCCCCACGGCAGCAGCAGCACGCAGTAGATCACCGAGCGCCAGTTCAGCGAATCCGTCAGCGCCGCGATCACCCAGCCCGCCACTCCCGAGCCGCGCACCGCCATCGGCCCCGGCTCGGGTATCCCGCTGCCCAGATCCGCCCGGGCCCGGCCGCGCGCCAGGCGCCCGAACCAGCGGCACCCCACCAGCCCGGCCGCCAGCAGCGGCAGACCCACCACCGTCACCGCCAGGGCCACACCCACCGAGAGCATCACGACGGCGAAGACGAACCCGGCGATGCCGACCGGCAGATTCAGCAACTGGTGCCGCACCCGCCGCCACATCGGCGCCCCGTACAGCGACGGGGGCTTCGCTTCTTCCGTCATGACCTGCCTGCACCCACTTCCGGGCTCGATCCGTTCTGTCGTGATCAGCATCCCGGTTGCCGGCACCCCGCCGCCATGGTGCTGAGCTCCGTCTTGACCCTGGTGCTAGCCCCACCCCTCAACCTGGTGCGGTGTCCACCGACCGTCTTGCACAGCGGGCAGGTGGAGGAGTAGACGGACGGTGCACTTAGACTCACGCCCTAGCGATGGTTATGGGTGTGTAAAGAAGAGAGGCGAGCGCATGAAGTGGCAGCCGGTCGCTGCCGACCCTGCCGCGGGCAGTGGCTACTTCGACGCGTACGCGGCGGTGGGCCTGCTCGCCGTCGTCGGCGTGCTCTTTGTGGCCGTGGCGTTCACCGCCAACCGCCTGCTGCGCCCGGTCGTCCACTCGCCGGAGAAGCTGCTGGCGTACGAATGCGGCGTCGACCCCGTCGGCGAAGGCTGGGCGCACACCCAGGTCCGCTACTACGTCTATGCCTTCCTCTACGTGATCTTCGCGGTCGACGCGATCTACCTCTTCCCCTGGGCGACGGTCTTCGCCGCCGCGGGGTACGGGGCGACGACGCTGGTGGAGATGTTCGTCTTCATCGGCTTCCTCGCGGTCGGACTGCTCTACGCCTGGAAGAAGGGCGTTCTGGAATGGACGTGACCCACAGCCACGCGCACGGCGACCAGGGCGGGCCGATCCCGCTCGGCATGCCGGACCCCGCGCACCCCGGCGCCGCCGTCGAGCAGCGCCGCCTCGGCCCGCTCGCCCGGCTCGCCCCGGACCCGGTCAAGGTCGTCCTCAACTGGGGTCGTCGCTACAGCCTCTGGTGCTTCAACTTCGGCCTCGCCTGCTGCGCGATCGAGTTCATCGCCGCGTCGATGGCCAAGCACGACTTCATCCGGATGGGTGTCATCCCGTTCGCGCCCGGCCCCCGCCAGGCCGACCTGATGATCGTCTCGGGCACCGTCACCGACAAGATGGCGCCCGCCGTGAAGCGCCTCTACGAGCAGATGCCCGAGCCCAAGTACGTCATCTCCTTCGGCGCCTGCTCGAACTCCGGCGGCCCCTACTGGGACTCCTACTCCGTCACCAAGGGCGTCGACCAGATCATCCCGGTCGACGTCTACGTGCCCGGCTGCCCGCCCCGGCCCGAGGCCCTGCTCCAGGGCATCCTCAAGCTCCAGGAGAAGATCGCCGCCGAGCAGCTGCCCGAGCGCTACGCCGCACCCGCGTCCGCGCTGCGCCGCCCGCTCGTCACCGGCCCCGGGGAGGCGGCCCAGTGACCGCCCCCGAGCAGAACGCCCCCGAGCCGACCCCCGCCGAGCCGACCCCCGCCGAGCGGACCGCCGCCGCGATCGGCGAATGGGCGACCGCCGCCGAGGCGTACGACCTGCTGACCGTCGACGTCCCCGCCGAGCACTGGATCGAGGCGCTGACCGCCGCCCGGGACGGGCTGGGACTCACCTACTTCGACTGGCTGAGCGCCGTCGACGAGCTGGCGGAAGGGTTCTCCGTCTCGGCGCACCTGGCGTCCGTCGGCGTCCCCGGCACCGTCCGCCACCTGCTGGTCCGCACCCGCGTGCCGCGCGACAAGGCCGTGCTGCCCACCGCGACCGGCGTGTACGCGGGCGCCGCGTGGCACGAGCGCGAGACCAACGAGATGTTCGGCATCGACTTCGCCGGACACCCGCACCTGATCACCCTGCTGCTGCCGGACGGCTTCGAGGGCCACCCGCTGCGCAAGGACTTCGTCCTCGCCGCACGCGTCGCCAAGGCCTGGCCCGGAGCGAAGGAACCCGGCGAGTCCGACCACGGCGACGGGCCCGCCCGCCGCAAGATGCAGCCCGCCGGTGTCCCCGACCCCAACGAGTGGGGGCCGCTCAAGGGCACCCTGCCGCCGATCGCCGAACGGCCCGCGCGGGCTGCCCGGACGCCGCGAGCGGCTGCCGCCGGCGCCGGCGCGGGTGAAGGCGCGGCGGCGGTGCGGGCGGACCGTCCGCGACGGACCCGCTCCATCAGCGACGGCTCCGTCAGCCAGACCGAGGAGACCCCGGCGACGGGCGACGCCCCCGCGGTACGGGCCGACCGGCCCCGCCGCACCCGCAGCGTCGACGCCGGCTCCGTCAGCCAGACCCCCGCCGGTACCGAGCGTCCCGCGACCCCGCGCACCCGCTCCACCGACGCCCCCTGGCACACACCGGTCCCCGCCCACGAACCCCCGGCTGCGCCGGATGCGACCGCCGGCGCGGAGCCGGCGAAGCCGGATGTGGCTGCGCCGCAGGCTCCTGCCGACGCGGAGTCGGCGAAGCCGGAGGCTGCTGTGCCCGCTGCGCCGGAGGCGGCCGAGCCGCAGACTCCCGCCGGTGCGGGGACGCCTGCGCCTGCGCCTGCTTCCCCGGCCGCGCCGGAAGCCCCGGCTGGTGCCGCCCCGGCTGTGCCGGAAGCCCCCGTCGGCGGGGAGCAGGAGGGCGCCGAGCCGCCGGCTCCCGCGGACGCGGAGCCGGGTGCGGATGTGGACGACGACGGTGCGCGGAACGGAGACGGCGCGTGAATCTTCTCGACACGCTGCTGCGCTGCGTCGCGACGCTGGTCGCGTTCCTGGTGCTGCCGCTGGTGGTCGGTCAGACCGAGCACAAGGTGATGGCGCACATGCAGGGCCGTCTCGGCCCGATGTACGCGGGTGGTTTCCACGGCTGGGCGCAGCTGGTCGCCGACGGCGTGAAGTTCGCGCAGAAGGAGGACATCGTCCCCTCCGGCGCGGACCGCCGGATCTTCCGGTACGCCCCGGCCGTCGCGCTGCTCCCGTACCTGCTGGTCCTGCTGGCGATCCCGGTCGGTCCGGGCGGGTTCGTCGGTCAGGCGATCGACGCGGGTATCTTCTTCGTCCTGGCCGTGATGGGCATCGGCGTGCTGGGCTCGCTGATGGCGGGCTGGGCGTCGGCGAACAAGTTCTCCCTGCTGGGCGGTCTGCGCACGGCGGCGCAGCTGATGTCGTACGAGCTGCCGATGCTGCTGGCCGCGGCGTCGGTGGCGATGGCGGCGGGGACGGTGTCGCTGCCGGGCATCGTGGACGCGTTCCACTGGTGGTGGCTGCCGTGGCAGGCGATCGGCGCGTTCGTGTTCTTCACGGCGGGTCTCGCCGAGCTGCAGCGTCCGCCGTTCGACATGCCGGTCGCCGATTCGGAGATCATCTTCGGCGCGTACACCGAGTACACCGGCCTGCGCTTCGCGCTGTTCCTGCTGTCGGAGTACGCGGGCATCGTGGTGGTCTCGGGCCTGACCACGGTGCTGTTCCTCGGTGGCTGGCACGGCCCGTTCGCGGACAGCCTCGGCTGGCTGTGGACCCTGCTCAAGACGTTCGCGCTGGCGTTCGTGGTGATCTGGCTGCGGGTCACCTATCCCCGGCTGCGCGAGGACCAGCTGATGCGCTTCGCGTGGACGGTGCTGATCCCGCTCGCGCTGGTCCAGCTGGCTCTGACCGGCATCATCAAGGTGGCGATCTCCTAATGCCTATCCCCGGTTCCGGTCTGGCCAAGGGCCTGGCCGTCACGCTGCGCACGATGACGCGCAGGAGCGTCACCGCGCAGTACCCGGACGTGCAGCCGGTGCTGCCGCCGCGCAGCCGCGGGGTGATCGCGCTGCTGGAGGAGAACTGCACGGTCTGCATGCTGTGCGCCCGCGAGTGCCCGGACTGGTGCATCTACATCGACTCCCACAAGGAGACGCTGCCCGCCGCCGATCCGAACGCCCGTGCCCGCACCCGCAACGTGCTGGACCGGTTCGCGATCGACTTCTCGCTCTGCATGTACTGCGGCATCTGCATCGAGGTGTGCCCGTTCGACGCGCTGTTCTGGTCGCCGGAGTTCGAGTACGCGGAGACCGACATCCTCGACCTCACGCACGAGCGGGAGCGGCTGCGCGAGTGGATGTGGACGGTGCCCGCGCCGCCCGCGCACGACCCGGCGGCGGAGGAGCCCAAGGAGATCGCCATGGCCCGCAAGGCGGCCGAGAAGCTGGCGGCGGCCGCCGAGGCCGCGGCCGCGGGAGGTGAGCAGGAGTGAGCGCGCTGCTCGCCGCCGCCGGTTCGCTGGAGCCGGCCGCCCGGTCCTTCCTGTCGCCGACCGGGCAGGAGGTCGTCTTCCTGCTGGTCGGCGTTGCGGTGCTGGGTGCCGCGGTCGTCTCGGTGACCACCAAGCAGCTGGTGCACGCCGCGCTGTGGCTGGTGGTGGCGCTCGGCGGCCTGGCCGTCGAGTTCCTGCTGCTCACGGCGGAGTTCATCGCCTGGGTGCAGGTGCTGATCTACCTGGGGTCGGTGATCGTCCTCGTCCTGTTCGGCCTGATGCTGACCAGGGCGCCGATCGGCCGCTCCCCGGACGCGGACTCGGGCAACCGGTGGGCCGCGCTGGCGGTCGGCGTGGCCTCGGCCGCGACCCTGGTCACCCTGGTCGTGGACGCGTTCCGCAGTTCGTGGATCGACCTGTCGGCCGGTGCCGGCTCGACCCGGGCCACCGGCGAGTACCTGTTCCGGTACTGGGTGCTGCCGTTCGAGGCGCTGTCCGTCCTGCTGCTGGCCGCGCTGGTCGGCGCGATCGTGCTCTCCCGGAACGGGAAGGGCCGGCTGCCGCGCCCCCGTGCCGGGCAGCTGCGCGCCGCCGTCCGCTCCGCCAAGGCTCCCGCCGCGTCGAAGGGGCGCTGACCGTGCACCTCGCCTACCCCGCCGTCCTCGCCGCGCTGCTGTTCAGCGTCGGCGTCTACGGCGTGCTCGCCCGGCGCAACGTCGTGCTGGTGCTGATGTCCGTCGAGCTGATGCTCAACGCGGTCAACCTCAACCTGGTGGCGTTCGACACCTGGCTGCGCGACGCGCTGCACGCCGGTCAGGCGCTGACCCTGTTCACCATCACGATCGCGGCCGCCGAGATCGGTCTGGGTCTGGCGATCGTGCTGCTGGTGTTCCGCACCCGCCGCACCGCCGACGTGGACCGGATCACCGCCCTCGGCGACCCGTTCGAAGCCGCGGAGCCGTCCGCGGAGACCGAGGAAGCGCAGGCCGTCGCATGAACCTCGCCCTGCCGATCCTGGTCCCCGTGCTGCCCGCGCTCGGCGCGGCGGCCACCCTGGCCACCGGCCGCAAGGTGCCGGGCCTGGCCCGCCCGCTGGCGATCCTGCCGGTCGCGGTCTCGGCCGTGCTGGCCCTCGTGGTCGCCCTGCAGCTGGGCACCGGCACGCTGAACGCCGCCACCCGGCTGACCCCGACCGGCGGCCCGGACATCACCCTCGCCCTGCACCTGGACGGCTTCACCTCGGTGATCTCCGTCCTGGTCGGCCTGGTCGCCACCTGCGTGCAGGTGTACTCCACGGCCTACCTGAAGGACGACCCGCGCTACCCCTCGTACGCGGCGCTGGTCTCGCTCTTCACCGCGGCGATGTTCGTGGTCGTCTACTCCGGCGACCTGATCGTCCTGCTGGTCGGCTGGGAGATCATGGGCATCTGCTCGTACTTCCTGATCGGCCACCACTGGGAGACCGCGGACGCCCGCTCGGCGTCGCTGAAGGCGTTCCTGGTCACCAAGCTCGGTGACGTGCCGTTCCTGTTCGGCATCTTCCTGCTCGGCGCGGACGCCGGCACCTTCCGGATCGACGGGGTGCTGACCGCCGCCGCGGACGGGCGCCTCGGCCACCCGACGCTGATCGCGCTGCTGCTGCTCGCCGGCGTGGCCGGCAAGAGCGCGCAGTTCCCGCTGCACACCTGGCTCCCGGACGCGATGGCCGGTCCGACGCCGGTCTCCGCGCTGATCCACGCCGCCACCATGGTCGCGGCCGGCATCTACCTGGTCGCCCGGCTGCTGCCGGTCTTCCTGCTCTCCGCCGCCGCGCTGGTCGTCCTCTCCGTGATGGCGGCCGTCACCATGATCGGCTCGGCGCTGTGCGCGCTCGCCCAGGACGACCTCAAGCGGGTGCTCGCCTACTCGACGGTCGGCCAGCTCGGCTACATGGCCGGCGCCCTCGCCTCCGGCGACCGCGACGCGGCCGTGTTCCACCTGGTCACCCACGGCGCGTTCAAGGCGCTGCTGTTCCTGGCGGCCGGCGTGGTGATCCACGCCGCGCACACCAACTCCCTCTCGGCGATGTCCCGGATGCCCGGCCTGCGCCGCCGCGTCCCGGACGCCTACTGGACGATGGGCATCGGCCTGGTCGCCCTGGTCGGCCTGCCGCCGTTCTCCGGGTTCTTCTCCAAGGAGGCGGTGCTGACCGCCGCCGAGCACGCCGCGACCGGCGAGGCGATCACCGGCGGCCTGGCCCCGGCCTCCGCGGTGCCGTCCGCCGCGGGCTGGATCGTGCTGGTCTCCGGCATGCTGACCGCGCTGCTCACCGCCGCGTACGCGACCCGGCTGTGGCTGGTCGCCTTCCACGGCCGCGCGCTGACCGGCCTCCCGGCCGAGCCGCAGGCCGGCGCCCCGTACTCGCCGGAGATCGACGAGGCCGACCCGGCGAAGGCCGAGCCGGCTGCGATGCGCTGGCCGCTGTGGGTGCTGGCGATCCCGACCATGGGCCTCGGCGTCCTCGGGCTGCGCACCGACTGGCTGCCCGAACTGCTCGGCGGCAGCTCGCTGCGCCCCTCGGTGGACACCGCCGTGATCGGCACCGGCCTCGCGGTGGCCGGTGTGCTGATCGCGTACGCCGCCTGGCGCTCCGCCGGCGCCCGGCAGGCCGCCCGCGCCCCGCAGGTCGAGGGCCGGGTGCCCGAGCAGGCCGGACCGCCGGCCGTCGAGCAGCTGCCCGCCGACCCCGGACGCAGCCTGCTCGGCCCGCTGTTCGGCCCCGCCCAGCACGGCTTCGGCGTGGACCGGCTGTACAGCGCGCTGTTCGTCCGCCCGACCGAGGCGCTGGCCCGGCTGGTGCAGTTCCTCGACCGCGAGGTGGTCGAGACGTACGTGCGCGGCGCCGGCAACGGGGCCACCGCGCTCGGCTGGCTGGTCCGCCGGGCACAGAGCGGCAACGCCCAGGCCTACCTGAGCGCGCTGCTCGCCGGAGCCGTCGTCCTCGCCGTCCTGGTGGCGGTCGGCTCATGATCCAGATTTCCCGTCCCGACCCGGCACGCCCTGGGAGCACCCGGTGAACGCAGTCCTCATCGCCCTCCTGGTGCTGCCGCTGCTCGGCGCCGCCCTCACCCTGGCGCCGATCGCCGACCGGCTCGCGCTGCGGCTCGGCGTCGCGGTCACCGGTGCGGCGCTGGCCCTGAGCGTCGCGCTCGCCGCGGGCTTCGACCACGACCACCCGAGCCGGATGCAGGCGGTCACCGACGTCGCCTGGATCCCCGCCCTGAACGTCCGCCTCCACCTCGGGGTGGACGGCATCTCGCTGCCGCTGCTGGTGCTCACCGCGCTGCTCAGCCTGCTCTGCGCGGTGTACTCCACCAAGCGCCTGCCGAGCGGCGAGGGCGTCCCGGGCGCGCGGGCCTTCACCGGGCTGCTGCTCCTGCTGGAGGTCGGCATGCTCGCCACCTTCGCGGTGCTCGACCTGGTGCTGTTCTTCGTGGCGTTCGAGATCGTGCTGATCCCGATGTACTTCCTGATCGCCCGCTGGGGCAGCGGCGCGAAGGTGTTCGCCGCCAACCGCTTCATCCTCTACACCCTGCTCGGCTCCGCCGTGATGCTGCTCGGCTTCCTGCTGATCGGCCTGAACGCCGGCACCTTCGACATGACCCGGCTCGCCGAGGCGCACGGCAGCGGCCTGAGCCACACCACCCAGGTGATCGCCGCGCTGGCGATCCTGGTCGGCCTGGCGGTCAAGGCCCCGGCCTGGCCGCTGCACAGCTGGCTGCCGGACGCGCACACCGCCGCCCCGACCGTCGGCTCGGTGCTGCTGGCCGGCGTGCTGCTGAAGATGGGCACCTACGGCCTGGTCCGGGTGCTGCTGCCGATCGTCCCGGACGGCACCGCCACCTTCGCCCCGTACCTGGGCGCGCTGGCCGCCGTCGGCATCCTCTACGGCTCGCTGGCCTGCCTGGCGCTGGCCAGGCCCGGCGCCAAGGGCGACCTCAAGCGGCTGATCGCGTACTCCTCGGTCGGCCACATGGGCTTCGTGCTGCTGGGCATCGCCTCGCTCACCCCGACCGGCGTCAACGGCGCGCTGTTCGCCAACATCGCCCACGGCCTGATCACCGGCCTGCTGTTCTTCCTGGTCGGCGCCGTCAAGGACCGCTACGGCACGGCCGACCTGGACACCCTGGCCGGCACCACCGGCGCCGCCCTCTACGGCCGCGCCCCGCGGATCGGCGCCCTGCTCGCCTTCGCCGCCGTCGCCAGCCTCGGCCTGCCCGGCCTGGCCGGCTTCTGGGGCGAGCTGCTCGCCATGTACGGCGCCTTCGACCCGGCGGCCGGCCTCTCCCGCCCGGCCTTCGTCACCTACATGGTGATGGCCGGCCTCGGCACCCTGCTCACCGCCGGTTACCTGCTGCTGGTCGTCAAGCGGGTCTGCATGGGCGACCCGAAGCAGCCCGCCCCGGTCGCCGGCCTGTCCGACCTGAAGGCGTACGAGGCGGTCAGCTGGACCCCGCTGGTCGCGCTCACCGTGGTCGCGGGCCTGTGGCCGGCCCTGCTGCTGAGCCTGTCCGACCCGGCCGTGAAGCACCTCCTCGGAGGTGGCTGAGATGACTCCCACTCCTCACCTGGGGCAGCCCGCCATGACCTCGCTCGCCGTCGCCGACCCCGGCGCGCTGATCCAGTCCGTCGACTGGCTGGCCGTCGCGCCGCCGCTGACCGCGGCCCTGGTCGCCCTGGCGGTGCTGCTCGCCGACCTCTTCCTGCCGGAGGCCCGCAAGCGCGTCCTCGGCTGGATCACGGTCGCCGGCCTGGTCGCCTCGCTCGCCCTGCTGCTCCCGCTCGCGACCGGCGGCACCCGCTCGACCTTCTGCCTGAAGGACGCCGGCTGCTCGTACGTCGCCGACCCGTTCGCGCTGGTCTTCCAGCTGCTGGCGCTCGGCGGCGCGCTGATCACCGCGCTGCTCTCGCTGCACACCGTGGAGGAGGAGAAGCTCCCGGGCGGCGAGTACTGGTTCCTGCTGCTCAGCAGCGCCGCCGGCGCCGCCCTGCTGCCCGCCTCCCGCGACCTGGCGACGCTGATCATCGCGCTGGAGGTGGCCTCGCTGCCGGCCTTCGCGCTGGTGGCGCTGCGCCGCGACGGCCGCGGCGCGGAGAGCGCGCTGAAGTTCTTCCTCTCCTCGGTCACCGCGACCGCCGTGATGCTGCTCGGCGTCAGCTTCGTCTACGCCGCCACCGGTTCGATCCACCTGGGCGCGGTCGCCGACGGCCTCGGGCACGTCCAGCCGCAGCTGAAGCCGCTGGCCGAGGCCGGTGCGGTGCTCACCCTGGTCGGCTTCGCCTTCAAGGTGGCCGCCGTCCCCTTCCACTTCTGGGTGCCCGACACCTACACCGGCGCCCCGCTGCCGGTGGCCGGCTACCTCTCGGTCGTCGGCAAGGCCTCCGGCCTGGCCGGACTCGCCCTGGTCACCACCCTCGCCTTCCACCCGTACGGCCGCACCTGGGGCCTGGTGCTCGCGGTGCTGGCCGCGCTCACCATGACGGTCGGCAACGTCGGCGCGCTGCGCCAGCGCTCCGACACCCGGTTCGGCGCGCTGCGCCTGCTCGCCTGGTCCTCGGTCGGCCAGGCCGGCTACCTGCTGGTCCCGCTGGCCGCCGCCGGCTACCGGGGTTCGACCGAGCCGCTCGGCGCGACCGTGGCGTACGCGCTGATCTACGGCCTGGTCAACCTGGGTGCCTTCGGCGTGGTCGCGGTGGTGGCCCGCTCCGGCGCGAGCCGGCTGGACGACTTCCGTGGCCTGTACGCCCGCAACCGCTGGGCGGCGCTGGCGCTGGCGTTCTTCCTGCTCTGCCTGGCGGGTCTGCCGCCGGGCGTGGTCGGCCTGTTCGGCAAGGTCGTGGTCTTCCAGGCGGCGGTCGACGCCGGCCTGGGCTGGCTGGCCGTGGTGATGGCCGTCAATGTGGTGATCGCTCTGTACTACTACCTGCTGTGGACGGCGAAGCTCTTCGCCCCGGCGGGCCCCGACGCGGTGGAGAGCGGCCGGGTGCCCGGCCCGCTGGCCGCCACCCTCGGCCTCGCGGCGTCCGGCGCGGTGGTCCTCTCGGTCGCGCCGCAGCTGGTCCTCCAGGTCGTGGGCGGCACGCTGTTCTGAGCTGTGGAACAGTGCTGAGGGGAACGAACCCGCAGCTCTCCTCCGTTGACCCCGGCAGAGGATGAGTCGCAGAAGGCTTCCCATCGCACCACCACGGAGGGCCCTGCAGTGCACCGCCAGCACAACGGTTTGCGGACCGCCGTCCTTCTCGGCGGGCTGTCCGCGCTGATCCTGGTGATCGGCAGCTTCTTCGGCCGTACCGGTCTCCTGATCGCCCTGCTGGTGGCCGTCGGCACCAACGCGTACGCGTACTGGAACAGCGACAAGCTGGCCCTGCGGGCCATGCGGGCCCGGCCGGTGAGCGAGATCGAGGCGCCGCAGCTGTACCGGATCGTCCGCGAGCTCTCCACCTCCGCCCGCCAGCCGATGCCCCGGCTGTACATCTCTCCCACCCCCGCGCCGAACGCCTTCGCCACCGGCCGCAACCCGCGCAACGCGGCGGTCTGCTGCACCGACGGCATCCTCCAACTGCTGGACGAGCGCGAGCTGCGCGGGGTGCTCGGCCACGAGCTCAGCCACGTCTACAACCGGGACATCCTGATCTCCTCGGTGGCCGGGGCGCTCGCCTCGGTGGTGATGTTCCTGGTCAACTTCGCCTGGCTGATCCCGATCGGCCGCAGCGACGACGACGACGGACCCGGCCTGATCGGGATGCTGATGATCATGATCCTCGGGCCGATCGCGGCCGGGCTGATCCAGCTCGCGGTCAGCCGCTCCCGCGAGTACCAGGCCGATGCCGACGGCGCCCGGATCACCGGCGACCCGCTGGCCCTCGCCAGTGCCCTGCGCAAGCTCGACGCCGGCACCCAGCGCCTCCCGCTCCGGCCCGAGCCGCAGCTCCAGACGGCCAGTCACATGATGATCGCCAACCCCTTCCGCCCCGGCGAGGCGGGCACCCGGCTGTTCTCCACCCACCCCCCGATGCGCGAGCGCATCGCCCGCCTCGAACGCATGGCCGGCCACTGACCGCGCCGCGGCCGACCGGGTGACCCGCTAGGGCGCGCCACCGCACCCGACCGTCCGTCACTGGTAGTGCTTGACCGACTACCCGGCGACGCTGAGGGGTGCTGCGGTGACGATCCTGCCGAGCGAATCCATGGGTGCGCCGCCCCGGCCGCCGAAGCCGCGCCGGTGGTTCGGCCGGCGGCGCCGGGGCGGCCGGGCGCTGGTGCGCTGGCTGACCACCACCGATCACAAGCAGATCGGCACCCTCTACATGGCGACCTCGTTCGCCTTCTTCCTGGTCGGCGGCGTCCTCGCCCTGGTCATGCGCGCCGAACTCGCCCGCCCGGGGACGCAGATCCTGACGAACGAGCAGTTCAACCAGGCGTTCACCATGCACGGCACGATCATGCTGCTGATGTTCGCGACCCCGCTCTTCGCGGGCTTCGCCAACTGGTTCATGCCGCTGCAGATCGGCGCCCCGGACGTCGCCTTCCCCCGGCTGAACGCACTGGCCTACTGGTTCTACCTGTTCGGCAGCCTGATCGCGGTCGGCGGCTTCCTCACCCCGGACGGCGCCGCCGACTTCGGCTGGTTCGCCTACGCGCCGCTGAACAGCGAGGTCCACTCGCCGCTGGTCGGCGCCGACCTGTGGATCATGGGCCTGGCGTTCTCCGGCTTCGGCACCATCCTCGGCTCGGTCAACTTCATCACCACCATCGCCTGCCTGCGGGCGCCGGGGATGACCATGTTCCGGATGTCGATCTTCACCTGGAACATCCTGTTCACCAGCATCCTGGTGCTGTTCGCCTTCCCGGTACTGGCCGCCGCACTGCTCTGCCTGGAGGCCGACCGCAAGTTCGGCGCGCACGTCTTCGACCCCGCGAACGGCGGGCCGATCCTCTGGCAGCACCTCTTCTGGTTCTTCGGCCACCCCGAGGTCTACATCATCGCGCTGCCGTTCTTCGGCATCGTCACCGAGATCATCCCGGTCTTCAGCCGCAAGCCGATCTTCGGCTACTCCGGCCTGATCGCCGCCACGATCGCGATCACCGGCCTGTCGGTGACGGTCTGGGCGCACCACATGTTCGTCACCGGCCAGGTGCTGCTGCCGTTCTTCTCCTTCATGACGCTGCTGATCGCCGTGCCCACCGGGGTGAAGTTCTTCAACTGGATCGGCACCATGTGGCAGGGCTCGCTGAGCTTCGAGTCACCGATGCTGTGGTCGATCGGCTTCCTGGTGACCTTCCTGTTCGGCGGCCTGACGGGCGTTCTGCTGGCCTCGCCGCCGATCGACTTCCACGTCTCCGACAGCTACTTCGTGGTGGCCCACTTCCACTACGTGGTCTTCGGCACGGTGGTCTTCGCGATGTTCGCCGGCTTCTACTTCTGGTGGCCGAAGATGACCGGCCGGATGCTCGACGAGCGGCTGGCCGCGGTCCACTTCTGGACGCTGTTCGTCGGCTTCCACGCCACCTTCCTGGTGCAGCACTGGCTGGGCGCCGAGGGCATGCCCCGCCGGTACGCCGACTACCTCTCCACCGACGGCTTCACCACGCTCAACACGGTCTCCACCATCGGCTCGTTCCTGCTCGGCCTGTCCACCCTGCCGTTCCTGTACAACGTCTGGCTGACCCGCCGCCGGGCGCCGCTGGTGACCGAGGACGACCCGTGGGGGTACGGCCGCTCGCTGGAGTGGGCGACCTCCTGCCCACCGCCGCGGCACAACTTCCACACGCTGCCCAGGATCCGCTCCGAGTGCCCGGCGTTCGACCTGCACCACCCGGACATCGCCGAGCTCGACCGCCTGCAGAACGACACCGAGGCCGTCCGTTAGCCGCGGCTCTCCCGGTCGCCCTCCCGGTCGCCGTGCAGCGCGGCGTCCAGGGCCTCGTCCAGGCTCATCGCCGCGGTGATCAGCGCCAGGTGGGTGAACGCCTGCGGGAAGTTGCCCAGTTGCTCGCCGGTCGGGCCGATCTCCTCGGCGAACAGGCCGACGTGGTTGGCGTAGGTGAGCATCTTGTCGAAGGCGTACCGGGCCTGCTCCAGCCGGCCGGCCCGGGCCAGCGCGTCCACGTACAGGAAGCTGCACAGCGAGAAGGTGCCCTCGGAGCCGCGCAGCCCGTCGGGGGAGGCGGCCGGGTCGTAGCGGTAGACCAGGCTGTCGGAGACCAGGTCCTGGTCCATCGCGTCCAGGGTGGCGAGCCAGCGCGGGTCGCGCGGGGAGACGAAGCCGGTGATCGGCATCAGCAGCAGCGAGGCGTCCAGCACCTCGCTGCCGTAGTGCTGGACGAAGGCCTGCCGCTCGGCGGACCAGCCGCGCTCCATCACCTGCAGCAGCACCGCGTCCCGGGCGGCCGTCCAGCGCGGCACGTCGGCCGGGCGGCGGAAGTGCAGGGCGAGCTGGACGGCCCGGTCGAAGGCGACCCAGCACATCAGCCGGCTGTAGGTGAAGTCCTGCCGGCCGCCGCGGGTCTCCCAGATGCCCTCGTCGGGGCGGTCCCAGTGGTCGCACAGCCAGTCCACGGTGGCGGCGAAGCGCAGCCAGCCGTCGTAGCCGACCAGTTGGGCCAGGTCGCGGGCCTGCGCGAAGGCGTGCACCGCCTCGCCGTAGATGTCGAGCTGCAGTTGGTCGGCGGCGCCGTTGCCGGCCCGGACCGGGGCCGAGCCGCGCCAGCCCTCCAGGTGGTCCAGGACCTCCTCGCTGAGGTGCGGGTCGCCGTCCACCCGGTACATGATCTGCAGCGGTTCGCCGCTGACCGTGCCGCCGGCCTGCAGCCGGGCGCCCAGCCAGCGGCGGAAGGCGTCGGCCTCCGCGGTGAAGCCCAGGTCGACCATGGCGCGCACCGACAGCGAGGCGTCCCGCACCCAGGTGTAGCGGTAGTCCCAGTTGCGCTCGCCGCCGACCTGCTCGGGCAGGCCCATGGTGGCGGCGGCCACCGGTGCGCCGGACGGGGCGTAGGTGAGCAGCTTCAGCGTGATCACCGAGCGGTTGACCTGCTGCTGCCAGCGGCCCCGGTAGCGGCAGCGGCTGATCCAGCCGTGCCAGAAGAAGCGGACGCCGTCGAAGTCCGCCCGCAGGCTCTCCGCGGTCGCCGGCAGGGGCGGCTCGGCGCCGGGGGCATCCAGGGTGAGCACGGCGGCGGCCCGCTGACCGGCGGTCAGCTCGACCTCGGCGCGGACGTCCGTGCCGTCCTGCCGCAGCGGGACGGGACCGAGCGCCTGGAGGTGGGCGGTGACCGCGGAGCCGGTGAACCGGGCGGTGTCGCCGTCCAGGAGCAGCTCGTGCCGCTCCCGGCCGTAGTCGAAGCGGGGCCGGCACTCCAGCGCGAAGCGGACGGTGCCGCGGACCACCCGCATCACCCGGATCAGGGTGTGCCGGTCGGAGACCGCCGTCGGGTCCGCCGCGAGCGGCATGAAGTCGACCACCTCGCCGACCCCGTCCGGGGTGAGGAAGCGGGTGATCAGGATCGCGGTGTCGGCCAGGTAGAGCTGGCGGACGGTGGTGCCGGGCGCGTCCACGGTGATCGAGAAGTGGCCGCCGCGCTCGTGGTCCAGCAGCCGGGCGAAGACGCTCGGCGCGTCGAAGCGCGGGGAGCAGAACCAGTCCACCACGCCCTCGGCGGAGACCAGCGCGCAGGTCTGCAGGTCTCCGATGAGACCGTGGTCGGCGATCGGCGGGTAGCGGTGCATCGGCGACGTCCTCCGCGGTGGGGTCGGTCCTTCGCCCCACCCTCCGACCGGGCGGCGCCCCGGGCCACCGGGGCTGCGCCGAACAGGCCGCCGGTTACTCGTTGACCAGCACCGGCAGGGTGAGCACCACGCCGACCGGCGTGCCGGTGAGCTTCTCGGCGGGCAGCGAGAAGTCGATGCCCCCGCCGGCGGCGCGCGGGCCGTCGTGCTCGCCGGTGGCGGCCTCCTCCTCCTGGTAGTGGAAGACACCACTGCCGACCAGGTGGCCGGCCGCGTCGTAGAAGCCGGCGTGCACCTCCAGCGCGAGCACGTCGCTGACGTCGGAGGTGATCGTCAGGTGCCCCTTCACGGTCGAGCCCTTGTCCAGGGCGAGCCCGGTGAAGGCCACCCGGTCGGTGAACGGGCCCGGCTCGACCCGCACCTCGCCCGGCTTCGCCGGGGTGGCCAGCACGGAGGCGGGCGCGGCGATCTGCTTCGGCGCGGGCAGCGCGACGGCGCTCGGCGAGGCCGGGGGCGCCGGCTCGGCGGGCTCGCCGCCGCCGGAGCAGCCGGTGAGCAGGCCGAACGCCAGGGCGGCCAGCACGGTGGCGGTACGGACGGGGTGCTTCATGGCGGTGCTCTCCTGGGGAGGTGGCGGCGGGGCCGGGAGGACGGACGCCTCCCGGCCCCGGTCGGGCTTCGGTCAGTGCTGGTGCGTCAGCGCTGCGGGGCCCGGTTGAAGAGCGCGCGGTACACCTTGCCGTACAGCTCGGTGTTGTCCTGGCTGGCGGCGAAGCGCTGGCCGCCGGGGCCGTACGCGAAGATCGGCACGTCGGCGCCGGTGTGGTTGCCGGACAGGTAGGTCAGCCAGAGGCTGGCCTCGGGCGAGCCGTCCTTGACGTCGGCCGCGTCGTCCGGGGTGCGGAAGGTGGCCGGGGCGAAGTTCTTCGGGTCCTTCGAGCCGGCGCCGTTGACCGGGCCGGTCGAGCGGAGCGCGTCCTTCACGTTGCCCGAGGTGCGGGCCGGCGAGCTGTTGTTGGCCGGGTTGCCCGCGTCGGCGTTGGTGGGCGGGGCGGCCGCCTCGGCGTTGGTGAAGGTGCCCTTCTCGATGATGTTGAAGCCGGCGCACTCGTGGTCGGCCGTGACGATCACCAGGGTGTGGCCGTCCTTCTTGGCGAAGTCCACGGCCTTGGCCACCGCGTCGTCGAACGCCTTGATCTCGCCCAGGGTCTGGGTGGCGTCGTTGGCGTGCGAGCGCTTGTCGATCTGGGCGCCCTCGATCTGCAGGAAGAAGCCCTTCTTGTTCTTCTTCGACAGCAGGTCGATGGCCTTGGTGGTCATGTCCGAGAGGGTCGGCTCGGACTTCTCCGGGGCGCCGGCCGGCAGCCCGGCCTTGGCAGCCTCCACCGTCAGGTTGCCGCGGTTGAACAGGCCGACGACCTTCTTGCCCTTGGCCGCGTCGAGGTCGGCCTTGGTGGCGACCTTCTGGCTGGCGGCGGACTGGGCGGGCAGCGCGGCGTCGCCGAAGCTGCCGAGCACCTGGTAGCCCTGGGCCTCCAGCGCCTTCTGGTCGTCCGGCTCGAAGCGGGCCAGGCCGCCGCCGAGGATCACGTCGGCCGTGCCGTTGCGGGCGATCTGCTCGGCGACCGGGGTGATCAGGGTGGAGTCGGCCGGCTTGGCCTCGAAGGTGCCGTCCGCGTTCTTCGGCAGGCAGGCCGCGTCCGAGTAGGACGGGCCCTGGCAGCCGCGCAGCAGCACGTGGCTGAACTCGCCGGCCGGGGTGGCGTCGGTGATCTCCGCGGTGGAGACGTTGCCGGTGGCGAAGCCCGCGGCCTTGGCCTGCTCCATCAGCGTGGCGACGCGCTTCTCGTACGCGTCCACGCCGAGCGCCGCGTTGTAGGTCTTCACGCCGGACGACCAGGCGGTCGCCGAGCTGGCCGAGTCGGTGACCAGGGCGGGCTTGTTGGTGCCCTTCTCCACCGCGAAGGTGGCGACCTGGCCGACGTACGGCAGGCGCTCCATGTTCAGGCGGCCGGAGGCGCCGTAGAAGCGGTCGCGGCCCGCGGTGACATGGGTGCGGCCCATGCCGTCGCCGAGCAGGTAGATGACGTTGCGGATCTCGCCGTTGCGGTCACCGTGGTCGTCCCGGCCGTAGCCGTAGTCGTTCTGGTCCGAAGGCTCGGAATAGGCGGCGACGGCCGCACCCCCGACCATGGTGCTCGCCAGAGCGATCACCATGGCGGCCTTGAAGGCCTTGCGCTGCATGTCTGACGTCTCCTCGACGCTCGGCGCACCCGGCCTTGCCCACCGCGCGCGCACCCGGGGAACACCCGGGCGGTGCGACGCTAGGAGCGGCACGTGAACACGCTGCGGCCCGAGGGTGTCCTGTGGTCGAACAAGCGTCGGGCGCGAGGGACGCGTTCTGACGAACCCTTGGCCGAACAGCTTCGTGCATCTACTACAGGTCTGTAGAGTCGTTCGGGTGGGACACAACGAGGACTGGCAGGACTGGCAGCCACCGGAGACCGAGATCCGTCGGGTCTACCAACCGGTCGAGATCCACCGCGAGGACGGCACCTGGGCGCTCGGCCGGATCAACGCCTGGTGGCAGCCGGCCGACGGCACCCCCTGGTGCCGCGTTCACGCCCTGCGCACCGGCGAGCACTGGATGGAGTACGACCCCGAGCGTCTGCTGCTGCTCCCCGGCGCGGGGACCTGAGCCGATTTCCTCCACCCTGCGCATCGGCCAAATCGACCGATAATGGTAGTTATGGCTGACAAAACCACCGACTCGAAGCGGTCGAGCGTCACCGTCGGCGGCCGCGAGTACCGGATGCGCACCATCGGGATCGCGGTCCTGACCGTGCTGGCGGTCTGGTTCGTCGCGGTGAACACGGACTCGGTGGCGATCACCCTCTGGGTCGCCGACGTCACCCTGCCACTGTGGCTGGTCCTCGTGGTCACCCTGGTGGTCGGGGCCGCCATCGGCTGGATGGCCGCCCGCCGCCGCGCCAAGCGCTAGCGCAGCCGAGCGCCGCGCCGCCCGACGTGGAAAGCTGATGCCATGAAGGTGATCGGTTTCGTCCTCAACGTGATCTGGCTGATCTTCTGCGGCATCTGGATGGCCATCGCCTACGCGATCGCCGGAATCATCTGCTGCATCCTGATCATCACCATCCCGTTCGGCATCGCGGCCTTCCGGATCGCCGGTTACGTCCTGTGGCCGTTCGGCCGGACGACGGTCGAGAAGGAGGACGCCGGTGCGCCGTCCTGCGTCGGGAACGTGATCTGGTTCGTCTTCGCCGGCTGGTGGCTGGCGATCGCGCACATCGCCACCAGCATCCCGCTCTTCCTGTCGATCATCGGCATCCCGTTCGGCTGGGCGAACCTCAAGATGATCCCGATCTCGATTGCCCCGCTGGGTCGCGAAGTCGTCTCCACCGACGAGAAGTTCGGCGCCTGGTGAGCCCGCTCCGGGGTCGCGGGGGCTCCGTCACAGCCTGACCAGCATCTTGCCGGTGTTGGCTCCGCGCAGCACGCCCAGGAACGCCTCCACCACCCGCTCGAAGCCCTCCACCACGGTCTCGTCCGACACCACCGCGCCGGACCGCAGGTGCGGGGCCAGGAAGTCGTTCAACTCCTGCTGTGCGTCCAGGTGTTCGCGGACCAGGAAGCCCTCCAGCCGCAGGCTCTTGCCGACCACGTCGTAGAGGTTGCGCGGCGCGCTCGGCGGCTCGGCGCTGTTGTACTGGGCGACCGCGCCGCACCAGGCGATCCGGCCGTGGTCGCGCAGCACCTCGATCGCGGCCTCCAGATGGTCGCCGCCGACGTTGTCCAGGTAGACGTCGAGCCCGTCCGGCGCGGCCCGGCGCAGCAGCCCGGTCACCGGGCCGTCGTGGTAGTCGAAGGCGGCGTCGAAGCCCAGGTGCCCGGTCAGGTGCTTCACCTTGGCGGCGCTGCCCGCGCTGCCGACCACCCGGCGGGCGCCCAGCAGCCGGGCGAGCTGCCCGGCGGCGGTGCCCACGCCGCCGGCCGCGGCGGAGACGAACAGGTCCTCGCCGGGCTGCAGCCGGGCGATCCGGGTCAGCCCGACCCAGGCCGACAGCCCGGTCCCGCCGAGGATCCCCAGGTGCGCGCTGAGCGGCACACCGGGCAGCTCCACCAGCGGGCGCACCTCGGCGGGGGAGACCACCGCGTGGGTCCGCCAGCCCTTGCGGTGGAAGAGCAGCGCGCCGACCGGCAGCGCGTCCGACCGGGACTCCACCACCCGGCCGATCGCCCGGCCCTCCAGCGGCGCGCCCAGCGCCCAGCCGCCGTCCATCTCCTCGCGCATGTACGGGTCGACCGACAGGTACAGGTTCTCGACCAGCGCGGTGCCCTCCACCGGGGCGGGCAGCCGCTCGGTGACGAACGCGAAGTGCTCGGCGCCGGGCATGCCCTGCGGGCGGGCGACCTGGTGGACGGCGTGGGCGGTGACGGGCATGGCATGCCTCCGGGGGAGCGGTGGTGGGACCGGTGCTGGGGTCGGTGACCACCGTAGGAAGCCGTCGCGGCGCCGGGCAGCCCGTCGCGTCGATGGCTGCCGCCCTTCCATGAATTCTGCTCATGGGTGCAGGTAGATTGCCGTCCGTGGCCACCGAACTCGCCCCGCAGGAGCTCCGCGTCCTCGTCGCCGTCGCACGCGAGGGCGGCTTCACCGCCGCCGCCGCGAGCCTGGGCCTGACCCAGTCCGCGGTCTCGCACGCCGTCCGCGGCTGCGAACGCAAACTCGGCGCCGTCCTGTTCGAGCGCGGTCGCGCCGGCGCCACCCCCACCCCCGCCGGGCAGCGCGTGGTCGGCCACGCCCGCCGGATCCTGCGGCTGCTGGAACTGCTGCCCGCCGAGGCCCGCGCGACCGAGTCCGCCCGGATCGCCGGCCCGCTGCGGATCGCCGCCTTCCGCAGCGTCGCCGCCCAGCTGCTGCCCGCCGTCCTGACCCGGCTCGCCGAACGGCACCCGCAGCTCACCCCCGAGGTCCGGATCGTCCGCGAGATCGGCCGCGGCACCGCCGGCGAGATCGCCGACGGCCGGGCCGACCTCGGCCTCGCCACCCTCGACGCCAACACCGCCGCCGTCCCCGGACTGCTCGCCGCCCCGCTCTTCACCGAGTCGTACGCGCTCGCCCACCCGGCCGGACACCCCGACCCGCGCAGCCTCCCCCTCGTCGACTGGGACGAGAACTGCGGCTCCTACACCAGGAGTTGGTGGGCCAGCCAGGACTGGATCCCGTCCGCCACCATCAACGTCGCCGACGACACCGTGGTGCTCTCGCTGGCCGCCCAGGGCGTCGGCATGGCGATCATGCCGATGCTCACCCTCGCCAACCCGCCGCACGGCCTCGCCGTCACCGACCTCGGCCCCCGGCCGCCCACCCGCCAGGTCGGCTACGTCACCACCCCCGAACTCGCCCGGACCGCGGCCGTCCGCGCCGCCATCCGCGAACTGCGCTCCGTCCCGCTGCCGTCCGGCCTCACCCGGGCCGGCTGAGCGTTCGGGCGGGCTGAGCGTCCGGGCAGGCGGCCGGCGCCCTCGCGGCGTCGCCCTCAGGAGTCGGCCGGGCCGACCGCCTCGCGCAGCTTCGCGAACTCCGCCGCGATCCCGTCCAGCGTGTAATGCGCGTTCAGGCCACTGGGGTTGGGCAGCAGCCAGACCTCGCTGTCGCCGATCCGCTCCACCTGCCGGCCCACCGCCGCACGCGGCCTGCCGAACGCCGCCCGGTACGCGCCGATGCCCAGCACCGCCAGTGCCCGCGGCGCCAGCCGGGTCACCCGCTCCACCAGCGCCTCGCCGCCCAACCGGTACTCCTCGGCGGTCAGTTCGGACGCCTTCGCGGTCGTCCGGGCCACCACATTGGTGATGCCGAGACCCAGCGCCAGCAGCTCCTGCTGCTCCTGCGGCCCCAACTGCCTTGGCGTGAAGCCGGATCGGTGCAGCGCCGGCCAGAACCGGTTGCCCGGACGGGCGAAATGGTGCCCGGTCGCCCCCGACCACAGCCCCGGGTTGATCCCGCAGAACAGCACCCGCAGCCCCGGCGCCGCCACGTCCGCGATGGTCGCGTCCTGCGCGGCGGCCAGCTGCTCGACGGTCGGCCTCGCACGATCGGTCGTCATGGCACCACTCTGCCCTGCTCCGGCCGGATGAACGGCATTGGTCGACCCGATGGATAACCAGTTCGAATAATCGCCTGCCGTCCGGCGCCGAGATGCGCAGAATATTGGGATGTCACACGAACTGAACGCGATGATCGCCACCGCCGACCTGCTCCGGGTGGTCGCGGCCGAGGTCCCGGCCGCCCGGGTCGTGGACCTCGCCCAGGGCCTCGCGCTCATTCCGATGACCGACCGGCTCCACGACGCCCTGCAACAGCCCGACAGCAGCCCCGACCTCGGCTTCAAGCGCTTCCCCGGCGGCAACACCCTCCGCTTCGCCGCCTGGTCCAAGTCCGCGCCGATCGCCTACCTCGAAGCCGTCCTCCCCGACGGCCCCCAGCGCGCCGCCGTCTGGCACGACGGCCGACTCGTCCTCACCCCCGACGAGCCCTCGCCGGACGCCGCCGACCGGGCCCTGCGCCTCCTCGGCACCGACCGCGCCGGCCACCCCGACGAGTCCACCGCCCTCGCCCTCGCCGCCCTCGCCGCGCACGCCCGCGCTGCCCACGCCCACGCCGGCCCCGAACAGCAGGACGCCACCGGCTGACCGCCACCCTGACCGTTCCCTGCCCGGCCCTCGGCGGAGCCCGCACCATTCGGCGTACGAACGGTGGCCCCCGCCCCGGCGGTGGCTCAACGTGTGGTGCAGGCGAAATGCCTGAACTCCGCTGAAAGGAACGGCTTTACCATGCGTGCCACCTGGGCGGCCGCCGCGCTCGCCGCGGCTCTGAGCCTCACCGCCGCCACCGCCGCCACCGCGGCCCCCGCCAACCCGTCGGCCGCGACCGACGCGTCCCACCCCCGCGCGACCTTCCCGATGTCCGGCGTCGCACCCCCGGCCTCGCTCTTCGCCGCCGGCCATCCGTACCGCCCGGCCCTCCCCGCCGCGCCGAACGCCCCCACCCACCTCACCGGCTCCCCGCCGACCGGCTCGCTCACGACCGGCTCGGCCACCGCCGGCTCGGTGTCGGCAGGCTCGGCACCGGTGGGTGCCACCCCCCAGGGCCTGGACCTCGGCGCACTGCAGGACCTCATCAACCAGCTCCTCGCCGCCGCCACCCCACCGGCCGGCGGCACCCCGGACCCTGGTGACCTGCAGAAACTCGTCGACCAGCTGACCGGCCTGATCAACGACCTCCTCGGCCAGCTACTCCCCGTCCTGCCCGCGCCGCCCGCCTGACCCACCCGACAGACCCGCGGGGCCGGTGGGGGGGAGTGCGTTCCGTCGCACTCCCCCCACCGGCCCCGCAGGCTGTCCGCCGGGCGCCTACTGCCCGTCGTAGCGGACCACGACGCCCTTGAGGTCCCGCGCGACCCGGTCGGCGAGCCCGTAGTCGCCGAGATTGATCAACCAGTTCGCGGACGTGGCGAGAGAGGCCGGAACTCCCCGGTACGCCACGGCCGTTCGCGGCGCCCTGTCCCGACCGGTGTCGCTGCCGCAGAGCTGCAGGGTCGCGCAGTTCGGAGTGCGGCCGACCTTCTCCCCGGTCCGAGCACCCGACGGCGGCGTCGAGGGCTGCGGCGAGCTGCTCGACACTGTCGTACCGCGGGGAGGCAGGGATCGACGGCAGCGGGAAGTCGGGGACCGGCTGCTCGTCACCGGGGAGCGCGACGCCGCCGAGAGCCTGGGCGAGCTGCGGTGCGTACGCGGGATCGACCACGTTGATGTGCCAGTTCCAGGCAGCGACGGAGGTCTGGTGGAACGCCGTGCGCCCCGCTGCGGTCGCGTCCCCGATGTCGTCCCGCGTGCAACGGCCCGGGTCGAAGACCTCGACGACGTAGTCGAAGCTCCTCCCGTCGATGTCCGCGGTGCAGTCGATGCGCGATCCCCCGCTCAACGCATTGCTCAGGGTGACGCGGCACGGGACACCTGCCTTGCCGAGAGCCTCCACAACAGCCTCCGCACCGGCGAACTGAGGCGCGGTCGGCACGTTCGACGGCGTGGGCACACGCGGCGGCGGCCCGCCGCTTCCACAGGCGGCCAGGAAAACGGCGAGGAGGGCACAGCGGGCGGCGTGCCCGATGTGCCCTCCTGAGGCCCGGAAGCCAACGCCTCCGCGCGTGAGCGCGGTGGGGTCAGCGGTAGTTCACGAACTGGAGCGGGAAGTCCAGGTCCTTGCCCTTGAGCAGGGCCTGGATGGCCTGCAGGTCGTCGCGCGACTTCGAGCTGACGCGCAGCTCGTCGCCCTGGACCTGCGCCTTGACGCCCTTCGGGCCCTCGTCGCGGATGATCTTCGCGACCTTCTTGGCGTCGTCCTGGGTGATGCCTTCCTTCACGTTGGCATCGAGCTTGTACTCCTTGCCGGAGAGCCGCGGCTCCTCCGGGTCCAGAGCCTTCAGCGACAGCCCGCGCTTGACGAACTTCGTCTGCAGCACGTCCAGGATCGCCCGGACCCGCTCCTCGCCGTTGGCCTTCATCTCGATCTTCTCGCCGGACCGCTTGATCTCCGCGCCCACGTTCTTGAAGTCGAAGCGGGTCGCGATCTCACGAGAGGTCTGGTTGATCGCGTTGTCGACCTCCTGCCAATCGACCTTCGAGACGATGTCGAAACTGGAGTCGGCCATGGGTGTTGGTCTCCTTGAGCTACTGGCAACACGGTCACCGCCGCCCATCCCGGGCAGGCGACGCCCAAGCCTATCCAGCGCACCCCGTACCCCGCCCGCTGCAGCCGCGTGCCGCCCTTGATCATCACGTGACATTTCGAGTGGCAGACCACCCCCCTTCATCAGGTATCGTTTACGACGTCGAACGGGGCAGCCCCCCGTGAGACACCAATCCTGGCTGGTTGCCCGAGCGGCCAAAGGGAGCAGACTGTAAATCTGTCGCGCAAGCTACGCAGGTTCGAACCCTGCACCAGCCACAGGATAGAAAACAGCCCCTGATCTGCGGAAACGCAGATCAGGGGCTGTTTCGTTTGCCACCGGGGTGCGGGAGGGGCGGAGTGGTGCGACGGCGATGGGTGTGGGGGCAGGCCGGGTACTGGCTGGTGGTCGCGGCGGGGGCCGGGGCGGTTGCGGCCGCGGTCGACACCGCGCCGCCGGGGGCCGTGGACGGGGACGACCTGCTGGGTCCCGCGTTGGCGCAGCTCGCGGTGCTGCTGTGCGCCGGGCTCGCGGTGCTTGTGGCGGTGGTCTGGCTGGTGGCGTGGTGGCGTCTGAGGGCGGGTCGGGGTTGGGCGCTGGCGGCGGCGCTGCTGGCGTTCCCGGTCGCCTTCATGATGGCGGCGGTGGCGCCGGGGGCATGGGAGTTGCCGGCCCTGGTGGGCCTGCTGGTGGTGCCCGCGCTCGGTCTGGTGGCCGTCCTGCGTGACGCCGAGCCGCGGCCGTCCCCGTAGCAGGAGGCCGAGGGCCGGTCGGGCCGCGTCGACAGCCCCCGATCCGCGACTGTGCGGGTCGGGGGCTGTCGCGCGTCCCGAGGTCGGCCGGGGGTCAGCCGGGGTGGTTCTGGCGGGGGAGGGCGAGGGCGACGGTGTCGGCGAACTCGCGGACGGCGCTGGTGCGGCTGACCACGCGCCCGCTGTGGATGACGAGGCGGCTGTGTCCGCCGGAGAGGGCGCCGGGGAGGCTGTCGCCGCGGATGGCGAGGAGTTCGGCGGGGAAGCCGGCGTCGACGCGGACGGGTGGCAGGCCGAGGGCGAGTCGGGCCTGGGTGGAGACGGCGTCGTAGGCGGCGTCGGGGCTGAGGGTGCCGGAGGCGGCGAGCAGGTGGGCGGCTTCGAGCGGGTCGGCGCGGCCGACCGGGTTGGCGGGGTCGCGGAGGGCGCCGCTGCCGGCGCTGAGCGGCACCCGGGCGTCGGCCAACTCCCGTACGAGGGAGGGGTTGAGGCCGGGTGCGGGCCCTTCGAGGCCGGTGCAGGAGCCGTTCTGCGGGAGGCAGACGACGCGCATGCCGGCGGTGGCGAGGACGGGGCCGCCGCCGGCGGCGAGGGTGCTGCACGGGCCGAGGGTGACGCGCGGCCGAAGGGGTGCCAGGGCGGCGGCGAGGCGGGCGAGTTGGGCCTGGTCGCGGCCGGCGGTGTGGAGGTCGACGGGGCAGTCGGCGTCGCGGGCGGCGTCGACCAGGATCTGGACGTAGCCGATCGGGTCGGGGTCGAGGTCGGGGCAGCCGCCGGCGGCGTCGGCGCCGAGTTTGAGGGCGTCGCGGAGTTGGGCGCGGCCGTCGGCGCCGGCCCGGCCGGTGAGCAGGCGGGGCATGGCGACGGCCTGGAGTTCGGCGAGTCCGCGCAGGGCCTGGCGGGCGGTGAGGACGGCTTCGAGGCGGCGCAGGCCGTGCAGGTCGCCGATCCGGACGTGGGTGCGCTGGGCGGTGGCGCCGTAGCCGAGGGAGGTGAGGGCGGCTTCGGTGACCCGGCGGACGAGGTCGGCGGGGTGGTCCGGGGGCGGGCCGGGGAGGGCCGCGGAGAAGGCGTGGTCGTAGTGGGCGTGCGGTTCGGCCGGGGCGGGGAGCAGGAGGTAGCCGGACAGGTCGATCCGGGCGCCGGTGGTGACGGTGGGCTGGCCGGGGAGGGCGGGGAGCGGTCCGAGGCTGCCGGCGGTGCCGACGGCCTGGATGCGGTCGCCGCTGATCCGGACGTCGACGATGCGGCCGTCGGCGAGCCGGGCGCCGGCGAGCAGGAGGACGGGGCCGTGCCCGAGCGGGTTGGCGGGCGGTCCGGGGTGCGGCCCTTCGGCCGGTGTGCTGTCCGTCATTGCGACCCTCCTCGCTGCCCGCCGGTGCGCGTGCGGCGTGCGGGCCGCCGACGCGCCTGTCCGCGTGCCGGCCGCCGGGGCCCGCGCGCGCTCGCAAGATCACTGACAGTCGAGCCTATTGCGGGCCCGGCCGGGACGCTCCTCGGACGCTCGCGGGCGGGCATAAGTCGTATCGGCCGGATCGGGCCGGGTTGCGGCGCGGTCGAACGGGGGTTCCGGGACGGTGCGTCAGTGCGACCCCGCCGACCTGCGACGTTCCGGCCGGGATACGGATTTCACCTCTGGCCGGGAAACGTGTAATCTCTTCCTCGTTCGCCCCTATAGCTCAGTCGGTAGAGCGTCTCCATGGTAAGGAGAAGGTCTGCGGTTCGATTCCGCATGGGGGCTCTGGTGAGAGGCAGTCCGCTTCGGCGGGGGTGCTGATCATCTAAGCGGTGTAGCTCAGTTGGTAGAGCAAGCGGCTCATAATCGCTGTGTCACCGGTTCAAGTCCGGTCACCGCTACTCCGCGTAGTCGATCGGGGGTTCTGCTCCCGATCGGCTACTCTTGTCTGTGTTCTTATTCGTTGTCCCAGGAAGGCACTCCCGTGGCTGCCACCGACGTCCGCCCGAAGATCACGCTGGCCTGCGTGGAGTGCAAGGAGCGGAACTACATCACCAAGAAGAACCGGCGCAACGACCCGGACCGTCTTGAGATGAAGAAGCACTGCCCGCGTTGCAACTCGCACACGGCGCACCGCGAGACCCGCTGACTTTGCCTCGACTCCAGGCCGCACCCCGTTCGGGGCGCGGCCTGGAGTCTTTTCTGCGTTCTCCGCGCCGGGCCGGTGCGGTGGGCGTGACGATCCATCAGAGGAATTCCGAGGAGTAGCCCATGCCGCTCGACCCCTCGTTCATCGGGCGGACCTACCCGCCCACCGAGCCGTACGAGGTCGGCCGCGAGAAGATCCGCGAGTTCGCCGTCGCCGTGGGTGACGCGAACCCGGCGTACACCGACCGGGAGGCGGCCAAGGCGCTGGGCTACCCGGACGTGATCGCGCCGCCGACCTTCCCGTTCGTGATCACGTACGAGGCCGCGGCGCAGGTGGTGAACGACCCGGAGCTGGGCCTGGACTACAGCCGGGTGGTGCACGGGGACCAGAAGTTCTCGTACACCCGGCCGGTGCGGGCGGGTGACCGGCTGGCGGTGACGGTGGCCATCGACGCGATCAAGTCGCTGGCCGGCAACGACGTCCTGACGGTGCGTGGCGAGGTGCACGACGAGAGTGGCGAGCACGTGGTGACGGCGGTCATGACGCTGGTGTCGCGGGCGGCCGACGAGGCGGGGGAGTGACGGGCATGGCGATCAGCTTCGACGAGGTCCAGGTCGGCACCGAGCTGCCGGCGCAGTCCTTCCCGGTGACCCGCGCCACGCTGGTGCGGTACGCGGGTGCGTCGGGTGACTTCAACCCGATCCACTGGAACGAGAAGTTCGCGCTGGAGGTGGGCCTGCCGGACGTCATCGCGCACGGCATGTTCACCATGGCCGAGGCGGTCCGCGTGGTGACCGACTGGGTCGGCGACCCGGGCGCGGTGGTCGAGTACGGGGTGCGCTTCACCCGTCCGGTGCCGGTGCCGAACGACGGGGTCGGCGCGGTGATCGAGGTCACCGGCAAGGTGGCGGCGCTGCTGGAGGACCGCAAGGTCCGGGTCGACCTGGTGGCGACCAGCGGCGGGCAGAAGGTGCTCGGCATGTCGCGGGCGGTCGTCCGGCTGGCCTGAGCCGTGTGTCGTGGAACGGAGGGGCGTGCCCGTCGGGTGCGCCCCTCCGGCGTTCCCGGAGTCCGCCCTTGCCGGAGTCCGCCCTTGCCAAAGTAGTGATTGGCCACTAACTTGGAACCCATGGCAAGGATGACGGCGGAGGAGCGGCGGGAGAGCGTCGTGCGGGCCGCGATGATCGAGTTCGGTCGCGGCGGCTACCGGGGCACCTCCACCGAGGCGATCGCCAAGCGGGTCGGGGTCTCGCAGCCGTACCTGTTCCGGCTGTTCCCCGGCAAGGAGGCGATCTTCCGGGCGGCGTGCGAGCGCTGCATGGACGAGACCTGGCAGGCCTTCGACCGGGCGTCCGAGGGGCTGACCGGCGAGGCCGCGAAAGAGGCGATGTCGGCCGGCTACCTCACGCTGATCGAGGACCGCGACAAGCTGATGATGCAGATGCAGATGTACGTGTCGGTGTTCGCCGCGGAGGCGGCCGGCGACACGGAGATCGGCGAGATCGCGCGGGCCGGCTGGCTGGACCTGTTCGACCGGGTCCGGATCAGGATCGGTGGCGACACCAGGGAGGCCACCGACTTCATGGCCTACGGCATGCTGATCAACACCCTGGTGGCGCTGGGCTATCCGGACGGCCACCGGATCTGGGAAGGCTTCGGTGCTCCGCCCGAGCGCGGGCCCCGGGTCGACAACTGAGGGGACGGGCGCGTCCGTGCGGCGTGCCCTTTTCTCGGCCCTTGAAAGTTATTGAGCAATAACTACCAGAGATCGACGGGGGACCTCATGAAGGACAGAACAGCACTCTGGACGCTGGTCGTCGCCAGCACGGCCGGCTTCATGGCCAGCCTCGACAACCTGGTCGTCACCACCGCGCTGCCCGCCATCCGCGAGGAGCTCGGCGGCGGCCTCTCCGACCTGGAATGGACGGTCAGCGCCTTCACCCTGAGCTTCGCCGTCCTGCTGATGCTCGGCTCCGCCCTCGGTGACCGCTTCGGGCGCCGCCGGATGTTCAGCCTCGGCCTGACCGTCTTCACCCTCGGCTCGGCCGGAGCCGCGCTCGCCCCGAACATCGGCGCGCTGATCGCCGCCCGCGCCGTCCAGGGCGCCGGCGCCGCGGTGATGATGCCGCTCACCCTCACCCTGCTCACCGCCGCCACCCCGCCCGCCCGGCGCCCGCTCGCCTTCGGCATCTGGTCCGGCGTCAACGGCCTCGGCGTGGCCGTCGGACCGCTGGTCGGCGGCGTCCTCACCGAGCACCTCTCCTGGCAGTGGATCTTCTGGCTGAACGTCCCGATCGGCCTGCTGCTGTTCCCCGTCGTCCGGTTCGGCCTGGTCGAGAGCCGCGGCGTCAACCCCCGCCTGGACGTCCCCGGCGCCGCCCTGGCCAGCGCCGGCATGTTCGGCCTCGTCCTCGGCCTGATCCGCGGCAACCCCGACGGCTGGACCAGCCCGCTGGTCCTCGGCTCGCTGATCGGCGGCCTCACCCTGCTGGCCGCCTTCGTCCGGTACGAGCTGCGCGTCGCGGCCGCGCCGATGCTGCCGATGCGCCTGTTCCGCAGCCGCGCCTTCTCGGCGGTGAACGTCGCCGGCCTGCTGATGTTCCTCGGCATGTTCGGCTCGATCTTCCTGATCAGCCAGTACCTGCAGAACGTCGGCGGCTACAGCCCGCAGCAGGCCGGCGTCCGGATGCTGCCCTGGACCGGCATGCCGCTGATCGTCGCCCCGATCGCCGGCGCCCTGGCCGGCCGGATCGGCGGACGGCCGATCGTGGTCACCGGCCTCGTCCTGCAGGCGGTCGGACTGGCCTCCTTCGCCCTGGTCGAGCGCAGCGGCGGCTACTCGTACGCCGCCCAGGTGCCGGTGCTGGTGATCTGCGGGATCGGCATGGCGCTGTTCTTCGCCCCGATGGCCGCCCTGGTGATGTCCAGCGTCCGGCCCGAGGAGCAGGGCATCGCCTCCGGCGCCAGCAACGCCATGCGCGAGGTCGGCGGAGCGCTCGGCGTCGCCGTGCTCGCCGCGGTCTTCTCCTCCCGGGGCGGCTACGGCTCCGCCCAGCAGTTCCACGACGGACTGCTGCCCGCGCTGTACGTCGGCGCCGCCGCGGTCGGTGCGGCCGCCGTCGCCGCCGCCCTGATCCCGCGCCGCCGCACCGCACCCGCCACCGACCCGGGCACCGCGCCCGCCGCGCCGCTCGAGAAGGTCGGAACCGCACCGCACTGAACCCGGCCAGGACCCACCGACACCCCGTCAGAGAGCGAAGGAGACAGCGATGCCCACCATCCCCTGGACCGCCGGTCCGGCCGCCGGACACAGCGGCGAAGTCACCGTGATGGCCTCCGAGTTCAAGCTCCGCCGGCTCAGCCAGGTACCCGGCTTCCTGCGCGCCTCGCTGGCGATCCGCAAGCAGGCCCTGGCCACCGGGGGCGCCGTCGGGATGAGCCTGCGGGCCGCCCCGCTGCGCCGGACCTTCTGGACGCTCTCGGCCTGGGAGAGCCGCCCCGCGCTGGAGGCCCTGGTCGGCGCCGAGCCCCACCGCTCCACCATGAAGCGGATGCGTCCCGCCATGGAGGCCTCGGTCTTCACCTTCTGGACCACCACCGGTGACCGGCTCCCCGACTGGGCCGAGGCGGACCGCCGGATCGAGACCCAGCGCCGCGGGACGGCCTGATGCCGACCGGGTGGCCTGGCCGCCGTCCCACCGGAAGCCGGGGGAGCCGGTCGTGCCGGTGCGGTGACCGGTGCGCGGCCGGACCGCGCCGTCCGGTGTGACACCCCACGGCGCCGGCTGTCCGGAGCGTCGTGGGCACCATGGCACGGCGGTCGGCGGCGGGCACGCGGTTTCCGCCGGGGCGACCCCGTACGCTGGGGGCGTGCTTGTCGACAACGATGCCCCGCTCGCCCCGCTGACCACGCTCCGACTCGGCGGGCCGGCGCGGCGCCTGGTGACCGCCGTCACCGACGCCGAGGTCGTCGAGACCGTCCGGGCCGCGGACGCGGCGGGGGAGCCGCTGCTGGTGATCGGCGGCGGCTCCAACCTGGTGATCGGCGACGCCGGGTTCGACGGGACCGTGCTGCGGATCGCCACCGAGGGCTTCGTCCTCGACGGCACGCTGCTGGAGCTGGCGGCCGGCGAGGTGTGGACCGACGCGGTCGCCCGGGCCGTCGACGAGGGCCTGGCGGGCATCGAGTTCCTGGCCGGCATCCCCGGCTCGGCCGGCGCCACCCCGGTGCAGAACGTCGGCGCGTACGGCCAGGAGGTCGCCGAGACGATCACCGAGGTGGTCGCCTACGACCGGCTGCTGCGCGAGACGGTCACCCTGACCGGCGAGGACTGCGCCTTCTCCTACCGGCACAGCCGCTTCAAGGCCGACCCCGACCGGTACGTGGTGCTGCGGGTCCGCTTCCGGCTCGCCGACGAGGACGGGATGTCCTCCCCGGTGAAGTACGCGGAGGTGGCCCGCACCCTCGGTGTCGAGGCCGGGCAGCGGGTGGAGCTGCGGACCGCGTACGAGACGGTGCTGAAGCTGCGGGCGGGCAAGGGCATGGTGCTCGACCCGGAGGACCACGACACCTGGTCGGCCGGCTCGTTCTTCACCAACCCGGTGCTGACGGACGACCAGTACGCCGCCTTCCTGCGCCGCCTGGACGGGCTGGCCGCCCCCGCCTACCCGGCGGGCGAGGGCCGCACCAAGACCAGCGCGGCCTGGCTGATCGACAACGCCGGCTTCCGCAAGGGCCACGGCACGGGCCGTCCGGCGACGCTCTCCACCAAGCACACGCTGGCCCTGACCAACCGGGGCGGCGCCACCACGGAGGACCTGCTGGCCCTCGCCCGCGAGGTCCGGGACGGCGTCCGCGCCGCCTTCGGCGTGGAGCTGGTGAACGAGCCGGTGATGGTGGGCGTCACCCTCTAGAGCCCTCTGGAGCCCCGCCCGGCCGGTCAGGCGGTCAGCCAGGCGTCGATGTCGGCGAGCAGCTCCTTCCGGGTGGACTCCGGCGCGCGCGAGGAGCGCACCGACTGGCGGGCCAGCTCGGCCAGCTCGGCGTCGGTGAAGTGGTGGACGTCGCGGGCGAGCTCGTACTGCGCGGCCAGCCGGGAGCCGAAGAGCAGCGGGTCGTCGGCGCCGAGCGCGAGCGGGACCCCGGCGTCGAAGAGCCGGCGCAGCGGGACGTCCTCGGGCTTCTCGTAGACCCCGAGCGCCACGTTGGACGCGGGGCACACCTCGCAGGTGACCTGGCGGTCGGCGAGCCGCTGGAGCAGCCGGTCGTCCTCGGCGGCGCGCACGCCGTGCCCGATCCGCCCGGCCCCCAGGTCGTCCAGGCAGTCCCGGACGGACTCCGGCCCGGCCAGCTCCCCGCCGTGCGGGGCGGCGAGCAGCCCGCCGTCCCGGGCGATCGCGAAGGCGCGGTCGAAGTCGCGGGCCAGGCCCCGCCGTTCGTCGTTGGACAGACCGAAGCCGACCACCCCCTGGTCGGCGTAGCGGACGGCGAGCCGGGCCAGCGTGCGGGCGTCCATCGGGGACTTCATCCGGTTGGCGGCGACCAGCACCCGCATCCCCACGCCGGTGGCCGCGGAGGCCTCCCGGACGGCGTCCAGGATCAGCTCCAGGGTGGGGGTGAGCCCGCCGAGCCGGGGCGCGTACGAGGTCGGGTCGACCTGGATCTCCAGCCAGCGCGAGCCGTCCGCCGCCTCGTCCTCGGCGACCTCGCGGACCAGCCGCCGGATGTCGGCCTCGTCGCGCAGGCAGGACCGCGCGGTGTCGTACAGCCGCTGGAACCGGAACCAGCCGCGCTCGTCGGTGGCCCGCAGCTTCGGCGGCTCGTCCGAGATCAGCGCCTCGGGCAGGCGGACGCCGTGCTTGTCGGCCAGTTCGAGCAGGGTCGCGGGGCGCATCGCACCGGTGAAGTGCAGGTGCAGGTGGGCCTTCGGCAGGCCCCGGACATCACGGGCGTCAGGCTGCTCATCCATTCACGAATCCTGCCGCATCCGGCCCGCAAACGGGAACCGCCCCCGGCACATCCCTCGAAGGGGTGACGGGGGCGGTTCCGGGGGCGCGCGGCGGTCAGCTCGCCTCGGCCAGCAGCTTCTGCAGGCGGCTGATGCCCTCGACCAGGTCGGCGTCGCCGAGCGCGTAGGACAGCCGCAGGTAGCCGGGGGTGCCGAAGGCCTCGCCGGGGACGACCGCGACCTCGGCCTCGTCCAGGATCAGCGCGGCCAGCTCCGCGGAGGTCTGCGGGCGCTTGCCGCGGATCTCCTTGCCGAGCAGCTCCTTGACCGACGGGTAGGCGTAGAACGCGCCCTCCGGCTCGGGGCAGAACACGCCCTCGATCTCGTTGAGCATCTTCACGATGGTCTTGCGGCGGCGGTCGAACGCGGTCTTCATCTCGTCCACCGCGGACAGGTCGCCGGCGACCGCGGCGATGGCCGCGCGCTGCGCCACGTTGGAGACGTTGGAGGTGGCGTGCGACTGCAGGTTGGCCGCGGCGTTGACGACGTCCTTGGGGCCGATCATCCAGCCCACCCGCCAGCCGGTCATGGCGTAGGTCTTGGCCACGCCGTTGACCACGATGCACTTGTCGGCGAGCTCGGGCAGCAGGGCCGGCAGCGAGGTGAAGGTCGCGTCGCCGTAGACCAGGTGCTCGTAGATCTCGTCGGTGAGCACCCACAGGCCGTGCTCGAGCGCCCAGCGGCCGATCGCCTCGGCCTCGGCCTCGGTGTACACCGCGCCGGTCGGGTTGGACGGCGAGACGAAGAGGACGACCTTGCTGTTCTCGGTGCGGGCGGCCTCCAGCTGCTCGACCGAGACCTTGTAGCCGGTGGTCTCGTCGGCGACCACCTCGACCGGGGTGCCGCCGGCCAGCTTCACGGCCTCCGGGTAGGTGGTCCAGTACGGCGCGGGGATGATCACCTCGTCGCCCGGGTCGAGGATCGCGGCGAAGGCGTTGTAGATCGCCTGCTTGCCGCCGTTGGTGACCAGCACCTGCGAGGGGTCCACCTGGTAGCCGGAGTCGCGCAGCGTCTTGGCGGCGATCGCGGCCTTGAGCTCGGGCAGGCCGCCGGCCGGGGTGTACCGGTGGTTGGCCGGGTCCTGGCAGGCGGCGACGGCGGCGTCGACGATGTAGCCGGGGGTCGGGAAGTCCGGCTCGCCGGCGCCGAAGCCGATCACGGGGCGGCCGGCCGCCTTGAGGGCCTTCGCCTTGGCGTCGACGGCGAGGGTGGCGGACTCGGCGATGGCGCCGACCCGGGCGGAGACCCGGCGGTCGGCGGGGCGGACGTTCTCGGGGGTGGGTGCGCTCATGACTGCATGGTCCCAGAAGCGCGTGTGCTGGAGCACAGTGGTTTCACCATGTGTACGCCGCCGTGGACGGTCCGCGTGAATGAGGTTCGACCAATCGGCGAAGGATCCCGTACACTCACTGCTCGACGGCTTCCGAACTGCGGATCCTTCCACTGCGTACACCACGCAGCGGCTCGGATGCGGTAGGTTGGGGGCCACCCGGAGCCGCAAGGTTCCGTAGGGCACTAGCTCAATTGGTAGAGCACCGGTCTCCAAAACCGGCGGTTGGGGGTTCGAGTCCCTCGTGCCCTGCTGCTTGATCCGTACCGAGCCCGTTCGCTCCGCTGAGCGAGCGGGCTTGATGCGGAGAGGGCCCCACCCAAGCACTGCTTTCGCCGGATCGCCCGTGCAACTCGGCACGGACCTCGGCAGGACCCGGATTCAGGTGAGGACGAGTGACGGAGACCACGGGCTCCACCGCAACGCCTGAGAGCGGCAACCCCGAGGGTGCCGACGGCGCGGACGACACCGCTGCCGCAGACGCCAAGCTCTCCCGGCGCGAGCGTCGGCGTGCCAACAAGGCCGCCGGTGGCGAGGGCGGGAAGAAGTCCGGCAAGCGGGCCAAGAAGGGCCTGTTCGCCCGGATCGCGATCTTCTATCGCCAGATCATCGCCGAGCTGCGCAAGGTCGTCTGGCCGACCCGCAACGAGCTGATGCAGTACACCACCGTCGTGGTGGTCTTCGTCATCGTGATGATGCTGCTGGTGGCCGGCCTCGACTGGGGCTTCTCCAAGATCAGCTTCTGGGTCTTCGGCTGACGCCGGATCCTCCACAGAACCACTCTCCGACCCGGGTCGAATTCTTCGGCCCGGGTCGAGCTGTCGGCGCGAACCGGACGAGGCGGCTACCGTTGACTGGGTACTGTTGAGGTATCCGTTCCACAACGTTCTCCACAACGTTCCACAACCAGGAAAGAAGCAGCGACCGTGTCCGATTCCCCCCTGTACGACGCCGACGAGACCGTCCGCGAGGCGGATGTCGCCGCCGAGCTGGACGCGGCCGAGGCTGCCGACGCCGAGGCTGACCAGGAGATCGTCGACGCCGCGGACGCCGAGCTGGACGAGGTCGAGGCCGCCGAGGAGGAGGCCGGCGAGCCCGCCGAGGCCGCCGCGCTGCACGAGACCGGTGAGGACGACGAGGCCGCCGCCGACGAGGCGTTCGCCGAGGCCGTCGCCGAGGTCGAGGTCGAGGCTGAGGCCGAGGTCGAGGCCGCTCCGGCGGAGGAGAGCGACCCGGTCGCCGAGTTCCGCGAGCAGCTCCGGATCGCCCCGGGCGAGTGGTACGTCATCCACACCTACGCGGGCTACGAGAACCGGGTGAAGCAGAACCTGGAGCAGCGGTCCGTCTCGCTGAACGTCGAGGACTACATCTTCGAGTCCCAGGTTCCGCAGGAGGAGGTCGTCCAGATCAAGAACGGCGACCGCAAGACCATCCGGCAGAACAAGCTCCCCGGCTACGTCCTGGTGCGCATGGACCTGACCCCGGAGTCCTGGGGCGTGGTGCGCAACACCCCCGGCGTCACCGGCTTCGTCGGCAACGCCTACGACCCGTACCCGCTGACCCTGGACGAGGTCGTCAAGATGCTCGCCCCGGACGTGGAGCGCGCCGCGGCCAAGGAGGCCGGCAAGCCGTCGCCGGTCAAGCCGAGCGAGATCCAGGTGCTGGACTTCGAGGTCGGCGACTCGGTCACCGTCACCGACGGTCCGTTCGCCACCCTGCAGGCGACCATCAACGAGATCAACCCGGACTCGAAGAAGGTCAAGGGCCTGGTCGAGATCTTCGGCCGGGAGACCCCGGTCGAGCTCTCCTTCGACCAGATCACCAAGAACTGACCACCCACGGTCTTCGGTTCCGGGGCGGGGCCTGGTGGCCCCGCCCCGGAACCGTTTTGGTCCAGGACCGCCTCAGCGGTTAGCCTGGTCCGATGTGTGTGCTGGCAGCCGCATGTCGCTGCGGCGGTGCACACACCAGCAATCACCTCTCGGAAGGACCCGGAGAGAAATGCCTCCCAAGAAGAAGAAGATCACGGGGCTTATCAAGCTCCAGATCAACGCCGGTGCTGCCAACCCGGCTCCGCCGGTCGGCCCCGCGCTGGGTCAGCACGGCGTCAACATCATGGAGTTCTGCAAGGCCTACAACGCGGCCACCGAGTCGCAGCGCGGCATGATCGTGCCGGTGGAGATCACGGTCTACGAGGACCGTTCCTTCACCTTCATCACGAAGACCCCGCCGGCTGCGCGCCTCATCCTGAAGGCCGCCGGTGTCGACAAGGGCTCCGCCGAGCCGCACAAGACCAAGGTCGCCAAGCTGACCTCGGCCCAGGTGCGCGAGATCGCCACGGTGAAGCTCCCCGACCTGAACGCCAACGACCTGGACGCGGCGGAGAAGATCATCGCCGGCACCGCCCGGTCGATGGGCATCACCGTCGAGGGCTGATCACCCCCTTCTCGTCCCCCCGTGGTAGGGCCCGCGCGGCCCGCACACACCACGAACTCCATTCAATTCAGGAGCAGCAGTGAAGCGCAGCAAGGCTCTCAAGGCCGCGGACGCCCAGGTCGACCGCAGCCGCATCTACGCCCCGCTCGAGGCGATCCGCCTCGCCAAGGCGACCTCCACCACCAAGTTCGACGGCACCGTCGAGGTCGCCATGCGTCTGGGCGTCGACCCGCGCAAGGCCGACCAGATGGTCCGCAGCACCGTCATCCTCCCGCACGGCACTGGTAAGACCGCTCGGGTCCTGGTCTTCGCGACCGGTGACCGTGCCGAGGCCGCGCGTGCTGCGGGCGCCGACATCGTCGGCTCGGACGAGCTGATCGACGAGGTCGCCAAGGGCCGTCTGGACTTCGACGCCGTCGTCGCCACCCCGGACCTCATGGGCAAGGTCGGCCGCCTCGGCCGCGTGCTCGGTCCCCGTGGCCTGATGCCGAACCCGAAGACCGGCACCGTCACCCCCGATGTCGCCAAGGCTGTCAACGACATCAAGGGCGGCAAGATCGAGTTCCGCGTCGACAAGCACTCGAACCTGCACCTGATCATCGGTAAGGCCTCCTTCACCGACGAGCAGCTGGTCGAGAACTACGGCGCCGCGCTGGACGAGGTCCTCCGGGCCAAGCCCGCCGCCGCCAAGGGCCGCTACATCAAGAAGATCGCTTTCTCGACCACCATCGGCCCCGGCATCCAGGTGGACCCGAACCGCACCCGCAACCTCCTCGTCGAGGAGGACCCGGCCGCGGTCTGATCCGTACCAGGTCTGAAACAGCCTGCCCGCACCCCCTCGGGGTGCGGGCAGGCTGTCGTTTCGGGCGGGTAGAGTCCGCATCTGGCTCTTGTATGAGAATTGACTTAGAGGGGGACCCTTCGATGCGTACTTCCCTGCGGATCGCCTCCGCCGTCGCCGTCTCGGCCGTGCTGGTCGGCGGCCTGACGGCGTGCGGTGGCAGCAAGGCCGGCACCGGCTCGGACGCCAAGGGCGGCTCGTCCGCCGCGGCCTCGGCGGGCGCCTCCGCCTCGGCCGGCGCCTCCGGCGGCCCCGGCTCGGCGGCCGGCGGTTCGGTCAAGGACCTCGCGCCGAAGGAGGCCCTGCTGGCCGCCGCCGCCGTGATGGACAAGGCGGGCAGCGCGAAGATCACCGCGAAGGGCGCCACCGCCGACGACGGCGGCACCGGCGTGATCGTCTGGAAGACCCCGGGCGCCTTCGAGATGACCACCAAGAGCGAGGGCAAGGACTACAAGGTCCTGCTGATCGGCGACATCATGTACGTCGGTGCGCCCGAGCAGCTGGCCGTGCTGGCCGGCGGCAAGCAGTGGATGAAGATCGACCTGAAGGCCGCCAACAAGGCCGCTGGCTCCGAGGACACCGGCTCCGTCGCCACCATGTCGCAGATGATGAACCCGGCGATCCAGCTGGTCGCCGCCGCGCCCACCGCCACCAAGGTCGGCAACGAGAAGATCGACGGCACCGACACCGTGCACTACCGCAGCGTCGTGCCGGCGGAGGCCATGGTCGCCGGGATGAACCTGACCGCCGACGTCAAGGCCAAGGTGCTGGAGCAGCTGAAGAAGAGCGGCGGCAGCACCACCGTCGAGCTGTGGATCAACGCCAAGGGCGAGCTGGTCCAGCTCTCCGGCAACCAGCTCGGCCTCGGCGACGGCGGCGGCACCGGCACCGCCAAGTACAGCGAGCTGGGCACCGTGGCCGCGCCCAAGGCGCCCGCCGCCGACCAGGTCTTCGACCTCGCCGAGGTGCTCGCCAAGGCGGGCCAGTGATGCGCACCCGCACCCGTGGCGTCCGTCCGGCCCGGGCGCTGCTCGCCGCCGCGGCGGCCGGCCTCGCGCTGACCCTGGCCGGCTGCTCCGGCGGCGGCGCGGCCGCCCCGGTCGCCCAGAACGCCGTCGAGAAGGCCGCCGAGCTCGCCCCCGAGGCGCTGCTCAAGGCGGTCGGCGACCGCACCAGCGCGGCCAAGAGCGCCAAGGTCGAGTCGGACATCAAGGCCGGCGACGGCGTGATGCACTTCCAGGGCGCGATCTCCTGGCAGGACGGCCTGCAGGGCGAGCTCAAGGGCAGCGCCACCGGCGGCAAGATGGGCCAGGCGCTCTCGCAGGTCGGCGGCGACGGTACCTTCACCGCCCGCTACCTCTCCGACGCCTACTACGTGAACATGGGCGACGCGATGGCCCGTCAGCTGCAGGGCAAGCACTGGCTGCGCTACGGCTACGAGGACATGGCCACCCTGATGGGTGCCAGCGGCGACGCGCTGCGCAGCCAGTTCAAGTCCGCCGACCCGGTGGCCGCGGTGCGGACGCTGATCGCCAGCGGCAAGGTCGCCAAGGTCGGCGAGGAGTCGGTCAACGGCACCAAGGCCACCAAGTACCAGGGCGACTTCACCGCGGCCGACCTCGACCGGATGGCCACCAACGGCCTGACGGCCGATCAGGTCAAGGCGCTGAAGACGCAGTTCGAGCAGACCGTGGTCGGCGCCGACCACGTCGAGGTCTGGGTCGGCGCGGACCAGCTGCTGCTGAAGAAGGTCGAGAGCTTCGAGACCAAGGCCGGCCACTTCGAGGCCGCCTCGGTCTACTCCGGCTACGGCACCCCGGTCGAGACCAAGGCCCCGGCCAAGGCGGACACCGTGGACTTCGCCGAGCTCCTCAAGGCCGCGCAGCAGGGCGCCGCCACCGGCTGAGCCCCGGCTGGGGCATGGCAAGGTGGACGGAACGGACGGCACGGGAGGACGAGGCATGGCGGCACGGCGGTGGCGGGCGGCGGCAGTCGTGCTGCTCGCCTCGGCGCTGGCCGCCGGCTGCGGGGGCGGGAACGGGGCCGGCAAGCCCACCGCCCCCAGCAGCGCGCCGCCAAGCACCGGGCCGGCCACCCCCACCGACCGCTCCCCGCACGGCGTGCTGCTGGCCGCGCAGCTCGCCGCGCACGACGCCCGCCGGGTCGAGTTCCGCTCCTCGCTCGGCGGGGAGCGGGCCCGCGGGATGCTCTTCTGGGCGCCCAAGACGGTGCTCCAGCTGAAGCCGGAGGGTGGCACCCGGCAGCTGATCGTGCTGGACACCTCCGCCTACCTGGGCGGCGACCAGGAGACCGCGACCCGGCTCGGCGGGCGGCACTGGGAGAAGTACGCCGGCGACCGGGAGGTCCCGTACGCCGGGCTGATCGACCGGCTCAACCCGCTGGTCGCCGCCACCGCGGCGGCCGCCGCCGACGACCCCGAGCTGGTCGGCGAGGAGAAGCTGCAGGACTCCACGGTCGAGCACTACCGGGTGACCGTCGGCGCGGACCGCTACGCGGCGGCGCAGACCCAGCTCGGCCCCGCCCGCCGGCAGGCCCTGGAGCAGGCGCTCGGCAGCGCCCCGGTGGTGCTGGACCTGTGGCTGAACGACAAGGACCAGCCGGTGCAGATCCGCCGCTCCTCCGGCGGCGGGGTCGACCTGATCGGGTACACCGAGTACGCCGGGCCGCTCTCGGTCCAGGCCCCGGCCGAGGCGGACACCGCCGACGAGGGCGACCGCAGCCTCCCGCCAGCCCCGTAGCCGGCCCCGTAGCCGGGCCCGCGGCCGACCCCCGTGGAGGACGGATTTTGTCCTGCGCGGTCGGCCGGGTACCGTGGTGACTGCCAAAGACCGCTGGTTGTCGCCATGCGCCCGCAAGGGGGCTGGCACCGAAGGTCCCGCGCTTGCGCGGGCGGCCCGCGCAGGTGTGTCTGGTGCTTCTGATTTCCGGCCCTTCGGGGCTGTCGAGGTCTGCCGAGCCCCGTGCGCCCTGCGCATGGGGCCTTTTTCGTTTGCTCGCGGTCAGCGGCCCCCGAATGGTCGACTTCTCGAAGGTCGGCCGGACTTCGACATCACGGAAGGAGGCGTAAGCCTATGGCCAGGCCCGACAAGGCTGCTGCCGTCGCCGAGATCACGGAGCTTTTCCGTGGCTCGAACGCGGCCGTGCTGACCGAGTACCGCGGTCTCTCGGTGAAGCAGGTCAAGACCCTGCGTCGCTCGCTGGGTGAGAACGCCCAGTACGCCGTGGTGAAGAACACGCTGACCAAGATTGCGGCCAACGAGGCCGGGATCTCTTCGCTCGACGACCTGTTCGCGGGTCCGACGGCTGTCGCCTTCGTCACCGGTGACCCGGTGGAGTCGGCGAAGGCTCTGCGTGACTTCGCCAAGGAAAACCCCGCCCTGATCATCAAGGGCGGTGTCCTTGACGGCAAGGCGCTGACCGCTGACGAGATCAAGAAGCTCGCGGACCTCGAGTCCCGCGAGGTTCTGCTCTCCAAGCTGGCCGGTGCTTTCAAGGGCAAGCAGTCCCAGGCTGCCGCGCTCTTCCAGGCCCTGCCGTCGAAGCTCGTCCGGACCGTGGAGGCCCTCCGCGTCAAGGTCGAGGAGGGCGGTGCCGGTACGCCGGCTCCCGCCGCCGAGGACGAGGCCGCGGAGTAATTCCGCAGGCTGACGCCTCGCTGCGGGCCCGTGCGCCCGCCAATCCGTACATCCGGCACCACCTGCCGATTTAGTGGAAGGACGCCATCATGGCGAAGCTGTCCCAGGACGACCTGCTCGCGCAGTTCGAGGAGATGACCCTCATCGAGCTCTCCGAGTTCGTGAAGGCCTTCGAGGAGAAGTTCGACGTCACCGCCGCCGTCGCCGTGGCCGCCGGCCCGGCCGGCCCGGCCGCCGTGACCGAGGCCGTTGAGGAGCAGGACGAGTTCGACGTCATCCTCGACGGTGCCGGCGACAAGAAGATCCAGGTCATCAAGGAGGTGCGCGCCCTCACCTCCCTCGGCCTGAAGGAGGCCAAGGACCTCGTCGACACCGCCGGTGCGAAGGTTCTCGAGAAGGTCGCCAAGGACGTTGCCGAGAAGGCCAAGGCCCAGCTCGAGGGCGCTGGCGCCAAGGTCACCGTCAAGTGACTCCTCGCCCTCTCTGAGAGGGCTCACGGGCCGGGCCGGTCACCCTTCGGGGTGGCCGGCCCGGCCTGCTTCGTCTCCGGCGGCCGATCGTGGGCTCCGCCACTGTCAGTGGGGGCGAGTATGGTGATCGCTGTCGTCGGAGAGCCCCCGTGGGCACGGCCGGTGTAACGCCGGTCGAGGTCCGAGCGATGAGCAGTGCGAGGTCCACACCCTGGTGCGGGCCTTGACGAACAGCACGCGGCGCGCGATTCTCGTGGCGCGTGCCCAAAGCGAAACGGCGCCGGATGCATATTCGGTGGCGGCACTGGGAACTTGTCCAGTGACTCGTTGTGAGTGCGGTGGCCCGGGGTAGCCCGGGCTGTCGGTTGTACGGGAGGAGCGTCCGATTCGGTCTCCGAATCAGGGCTTGTCAACAGTGTCGCCTTTGGCTACACTGTCCCTTTGCGCTGCCTGTTAGCTGCTCCGTGACTCGTCGCCCGGAGTAGTCCCAGTCCTGACCTGGGGTTTTAGCCCTTGGCTAAGGTCCGGCCGGTATGCGCGTAGTGAGCTCCGAGCCCTCGGAAGGACCCCCCTCTTGGCCGCGCCGCGCAACGCCTCGAACAATTCCGCCGCATCCACCGCCCCGCTCCGCGTCTCGTTCGCGAAGATCAAGGAGCCCCTCGAGGTCCCGAACCTCCTCGCCCTGCAGACCGAGAGCTTTGACTGGCTGCTCGGCAACGCGGCCTGGAAGTCCCGGGTCGAGGAGGCGCTGGAGAGTGGTCAGGACGTCCCCACGACCTCTGGTCTGGAGGAGATCTTCGAGGAGATCTCCCCGATCGAGGACTTCAGCGGGTCGATGTCGCTGACCTTCCGCGACCACCGTTTCGAGCCGCCGAAGAACTCCATCGACGAGTGCAAGGACCGCGACTTCACCTACGCGGCCCCGCTCTTCGTCACCGCGGAGTTCACCAACAACGAGACCGGTGAGATCAAGTCCCAGACGGTCTTCATGGGCGACTTCCCGCTCATGACCAACAAGGGCACCTTCGTCATCAACGGCACCGAGCGTGTCGTCGTGTCTCAGCTGGTGCGCTCCCCCGGCGTCTACTTCGACTCCACCCTGGACAAGGTGTCCGACAAGGACATCTACTCCTGCAAGGTCATCCCCTCGCGTGGTGCCTGGCTGGAGATGGAGATCGACAAGCGCGACATGGTCGGTGTCCGCATCGACCGCAAGCGCAAGCAGTCGGTCACCGTGCTGCTCAAGGCCCTCGGCTGGACCAACGAGATGATTCTCGAGGAGTTCGGCGAGTACGAGTCGATGCGCGCCACCCTGGAGAAGGACCACACCCAGGGTCAGGACGACGCCCTCCTCGACATCTACCGCAAGCTGCGCCCGGGCGAGCCGCCCACGCGTGAGGCCGCGCAGACGCTGCTGGAGAACCTGTACTTCAACCCGAAGCGCTACGACCTCGCGAAGGTCGGCCGCTACAAGGTGAACCGCAAGCTGGGCAACGCCGAGTCCCTGGACTCCGGCGTGCTCACCGAGCCGGACATCATCGGCGCGATCAAGTACCTGGTGAAGCTGCACGCCGGCGAGACCGAGTGGCGCGACGGGGACGGTCGCGACATCGTCATCGAGGTCGACGACATCGACCACTTCGGCAACCGTCGTCTCCGCAACGTCGGCGAGCTGATCCAGAACCAGGTCCGTACGGGTCTCGCCCGTATGGAGCGCGTCGTGCGCGAGCGCATGACCACCCAGGACGTCGAGGCGATCACGCCGCAGACCCTGATCAACATCCGGCCGGTCGTCGCCTCCATCAAGGAGTTCTTCGGCACCAGCCAGCTGTCGCAGTTCATGGACCAGACGAACCCGCTGTCGGGCCTGACCCACAAGCGTCGTCTGTCCGCGCTCGGCCCCGGTGGTCTGTCCCGTGAGCGGGCCGGCTTCGAGGTCCGAGACGTGCACCCCTCGCACTACGGCCGCATGTGTCCGATCGAGACCCCCGAAGGCCCGAACATCGGTCTGATCGGCTCGCTCGCCTCCTACGGCCGGGTCAACGCGTTCGGCTTCATCGAGACCCCGTACCGCAAGGTCGTCGACGGTGTGGTCACCGAGCAGGTGGACTACCTCACCGCCGACGAGGAGGACCGTTACGTCATCGCGCAGGCCAACGCCCCGCTGACGAACGACCTGCACTTCGCGGAGCCCCGCGTCCTGGTCCGCCGCCGCGGCGGCGAGATCGACTACATCCCGGGCACCGAGATCGACTACATGGACGTCTCGCCGCGCCAGATGGTGTCGGTCGCGACCGCCATGATCCCCTTCCTCGAGCACGACGACGCCAACCGCGCGCTCATGGGCTCGAACATGATGCGCCAGGCGGTGCCGCTGCTGAAGAGCGAGGCCCCGCTGGTCGGCACCGGCATGGAGTACCGCTGCGCGGTCGACGCCGGCGACGTGATCACCGCCGACAAGGCCGGTGTGGTGCAGGAGGTCTCGGCCGACTACATCACCGTGGCGAACGACGACGGCACCTACACCACGTACCGTGCCGCCAAGTTCACCCGCTCCAACCAGGGCACCTCCTTCAACCAGAAGGTGCTCGTCGACGAGGGCTCCCGCGTCGAGGTCAACCAGGTGCTGGCCGACGGCCCCTGCACCGACGAGGGCGAGATGGCCCTCGGCAAGAACCTCCTCGTGGCGTTCATGTCGTGGGAGGGCCACAACTACGAGGACGCGATCATCCTGTCGCAGCGCCTCGTCCAGGACGACGTCCTCTCCTCGATCCACATCGAGGAGCACGAGGTCGACGCCCGTGACACCAAGCTGGGCCCCGAGGAGATCACCCGGGACATCCCGAACGTCTCCGAGGAGGTCCTCGCCGACCTCGACGAGCGCGGCATCATCCGGATCGGCGCCGACGTCGTCACCGGCGACATCCTGGTCGGCAAGGTCACCCCGAAGGGTGAGACAGAGCTGACCCCCGAGGAGCGCCTGCTCCGCGCGATCTTCGGTGAGAAGGCGCGCGAGGTCCGCGACACCTCGCTGAAGGTGCCGCACGGTGAGTCCGGCAAGGTCATCGGCGTCCGCGTCTTCGACCGCGAGGAGGGGGACGAGCTTCCCCCGGGCGTGAACCAGCTGGTCCGCGTCTACGTCGCCCAGAAGCGCAAGATCACCAACGGTGACAAGCTCGCCGGCCGTCACGGCAACAAGGGCGTCATCTCCAAGATCCTGCCGGTCGAGGACATGCCGTTCCTGGAGGACGGCACCCCGGTCGACATCATCCTCAACCCGCTGGGTGTCCCGTCCCGAATGAACCCGGGACAGGTCCTGGAGATCCACCTCGGCTGGCTCGCCAAGCAGGGCTGGGACGTCTCCGGCCTCGCCGACGAGTGGGCCCAGCGCCTGCAGGCGATCGGCGCCGACCAGGTCGAGGGCGGCACCAACCTCGCCACCCCGGTCTTCGACGGCGCCCGCGAGGACGAGATCACTGGCATGCTGGACAACACCACGCTCACCCGTGACGGTGACCGCCTGGTGAACTCCACCGGCAAGGCCCGGCTGTTCGACGGCCGCTCCGGCGAGCCGTTCCCGATGCCGGTCTCGGTCGGCTACATGTACATCCTCAAGCTGCACCACCTGGTCGACGACAAGCTGCACGCCCGTTCGACCGGCCCGTACTCGATGATCACCCAGCAGCCGCTCGGTGGTAAGGCGCAGTTCGGTGGTCAGCGCTTCGGTGAGATGGAGGTGTGGGCCCTGGAGGCGTACGGCGCTGCGTACGCGCTGCAGGAGCTGCTCACCATCAAGTCCGACGACGTCCTCGGCCGCGTCAAGGTCTACGAGGCCATCGTCAAGGGCGAGAACATCCCCGAGCCCGGCATTCCCGAGTCCTTCAAGGTCCTCATCAAGGAAATGCAGTCGCTCTGCCTCAACGTGGAGGTGCTGTCCTCGGACGGCCAGTCCATCGAGATGCGTGACTCCGACGAAGACGTGTTCCGCGCCGCCGAGGAGCTCGGCATTGACCTGTCCCGGCGCGAGCCGAGCAGCGTCGAAGAGGTCTGACGGAGGCCGGGCCGGCTCTCACCCCTGAGAGCCGGCCCAGCCCCCAGGCCCCCCTCAGACCAACAGACAGACTCTCGATTCACGAAAGAGGGCTTGACGACCAGTGCTTGACGTCAACTTCTTCGACGAGCTCCGCATCGGCCTGGCCACCGCCGACGACATCCGCCAGTGGTCCCACGGCGAGGTCAAGAAGCCGGAGACCATCAACTACCGCACCCTGAAGCCCGAAAAGGACGGCCTCTTCTGCGAGAAGATCTTCGGCCCGACCCGGGACTGGGAGTGCTACTGCGGTAAGTACAAGCGCGTCCGCTTCAAGGGCATCATCTGCGAGCGCTGCGGCGTCGAGGTCACTCGCGCCAAGGTCCGCCGCGAGCGGATGGGCCACATCGAGCTGGCCGCCCCGGTCACCCACATCTGGTACTTCAAGGGTGTCCCGTCCCGCCTGGGCTACCTGCTCGACCTGGCGCCGAAGGACCTCGAGAAGGTCATCTACTTCGCCGCCTACATGATCACCTGGGTGGACGACGAGCGCCGTCAGCGCGACCTGTCGTCCCTCGAGGCGCACATCTCGGTCGAGCGCCAGCAGATCGAGAACCGCCGCGACGCCGACCTCGAGGCCCGTGCCAAGAAGGCCGAGACCGACCTGGCCGAGCTCGAGGCCGAGGGCGCCAAGGCCGACGTCCGCCGCAAGGTCCGCGAGGGCGCCGAGCGCGAGATGAAGCAGCTCCGCGACCGCACCCAGCGCGAGATCGACCGCCTGGACGAGGTCTGGGCGCGCTTCAAGAACCTCAAGGTCCAGGACCTCGAGGGCGACGAGCTCCTCTACCGCGAGCTGCGTGACCGTTTCGGCACGTACTTCTCGGGCTCCATGGGCGCCGCCGCGCTCAAGGACCGCCTGGAGAGCTTCGACCTCGCCGAGGAGTCCGAGCGCCTGCGCGAGATCATCCGCACCGGCAAGGGCCAGAAGAAGACCCGTGCGCTCAAGCGCCTCAAGGTCGTCACCGCGTTCCTGCAGACCAGCAACAAGCCCAAGGGCATGGTGCTGGACTGCGTCCCGGTGATCCCGCCGGACCTGCGTCCGATGGTGCAGCTGGACGGTGGCCGCTTCGCGACCTCCGACCTGAACGACCTGTACCGCCGCGTGATCAACCGCAACAACCGCCTGAAGCGCCTCCTCGACCTCGGTGCCCCCGAGATCATCGTGAACAACGAGAAGCGCATGCTCCAGGAGGCCGTCGACGCGCTCTTCGACAACGGCCGTCGTGGTCGCCCGGTCACGGGCCCCGGCAACCGTCCGCTGAAGTCGCTGTCCGACATGCTCAAGGGCAAGCAGGGTCGTTTCCGTCAGAACCTGCTCGGCAAGCGCGTCGACTACTCGGCCCGTTCGGTCATCGTCGTCGGCCCGCAGCTCAAGCTGCACCAGTGCGGTCTGCCCAAGGCCATGGCGCTGGAGCTCTTCAAGCCGTTCGTGATGAAGCGCCTGGTCGACCTGAACCACGCGCAGAACATCAAGTCGGCCAAGCGCATGGTCGAGCGCGCCCGTCCGGTCGTGTGGGACGTCCTCGAAGAGGTCATCGCCGAGCACCCGGTCCTGCTGAACCGTGCGCCCACCCTGCACCGCCTCGGCATCCAGGCCTTCGAGCCGCAGCTGGTCGAGGGCAAGGCCATCCAGATCCACCCGCTCGTCTGCACCGCGTTCAACGCGGACTTCGACGGTGACCAGATGGCCGTCCACCTGCCGCTCTCCGCGGAGGCGCAGGCCGAGGCCCGCATCCTGATGCTGTCCTCGAACAACATCCTGAAGCCGGCCGACGGTCGCCCCGTCACCATGCCGACCCAGGACATGGTGCTCGGTCTGTTCTTCCTCACCTCGGACCGCGAGGAGGTCAAGGGCGGTGGCCGCTCCTTCTCCTCCACCGCCGAGGCGATCATGGCCTTCGACGCCCGCGAGCTGGACGTCCAGGCCCAGATCGACCTGCGGATGCCCGCCGGCACCGTGCCGCCGCGCGGCTGGGTCTCCCCGGTCGACGAGGACGGGCAGCCGACCTGGTTCGAGGGTGAGCCCTTCCGCATCACCACCACCCTGGGCCGCGCGCTCTTCAACGAGCTGCTGCCCGAGGACTACCCGTTCGTCGACTACGAGGTCGGCAAGAAGCAGCTCTCGGCCATCGTCAACGACCTGGCCGAGCGGTACCCCAAGGTCGTCGTCGCCGCGGCGCTCGACAACCTGAAGGCCGCCGGCTTCCACTGGTCGACCCGTTCCGGTGTCACCGTCTCGATCTCGGACGTCATCGTCCCGCCGAGCAAGCCCGCGATCCTCGAGGGCTACGAGGCACAGGCCGAGAAGGTCCAGCGCCAGTACGAGCGCGGTCTGATCACGGACAACGAGCGCAAGTCCGAGCTCATCGGCATCTGGACCCGCGCGACCAACGAGGTCGCCGAGGCCATGGCCGCGAACTTCCCGAAGACCAACCCCATCTTCATGATGGTCGACTCGGGTGCTCGCGGAAACATGATGCAGATGCGTCAGATCGCCGGTATGCGTGGTCTGGTGTCCAACGCGAAGAACGAGACCATCGCGCGCCCCATCAAGGCGTCGTTCCGTGAGGGTCTCTCCGTGCTGGAGTACTTCATCTCCACCCACGGTGCCCGTAAGGGTCTCGCCGACACCGCCCTGCGTACCGCCGACTCCGGCTACCTCACCCGTCGTCTGGTCGACGTCTCCCAGGACGTCATCATTCGCGAGGAGGACTGCGGCACCGAGCGCGGCCTCAAGCTGTCGATCGGCTCCGTGGGCGCCGACGGCGTGCTGCGCAAGGCCGACGACGTCGAGACCAGCGTCTACGCCCGCATGCTGGCCGAGGACATCACGGTGGACGGCAAGCTCCTTGCCACCGCCAACACCGACCTCGGTGACGTGCTGATCGACGAGCTGATCCGCCACGACATCAGCGAGGTCAAGACCCGCTCGATCCTCACCTGCGAGTCCGCGGTCGGCACCTGTGCCTTCTGCTACGGCCGCTCGCTGGCCACCGGCAAGCTGGTCGACATCGGTGAGGCGGTCGGCATCATCGCCGCCCAGTCCATCGGTGAGCCCGGCACCCAGCTCACCATGCGTACCTTCCACACCGGTGGTGTGGCCGGTGACGACATCACCCAGGGTCTGCCCCGTGTCGTCGAGCTCTTCGAGGCCCGTACCCCCAAGGGTGTGGCCCCGATCTCGGAGGCCCAGGGCCGTGTCCGCATCGAGGACACCGAGAAGACCCGCAAGCTCGTCGTCACCCCCGACGACGGTGCCGAGGAGATCGCCTACCCGGTCTCCAAGCGCGTCAAGCTGCTCGTCAGCGAGGGCGAGGCGGTCGAGGTCGGCCAGAAGCTGACCGTCGGTGCGACCAACCCGCACGACGTCCTGCGCATCATGGGCCAGCGTGCCGTCCAGATCCACCTGGTGGCCGAGGTCCAGAAGGTCTACAACTCGCAGGGTGTGTCGATCCACGACAAGCACATCGAGATCATCATCCGGCAGATGCTCCGCCGCGTGACGATCATCGAGTCGGGCGACGCCGAGCTGCTCCCGGGCGAGCTCGTCGAGCGCGGCCGCTTCGAGACCGAGAACCGTCGCGTGGTCTCCGAGGGCGGTCACCCCGCCTCCGGCCGTCCGCAGCTGATGGGTATCACCAAGGCCTCGCTGGCCACCGAGTCCTGGCTGTCGGCCGCCTCCTTCCAGGAGACGACCCGGGTCCTCACCGACGCGGCGATCCACGCCAAGTCGGACCCGCTGCTGGGCCTCAAGGAGAACGTCATCCTCGGTAAGCTCATCCCGGCCGGTACGGGTCTGCCCCGCTACCGCAACATCCGGGTCGAGCCGACCGAGGAGGCCAAGGCCGCCATGTACTCGGCCGTCGGCTACGACGACTACGACCTGTCGCCCTTCGGCGCCGGCTCCGGCCAGGCGGTCCCGCTGGACGACTACGACTACGGCCCGTACACCGGCTGAGTCGGACGCTCCTGAACCGCAGGGCGGTCACCCCACACGGGGTGGCCGCCCTGCGGCGTTTCCGTCGTACGGGGGAGGAGCGGAGATGGGTCGGGCGGGGGATCCGCCGCGGGGGGTGGGCGCGGGAGGCTCGGTGTGTTGGCTCCGGGTCGGCCGGGCCGGTGGAGGGGAGTGGCGATGCGGCGTGCGACGGTGTGGGCGGGGCTGCCGGTGGTGGCGCTGGCGCTGACCGGGTGCTCGGTCGGGGAGACCCGGCAGGACGTGGCGTACGGGGTGGACCAGCCGGTGCGGGTGCTGGTGGTGGAGGGGTCCACCGGCGACATCGAGGTGGTGGGCGGCGGGGACGCGGTGAGCGTGACCGAGCGGCAGGAGTACCGGGGTGCGGCGCCGCAGACCCGGCACCGGGTGGAGGACGGCACGCTGACCCTGTCGTACAGCTGCGGGGACTGCTCGGTGGACTACCGGGTCCGGGTGCCGGAGGGCACCGTGGTGCGGCTGAGCAGCTCCACCGGCGACGTGCGGGTCAGCGGGCTGGCCGGGGCGGTGGACGCGCAGACCGGCACCGGCAGTGTGGAGGCGAGCGGCCTGGGCCCGGCGTCCGTGCGGCTGGAGAGCGGCACAGGTGACGTGGTGGCGTCGTTCCGGGCGGCGCCGCGGGAGGTGACGGCGTCCAGCTCGACCGGTGACGTCCGGGTGGTGGTCCCCGGCGGGCAGCCCTACGCGGTGGACGCGGACAGCGGGGCGGGGGACGTGCGGGTCGACCTGGCGCGGTCGGCCGGCGCGGAGCGGCGGATCAGCGCCCGGACCGGGGCCGGGGACGTGACGGTCAGCGGTGCGTGAGTCGGACTCGGGTACCGCGGACGCCCCGCTGATACGGCATCATCGGGGGCGGGGACCCGGGGGAGGGGCGGAGATGGAACGGACGGCGCGCGCCCGCGCGTGGCTGATGGCCCGGCTCGCCGGGTTGAACCCGTACGTGCTGGACACCCTGCTGGCGCTGTTCTCGATCGGCGTCTCGCTCTGGGCGGTCTACCAGGACGTCGAGGACTGGCCGTGGTGGGTGTACCTGCTGGCCGCCTCCACCGCCTTCGCGCTGCCGTGGCGCCGGCGGCACCCGTTCGGCGTGCTGGTGGCGTGCATCGTGCCGTCCTCGGTGCTGTCGGTGGTCGCGCACAGCGTGATGCCGCAGGTGCAGGTCGTGGTGGTGGTCGCCGCCTACACGCTGGCCGACCGCGGCCGGGACTGGCAGCGCTGGCTGGTACTGGTCGGCCTGGTGGTGGGCAACATCGTCGGCACCCGCTCGTTCAACGGCGCCCTGTTCAGCCTGATGGTCTCGGTCGGCGCGTTCGTCTTCGGCACCCTGGTGCGCAAGCTGCGCCGGCTGGCCCGGGCGGAGGCGGAGCGGGCGCACCAGGTCGGGCTGCGGGCGGCCAGCGACGCGGCCCGCGCGGTCGCCGAGGAGCGGGCCAGGATCGCCCGGGAGATGCACGACATCCTGGCGCACGCCGTCTCGCTGATGGTGATCCAGGCGGAGGCCGGGCCGCTGGTGGTCCGCAGCGATCCCGACCGGGCGGTGCGGACCTTCGACACCATCGCCGACTCGGGCCGGGACGCGATGGTGCAGCTGCGGCGGGTGCTCGGGGTGCTGAAGGAGGAGGGGGCCGGCCCGCAGCTGGCCCCGCAGCCCCGGCTGGCCGAACTCCCGGCGGTGGTCGAGCGGGTCCGGGCCTCCGGTGTCCGGGTGGACGCGCGGATCGAGGACTGCGGCCCGGCGGACGTGCAGGCCGCCGCGTACCGGATCGTGCAGGAGGCGCTGACCAACGTGGTCAAGCACGCGGACGCGGCGCACGTCACCGTCCGGATCGCCCGGGCGGGCGGCGCGCTGGCGGTCGAGGTCGCGGACGACGGCCGCGGCCCGGCGCCGGCGGCCGGCCCGGAGCGGGTGGGCGGCTGGTCCGGCGGCCGCGGGCTGGTGTCGATCCGCGAGCGGGCGGCGGCCTGCGGCGGTACCGCCACCGCCGGCCCCGGGCCGCAGGGCCGCGGCTTCGTGGTCGAGGCCCGGCTGCCGCTGGCGGCGTAGCGCGGGGCAGGGAAGCGCGTGCCCAGGGTGCGGCACGCGGTTACGGGAGAGGTGGAGTGCGGTGCCGATTCGGGTGGTCGTCGCGGACGACCAGGAGCTGGTGCGGGCCGGGTTCGGAATGATCCTGGACGCCCAGCCGGACATCGAGGTGGTGGCCGAGGCCGCCGACGGCCTGGAAGCGGTCGAGGCGGTCCGGACGCACGCCCCGGACGTGCTGCTGCTGGACGTCCGGATGCCGGTGATGGACGGGCTGGAGGCGGCCCGGCGGGTCTGCGCGGAGTTCCCCGACTGCAAGGTGATCATGCTGACCACCTTCGACATCGACGACTACGTCTACGACGCGCTGTACGCGGGGGCCAGCGGCTTCCTGCTGAAGGACGTCCGGCGCGACGACCTGGCCCACGGGGTGCGGATGGTGGCCTCCGGCGAGGCGCTGCTCGCGCCGTCGGTCACCCGGCGGCTGATCGGCGAGTTCACCGCCCGCCGGGGCCTGCCGGGGGCCGGGCCGGGCCAGCCGTCGCGGACGCCCTCCCGGCTGCTGGAGCAGCTGACGAGCCGTGAGGCGGAGACCCTGCGGCTGCTCGCCCGCGGGCTGTCCAACGCCGAGATCGCCGCCGAGCTGGTGGTCAGCGAGCACACCGTGAAGACCCATGTCAGCAATGTGCTGGCGAAGTTGCGACTGCGCGACCGGGTGCACGCGGTGGTCTTCGCGTACGAGGCGGGCGCGGTGGTCGCGGGTGAGGGAGAACCCTTCCGGGAAGTCCCCTAGCTCGCGCGGGGGAGCGGCGGGAATCGCCCGCACCGGCGATCCGCAAGGGCCTGCGGCGGCGGCACGCTGAACAGCGAAGTCACCGCACCCGAGAAGGAGTTCAGCGATGGACCAGCCCGCCCGCAGTGCCGCCCCCGGCCGCGGCACCGCCCCCGTTCCGGCCTGGAGCCGTGCCCTGCTCGCCGCCCCCGTCCTGCTCGCGCTGTACGGCGGGATCAGGCTGCTGCCCGGGTCGCGGGGGCCGGGCGCCGGCTGGACGACCGGCCACCTGGCGCTGTTCGCCGCGATGGCGCTGCTGGGGGCCGGCTTCACCGGCCTGTACCGCTCGCTCGCGCCGCGGACCCGGCCCGGCCGGCTGGCCGTCGGGGCGTCGTTCGGGGTGACGCTGCTCGGGCTGGCCGCCTCGCTGGGGCAGGTCGGCATCGACCTGTACGTGGGCGCGACGGTCGCGGACAAGGCCGGGCAGCACGCGGCGTTCGACCGGATCCAGTCGCACGCCGGGGTGGTGCCCGCGTTCTACTCGGTCGGGCCGGTGCTGTTCTACGTCGGCCTGCTGGCGCTGGTCTGCGCCGCCGCGGTGCTCCGCCGCGCGCCGTGGTGGAGCGCGCTGCTGGTGCTGGCCGGGACGGCCGTCACGGCGGCCACGCTGGACCTGATCCCGCTCGGTGCGGTGCTCTACCTGGCGGCCTTCGTCCCGCTGGCCCGCACCGGCCGCCGGGGCGCGGTCAGCGCATCCGGAACACCGGCCCGCGCGGCGTGAAGGGCAGGCCGGCGCCCTGCGGCACCAGGTACGCGTGCTCGCGCCGGATCCGCAGCACGTCGCACTCGCCGTCGGTGATCACCAGGACGGGCGCGCCGGGCGGGAAGTCCTCGGCCCGTTCCAGCAGGTCGATGCCGGGCTGCAGCACGGTGCCGCCCCGCCCGCGGACCCGGACCCGTCCGGCGATCTCCTCCGGCGGCAGGAAGCCGGCGTCGTGCGGGGCGGCGTCGCAGAACACCACCCGGGCCGCCGGAACGTCCCGGGCGGCGGCGTACGAGGCGATCGCGCCGAGCGCCTTGCCGAGCAGTGTGCGGCCCATCGACCCGGAGGTGTCCAGGACGACGCCGAAGGTGCAGCGGGCCACCTCCTCGGGCGGGAACCAGCGCCCGGCCCGCGGGATGTCCGGGGTGGACGCCTGCCGGCGCGAGGGCCGGGCGTACGACCGGACGGCCATCGGCGAGGGGACGAACTCGTCGAACCAGCGGGCCAGTTGCGCGTCCCAGGGCAGCGGCGGGTGGGAGAGCGCGCGGATCTCCTCCACCAGCCCGGCGGGGAGCAGGCCGCGTTCGCGCCGGTGCAGCTCGAAGCCCTGTTGCAGGCCGCGCCGGTAGAAGTCGTCCAGGTCGACGTAGTCGCGCGGGGTGCCGAGCGGCTCGCCCAGGATGTCCGGCTTCCCCTTGCCCGCAAGGGTGGCCAGCCGGCGCAGCCGGCGCTGGTCGCGGACGATCCGGTCGTAGACCTCCTCCGCCGACAGGCCCTTCAACTGCGGGTCGTGCAGCAGCCCCTCGGGCATCTCGCCGACGCCCATCTCGACCAGCCAGCCGTTGATCACGTAGTCGGCGGCGACGTTGAACAGGTACGGGTCGCGGGCGCCGCAGCGGTCGGCGTGCTTCAGCGCGGCGTGCAGCATCTCGTGGCCGAGGACGAACCGCCACTCCTCGTCGCTGTGGTGCCGCAGCGGGTTGAGGTAGATCTCGCCGGCCGCGGCATTGACGGCGGCGACGGAGATGCCCTGGGCGCGGGCGAGTTCGGCGTCGGCGACCAGGGTCATCCCGGCCGCGATGCCGCCGAGCAGCGGGTAGGAGGAGATGAACCAGTTGAGCGCCCGGGTCCACGGCCGCTCGGGCAGCCGGGTGCCGGTCAGCTCCTCGCGGCGGCCGCCGGCCACGTCCATCGCGGCGGACATGGTCCGGGTGAGCGCGGCGGCGAAGCCGACCGTCCAGTCCTCGGGGGCCCGGGACGGGTGGTACGGGGCGAGCAGTTGGTCGCTGCCCGGCCCGGCGGCGCCGGGGATCCGGGGGAGGCCGTCGCGGCGCCAGCGGGCGGCCAGCTCCTCCTCGTCGCCGGCCGCCGTCGCCGGCAGCGGGAACGGGGCCCGGCCGACCGCGAAGGAGCCCAGGAAGCGGTTGACCACCGCGCAGCGCGCGGCCAGCTCGTACGCGTCGCCGGCCCGGCGCGGGGTGCCGGCGGCCGGCACGTGGCCGAAGCCGAGGTGCAGCAGGCAGTGCGCCAGCACCCAGGCCCACTCGGCGGGTTCGGCCCGGCGCCGGAGGTTGACGTGGACGGTGCCCGCGGAGTCGACCGCCGCCCAGCCGTCCTCGGGGGCCCGGACGCAGCCGGGGTCGCGGCAGAACTGCGCGTCGATCGAGGCGAGGGCCCGGTTGCGGTGCAGCAGCTCCACCCCGTCCGCGAACGCCTCGGCCGCCGGGTCGGGCCGGGCGGCCGGCGCGGGCTTCACCGGCGGGCCTCGACCAGCCGCGGCATGTCCCGGGCCGCCTCGATCAGGAACCAGGAGGGCAGCACCGGGTTGCCGTCCGGCCCGTCGGCGATCACGGTCTGCGCCACCTCGACCGAGATCTCGGCGAGCTGCACCAGCAGCGACTTGGCCCGGAAGGCGGTCTGCTTCAGTTGCGGCGAGACGTGCTCCTTGCGGGCCGGCAGCTCCTTGACCAGCCGGCCGCGGAAGGCGTCGGCCAGGTAGTAGAGCAGGTCGCGGTCCTCCAGCCGGTTGGGCCAGCGGGCGTCGCCCTTGAGGATCGCGTCCAGCCCGTACGCGTTGCGGACGATCTTGGCGTAGCCGCAGAACGCCACCGCGTGCGGCGGGCTGAGCAGGCCGTGCGCCACCACCTTCAGGGTGTCCTCGTCCAGCGTCGGGCCGAAGGAGTGCAGCGCGTCGGAGAGCATGTGCCAGGCGCGCGGGGTGGAGAACGGCTCCTCCGACTTCGGCGGCGCCGACCACAGGTGGTCCGGCCGGTCGGTGAGGTGGTCCACCACCCAGGGGTGGATGCCGCTGCCCGCCGCCCAGCCCAGCCAGTCGGTGGCGCTGGCCCGCAGGTGGACGTGGACCAGCCGGTTGACCAGCGCGGACGCCATCGGGCGGGCCAGCGCGCCGTCGGTCGCCCGGTTGCCGGCGCCGATCACGATCGAGCCGGGCGGCAGCTCGTACGAGCCGATCCGGCGGTCCAGGATCAGCGAGTAGAACGCCTTCTGCACGTCCGGCGTGGCCGCGTTGAGCTCGTCCAGGAAGAGGCAGTACGGCTCGTCGCGGGCGATCGTCTCCGGCGGGCAGAACCGGGAGCGGCCGTCCGCGGTGATCTGCGGGACGCCGATCAGGTCCTCCGGCGCCAGCTGGGTGCCGATCAGGCTGACGCACTCCAGGCCCAGCGAGTCGGCGAACTCCCGGACCAGCGAGGACTTCCCGATGCCGGGCGCACCCCACAGGAAGACCGGCCGGACGGTGGCCAGACCCAGCAGCAACTCCGGTACCTGGGACGGCGACACGGTGACGGCACCCTGCAAGTGGGGCTCCTTCGGTTCGGGGGGACGCCCGGTCAGTGTGCGCGCGGCGGGCGCCCGCCGCACCGGGTTTTTCCGGTGGCGTCCGGCGGCCGGGTCGCCGTACGGTCCGGGCATGACCCAGAAGCGTCCGCTGATCGCCGTGATGACCGGCGCCGGCATCTCCACCGACTCCGGCATCCCCGACTACCGTGGCCCGCAGGGGCTTTGGCAGCGCGACCCGAGCGCGCAGGAGCTGGTCACCATCGGCCCGTACCTGGCCGACCCGGACGTGCGCCGCCGGTCCTGGCTGATGCGCCGGGACGTCGGCGCGGTCGCCGCCGAGCCCAACGCCGGCCACCGCGCGCTGGTCGACCTGGAACGCTCCGGGGTGCCGATGCGGGTGCTCACCCAGAACGTCGACGGCCTGCACCAGCGGGCCGGACTGCCCGACCGCAAGGTGCTCGAACTGCACGGCACCGCCACGCGGGTGCAGTGCGTCGACTGCGGAGCGCGCAGCGGCATGGACGAAGCCCTCGCCCGGGTCGCCGCCGGCGAGGACGACCCGGCCTGCACGGCCTGCGGCGGCGTGCTCAAGCCGTGCACCGTGATGTTCGGGGAGATGCTCGACCCCGGCGTGATCGACAAGGCCGACGTCATCGCGCAGTCCTGCGACCTCTTCGTGGCGGTCGGCAGCAGCCTGCAGGTGAATCCGGCGGCCGCGCTGCCGCAGATCGCCCTGGAGCACGGCGCCCGGCTGATCGTCGTCAACGGCGAACCCACGCCGTACGACGCGGACGCCGTCGAGGTGATCCGCGGACCGATCTCCACCGCGCTGCCCGCCCTGGTCGGAAGGATCATCGCGGGTGCCTACGATGGCACCCCGACGAGCAGGGAGTGATCAATGGCGACCGGTACGTTCGACCCGTGGTCGGCCGAGTTCGTGGCGCACCCGTACGACGCCTACGCCGACCTGCGGGCGAACGCACCGGTCAGCTGGTACGAGCCCAGCGGCCAGTGGCTGGTCTCCCGGTACGCCGACGTCGGTGCCCTGCTCCGGGACCGCCGGCTCGGCCGCACCTACACCCACCGCTTCACCCACGAGGAGTTCGGCCGGCCCGCGCCCGACCCCGCGCACGAGCCCTTCCACACCCTCAACGACCACGGGCTGCTCGACCTGGAAGCCCCCGACCACACCCGGATCCGCCGGCTGGTCTCCAAGGCCTTCACCCCGCGCATGGTCGAGTCCCTGCGGCCCACCGTCGCGAAGCTCGCCGACGAGCTGGTCGGCGGGCTGCTGGCGGACGGCGGCGGCGACCTGATCGCCCGGGTCGCCGAGCCGCTGCCGGTCGCGGTGATCGCCGAGATGCTCGGCGTCCCCGAATCCGACCGGCACCTGCTGCGGCCCTGGTCCGCCGACATCACCGGGATGTTCGAACTCAATCCGAGCCCGGAGACCGCCGCGCGGGCCGTCCGGGCCAGCGTCGAGTTCTCCGACTACCTGCGCGCGCTGATCCGCGAACGCCGCGCCGCGCCCGGCGAGGACCTGATCAGCCGGCTCGCCCAGGTCGCCGACGAGGGCGACGTGCTCAGCGAGCAGGAGATGGTCTCCACCTGCGTCCTGCTGCTCAACGCCGGCCACGAGGCCACCGTCAACACCACCGGCAACGGCTGGTGGGCGCTCTTCCGCAACCCCGGCGAACTCGCCCGGCTGCGCGGCTCCGTCGACGCGCTCCTGCCCACCGCGGTCGAGGAACTGATGCGCTGGGACACCCCGCTGCAGATGTTCGAACGCTGGGTGCTGGAGGACATCGAGGTGGCCGGCGTGACGATCCCGCGCGGATCGGAGGTCGCCCTGCTCTTCGGCTCCGCCAACCGCGACCCCGCCCGCTTCGCCGACCCCGACCGCCTCGACCTCGGCCGCGCCGACAACCCGCACATCACCTTCGGCGCCGGAATCCACTTCTGCCTGGGCGCGCCGCTCGCCAGAATGGAACTCACCGAGTCGTACGGCGCACTGCTGCGCCGGGCCCCCGGGCTCTCGCTGGTCAGCGAGCCCGCCTGGCGCCCGGGCTACGTGATCCGCGGCCTGGAGGAACTGATCGTCGAGATCCGGTAAGGGGCGGGACATGAAGCGGGCGACCGGAGCGATGCTGGGCCTGGCGATCGGCGACGCCCTCGGCAGGCCCACCGAGTTCACCCCGTGGGACGACCTCGTCCGGGGCACCCCCGACTGGCGCGAACTCCCGCTCCCCAGGAAGGCGCTGGTCACCGACGACACCCAGATGACGCTCGCCCTCGCCCGCGCCCTCAAGACCGCCCTCGCGGCCGGCCCGCTCGTCCCGCTGCGCCTGGAGCGGCCGCTGCGCGAGGAGTTCGTGGAGTGGTGGCGCTCCCCGGAGAACAACCGGGCGCCCGGCATGACCTGCATGAAGTCCTGCTGGCGGCTCAGCAGGCCGGAGCGGCCCTGGCAGGAGGCCAGTGACATCGGCTCCAAGGGCTGCGGCGCCAACATGCGGGTCGCCCCGCTCGGCCTGGTCCGCGAGCTGACCGACCGCCAGGTCGCCGGGGCGGCGCAGCTGCAGTCCGGACTGACCCACGGCCACCCGACCGCGCTGGCCGCCAGTGAACTCACCGCGTTCACCGTCCGCCGGCTCGCCGAGGGCGTCGCACCGGCCGAGCTGCCCGCCCGGCTGCGCGAGCACGCCCTCGCCAACCGCACCCGCTACGACGGGTTCTGGCTCGGCGACCTGGCCGCGCACGCGCAGGACCACTCGGCCGAGGAGTTCGTCGCCCGCGGCTGGGACGACTGCCTGGCCGTCCTCGACCGGCTCGACGCGGCGCTGGCCAGGCCCGCGCGGGACGGCGACCCGTGCGAGGTCACCGGCGAGGGGTGGATCGCCGAAGAGGCCTTCGCCACCGCCCTGCTGTGCTTCCTGCTGTTCCCCGACGACCCGGTCGCGGCGGTCCGCCGCGGCGCCTACTCCTCCGGCGACTCCGACTCGATCGCCTGCCTGGCCGGGGCCTTCGCCGGCGCCCACCACGGCGCCGACGCCTGGCCGGCCGACTGGGTCGAGCGGATCGAGCACCGCGACGAACTCCTCGCCCTCGGCGCCCTCTGGGACTGACCCGCGGCCGGTGTCAGGGGCGGCTGCGGAAGCGGGGCTTGGCGGGCGGGGCGGGCTCCGACTGCGGGGCGGCGGCGGCCGGGACGGCCGCCGGGTAGCGGTCGGCGATGCGGGCCGGCTCGCCGTAGGTGTGGGCGATCAGCAGGTCGTCGGCGACCTGGCGGACGACCTCGCGGCCCTCGACCACGGCGAGCCAGTCGGCCGGCAGCCCGGCGGTGCCGTACATCGCGCCGACCAGGTTGCCGCACACGGCCCCCGCGGAGTCGCTGTCCCCGGAGTGGTTGACCGACAGGACCAGCGCGGCCCGCGCGTCCGCCCCCGCCAGCGCGCAGTACACCGCGATCGCCAGGCACTCCTCGGCGATCCAGCCGAGGCCGACCCGCTCGACCGCCTCCGCGGACGGCGCGCCCTCGTCGACGATCCGCAGCGCCCGCAGCAGCGCCTCCACGGTCTCCTCCGAGGAGGGGTACTCCGCGGTCTGGACGACGGTCTCCTCGACCGCCCGCCGCGGCTCGACGCCCGCGCAGACCCGCTCCAGCAGCGCGGCGAAGGCGCCCGCGGCCAGGTATCCGGTCGGGTGCCCGTGGGTCTGCTGCGCGCACCGCGCGGCCAGCTCGAAGGCGGGCCCGGTGCCCAGCCCGATCAGCCCGAACGGCGCCGAGCGCATCACCGTCCCGCAGCCCTTGGAGTCCGGGTTGACCGGCCCGGGGGTGCCGAAGGCGACGGCGGGCCGGTACGGGTACCCGGCCAGCCCGCTCAGGCAGGCGTTGCCGGGCGCCCGGGAGGCGTACAGGAACGGCTGGGCGAGCAGCCAGCCGTCCGGCTGCCGCTCGGGGCCGGGGAGGCGCTGGGTGAGGAACCACCGCCCGTACGCCTCGCGGACGGCCTCGGGCGTGCCGCCGCGCAGCAGGCCCTCGGCGGTGAACAGGGTCATCTGGGTGTCGTCGGTGACCTCCGCCTCCCCGCCCCGCAGGAGCAGCGAGGTGATCCCGGCGGGCCCGAACCGGTCCCGGATCGCGTCCAGCCGCAGGAACTCCACCGGCCAGCCCAGCGCGTCGCCGAGCGACCCGCCCAGCAGCGAGCCCCGCACCCGGTCCGCGTAGTCGACGTACTGCCCCACCCGACAACCCCCTTCTGAAGAGTCAGCGCCCGATCGCGCCCGACCGTCCGTTCAGCGCGGCCCGGTCGGCGGCGGCCCGGCCGGCCGCCCACCCCTCGCCGTCGCTCACCCGCACCCGCTGCGAGACCAGCTTCGGGAACATCCGCCCGACCGCGTCCTCGACGGCCTCCTCGCGGGCCTTGAGCACCGGCAGCAGCCGCTCCGCGTCGGCGACCCGCTCCACGGTGCCGTCCTCGCGCAGCCGCCGGCCGGCGGCCGCGTCGGAGGTCGCCTGCTCGGTGGCGGCGGTCAGCCGCTCCCGGATCCGCGCAGCGTACGCGATCAGGAAGGACTGCCGGAACGCCTTGGTGCGCGGGGCGCCGTCGCGGTGCTTGCGGCCGCCCTCGCGGCTCATCGCGGCGGTGGCCTGCACCAGCAGCGAGGTGTACAGCAGCTCGACCGCGTCCAGGTCGGCGTCGAAGCCGACGATGGTGCAGAAGCCGAACTCCTTCGCCCACACCACCTTGCAGCGGTTCGCCGCCGCCACCGCGTCCAGCAGCATCGCCTTGGGGCCCTCGTACGGGCTGTCGATGCCGATCCGCAGCGCGGCCGGCGCGTCCGGGGCGGGCGCCCCGGCGGCCAGCAGCGCCTCGTCGATGGAGTGCTGGGCCATCAGCTGCTGGGCCTTCTCGCTGAGCGCCTCGGCCTCCTCCGGGTACTCGGTGGACTCGGCCTTCGCCAGCAGCGCCCGGATCCGGCCGAGCATCCGCGGCTCGCCGGCGACCGGCACGCCCGCCCGGGGCGCGGACTGTCCGGGCACCGGCCCGACCGGGTTGATCGGGGGCAGCAGCGCCCAGCAGCGCAGCAGTTCCAGCGCGGTGGTGGCGAGCGTGAACCGGTCCTGCCGGTGCCGTTCGGCGAAGTCGCCCAGGTACTGCTCGTCGCTCTCCCACCACACCTCGACGGCGAGTTCGCGCAGCTGCTCGTGCCAGCGCCGGTCCAGCGCGGCGGCGGGGTGCCGGCGGCCCTCGGCGGCGATCAGGTCGACGGCCAGCGCCAGGTGCGCCGCACCCAGCTCGCGCCGCACCACCCGGACCAGGTCGGCGGGCCGCCAGCCGGCCGTCCAGCACCGGCCGACGGCACGCTCGGCGTACCCGAGCAGGGCCCGGCTGACGGCGGGCCAGCGCTCGGCGGACGCGGCGAGCAGCGAGGCCCCGCCGTCCAGCGCCCAGTCCAGCGCCTCCGGCCGCGCCGCGACGGCCTCGTGCACGGCCCGCTCCAGCAGCCCGTCGATGTCCTCGGTGCCCCCGGCCTTCGCCGAACCGCTGCCCTTCGCCACGTCGCCTCTTCCGTCCGCAGATCCCCGTCCATGATGCAGCACCCCGGGGAACGGCGGCTCAGCGCTCGATCGCGGCCGCCAGGATCTCCGGCAGCCGCCCGGGCAGCAGCCGGGCCGCGTACCGCACGCCGAGCACCGCCAGCAGCGCGCCGTAGCCGAGGCCCACCGGCAGCAGCGGCCAGGTCGGCAGGTCGGCCAGCAGCAGCGCCGCCAGCAGCGCGCCGAGCGGCAGGGTCAGCAGCGCCACACCGACCATCGAGCCGAAGCCGTTCAGCAGCACCAGCCCGGACTGGCCGGGCGCCGCGTTGCGCATCGGGCTGCTGTCCACCGGCATCGCGTACGGCGCCCGCACGCTCAGCACGCCGCCCAGGCCCAGGCCGACGCCGAGCGCGCCCAGGGTCAGGCCGAGCGCGGACGGCAGCGCCGCCCACTGCCCGGTGGCCACGCCGAGGACCGGCGCCAGCACCAGCACCGAGGGCACCGCGAACACCATGACCGCCAGCGCCCGGCCGCGCAGCTCGGCCCGGGCGTCGCGCTCGTCGGCGATCGTCTGCGCGACCATCCAGAACGCCGAGCCGTCCATGCCGAACAGGTTGACCGTCTGCAGGCCCAGCATCAGCCCGCCCAGCGCCAGCACGTACACCGAGGACCAGCCCTGGATCAGCGAGAGCGCGGTGAACACCACGGTCATCCCGATGCTGGTGAAGATCGCCGCCTTGGCCCGCGGCTCCCGCCAGGCGTAGCGCAGGTGACGCTGCATCGCCGCACCCGCCCGGCCCGCCGGCAGCAGCCGCCACAGCCACGAGCCGCCCCGGCCCCGGGTGGCGACCAGGGTGGACGCGTCGGTGGTGACCATCAGCGTCTCCAGGCTGCGCAGCCACCAGCGCACCAGCAGCACCAGCAGCCCGCCGGTCAGCGCCAGCTGCGCGAGGGCCGCCGGGTACGCGCCGTCGGCGGCGCTGCGCACCGAGTCCACGGCGGAGACCGGCGGCACCCAGCGCAGCACCGCCGCGTACGGCCGCAGCGGCGCCAGGTCCACCTGCGAACCGGGGTGGCCGACCACGCTCTGCACGCCCAGGTTGCCGACCTGGGTGAGCACCGCGAACAGCAGCCCGCCGAAGATCGCGAAGTCCTTGCCGCGCCGGCTGGACAGCATCCGCGCGTTGGCCGAGGCCACCGCGCGGGAGAGCACCAGCATGGTGACGGTGGCCAGCGGCACCCCGAGCACCGCCGCGGCCACCGCCGCCGGGCCGGCGGCCGAGGCCACCGCGCAGCCGGTGAGCAGCAGCAGCGCCAGCACCGGGCCGGGGCCGATCAGCGCGCCCAGCAGGGTGCCGCGCATCAGCGGCCTCGGGCGCAGCGGCAGCATGGTCAGCCGGGTCGGGTCGGCGCTCTCGTCCCCGGAGAACAGGAACAGCGGCGCCGCCGCCCACATCACGGTGAGCGCCGCGGCCAGCACCGTCGCCGCGTCGGCGGCCGAGCGGTCCGGCAGCAGGAACAGGCCGACCGAGATCCCGAACACCACGACCAGCCCGACCAGCGAGCCGATCACGTACCCGGCCATCCGTTCGGAGCTGCGCCGCAGGCCGTTGGAGAGCAGCCGCAGCTTGAGCCGGACCAGCGTCCGCACCACGGTCCGGTCGTCGGCGAAGGCGCTCACCGGGACGCACCGCCCAGCCAGCCGAGCGCCTCGCCGCCGCCGTCCTCGCGGACGCCGACCAGGTCCAGGAAGGCCTGGTGCAGCGAGCGGTCGCCGCGCACCGCGTCCAGCGGCCCGCGGGCCACCACCTGGCCGGCGTTGACCACCGCGACCCAGTCGCACAGCGACTCCACCAGCTCCATCACGTGGCTGGAGAAGACCACGGTGGAGCCGGAGGCGGCGTACCGGGTCAGCACGCCCCGGATGGTCTGCGCGGAGACCGGGTCGACGCCCTCGAACGGCTCGTCCAGGAACAGCACGTCCGGGTTGTGCAGCAGGGCGGCGGCCAGGCCGATCTTCTTGCGCATGCCGGTGGAGTAGTCGGCGACCAGCTTGTCGGCCGAGCCGGCCAGGTCGAGGACGGCCAGCAGCTCCTCGGCCCGCCGGTCCACCTCGGCGCCGGGCAGGCCGCGCAGCCGGCCGTTGTACTGCAGCAGCTCGCGGCCGCTGAGCCGCTCGAACATCCGCAGGCCCTCGGGCAGGATGCCGATCCGCGCCTTGACCGCGACCGGGTCCTGCCAGACGTCGGCGCCGTGCACCAGCACCGTGCCCCGGTCGGGCCGGAGCAGGCCGGTGACCATCGACAGGGTGGTGGTCTTGCCCGCGCCGTTGGGGCCGACCAGGCCGATGAACGAGCCGGCCGGCAGGTCGAGGGTCAGGCCGGCGACGGCGGTCTGCGGGCCGAAGCTCTTCCACAGGTCGTGGACGGAGACGGCGGGCGGCGGCGTGGGCGCCTGCATGGCGGGATTCCCTCCGATGGAGTAACGGGGCGGGGTCGAGCCGACCCTATGGGGCGCCCGCGGACGGCGGAATCCCCCGATCGGCCGGTCGGGACGGGCGGGCTGACATTGTGTCCGGCGTGTCGGCAACTACTCGGGGCCCCCGTTCGTCCTGCATCCTGGAGGCCGGCAGTGGGATCGGGGTCGGATCGGGGTCGGGAGGAGGCCGCAATGGCCGTACAGCCGTGGGGGCAGCCGTCCCCCTTCGGGCAGTCGCCGTCGCCCTACGGGCAGCCCTGGCAGCCCGCGCACACCCCGCAGTCCGCGATGCGGGCCGCGCACACCGACCGCGAGCGCGCGGTGGACGTGCTGAAGGCCGCGTACGCCGAGGGCCGGCTGAGCGCCGAGGAGTACTCCCAGCGCTTCGACGCGGCGCACCGCGCGCAGACGTACGGCGAGCTGGGCGCCCTGGTCGCCGACCTGCCGGCCGGTCCGATGGTGGCGCCGTTCGGCGCCCCGGTGCCGGTGGTGCCGCCGACCTTCCTGCCGCCGCCGATGCCGATCCGCCGCCGGATGAACCCGGTCGCGGTGACCTCGCTGGTGCTCGGTGTGAGCTGCTTCGCCACCGGCGGTCTGACCGGCCTGCCCGCCGTGATCACCGGGCACATCGCGCGCTCGCAGATCCGTGTCCGGGGCGAGGACGGGGACGGCCTGGCCATGGCGGGTTTGATCATCGGCTGGCTGTCGGTCGCGGGCTGGGCGTTGCTGCTGACCCTGATGCTGTTCGCCGCCGCTGCGGGGAGCTGACGCGTCCGGCCGTGTCCCATTTGTTTTGACCGGCGGCTATGCGCTAGGTACGCTCTGACCTTGTGCCTGGGGTGTGCCCGGGTCCTTGTGCGTGCCAGCAGACCGGCCGCCGCCGCCGAGTGGGTCCGCCCGTTCGGCCGCGCCGACGCTGCACATCAGCTGGGATTCCGCGATTCCTCCCTCGAAGAGGCCCAACACGCCCGACCGCGTGGGTCGGAGCGTGACGGGAAACACCGCAGGTTAGTTTCACCCGCCTTGGCACACAGAAAACGGAGAAACGGTGCCTACGATCCAGCAGCTGGTCCGAAAGGGCCGGCAGGACAAGGTCGAGAAGAACAAGACGCCCGCACTGAAGGGTTCGCCCCAGCGTCGCGGCGTCTGCACGCGTGTGTACACGACCACCCCGAAGAAGCCGAACTCGGCGCTTCGTAAGGTCGCCCGTGTGCGCCTCACCAGCGGGATCGAGGTCACCGCTTACATCCCGGGCGAGGGCCACAACCTGCAGGAGCACTCCATCGTGCTGGTCCGCGGTGGCCGTGTGAAGGACCTTCCTGGTGTCCGCTACAAGATCATCCGCGGTTCCCTCGACACCCAGGGTGTCAAGAACCGCAAGCAGGCTCGCAGCCGCTACGGCGCCAAGAAGGAGAAGTAAGAATGCCTCGTAAGGGCCCCGCCCCGAAGCGCCCGGTCATCATCGACCCGGTTTACGGCTCCCCGCTGGTGACCTCGCTGGTCAACAAGATCCTGCTGCACGGCAAGCGCTCCACCGCCGAGCGGATCGTCTACGGCGCCCTCGAGGGCGTCCGTGAGAAGACCGGCGCCGACCCGGTGATCGCGCTCAAGCGCGCGCTGGAGAACGTCAAGCCGACCCTCGAGGTCAAGTCCCGCCGCGTCGGTGGCGCCACCTACCAGGTGCCGGTCGAGGTCCGCCCGGGCCGCGCCAACACCCTGGCGCTGCGCTGGCTGGTCGGCTACTCCCGCGCCCGTCGCGAGAAGACCATGACCGAGCGTCTGCTCAACGAGATCCTCGACGCCAGCAACGGTCTGGGCGCTTCCGTGAAGCGTCGCGAGGACACCCACAAGATGGCCGAGTCCAACAAGGCCTTCGCGCACTACCGCTGGTAGTCCGAACCCCGTCACTAGACAGAGAGAGAACGAGCCACCATGGCTGCAACCTCCCTTGACCTCGCCAAGGTCCGCAACATCGGGATCATGGCGCACATCGACGCGGGCAAGACCACCACCACCGAGCGGATCCTGTTCTACACCGGTGTGTCGTACAAGATCGGTGAGGTCCACGATGGCGCTGCCACCATGGACTGGATGGAGCAGGAGCAGGAGCGCGGCATCACCATCACGTCGGCCGCGACGACCTGTCACTGGACCCTCGACGGTTCCGACCACACCATCAACATCATCGACACCCCGGGCCACGTCGACTTCACCGTCGAGGTGGAGCGCTCGCTGCGCGTGCTCGACGGTGGCGTGACGGTGTTCGACGGCGTCGCCGGTGTCGAGCCCCAGTCCGAGACCGTGTGGCGGCAGGCTGACCGCTACGGCGTCCCGCGCATCTGCTTCATCAACAAGCTGGACCGCACGGGCGCGAACTTCTACTTCTGCGTGCAGACCATCGTGGACCGCCTCGGCGCCACCCCGCTGGTCATGCAGCTGCCGATCGGCGCCGAGGGCGACTTCGCCGGTGTCGTCGACCTGGTGAAGATGAAGGCCCTGGTCTGGTCCGCCGACGCGCCCAAGGGCGAGATGTACGACACCGTCGACATCCCGGCCGACCTGGCGGAGAAGGCTGCCGAGTACCGCGAGGCGCTGCTGGACACCGTGTCGAACGTCAGCGACGAGGTGATGGAGCTCGCCCTGGAGGGCGAGGACATCCCCGAGGAGCTGCTGATCGCCGCGATCCGCAAGGGCACGCTGAACTCGGACTTCACCCCGATCTTCTGCGGCTCCGCGTTCAAGAACAAGGGCGTCCAGCCCCTGCTCGACGCGGTCGTGAAGTACCTGCCGTCGCCCCTCGACATCGAGGGCATCGAGGGCACCAAGCCGAACAGCGAAGAGAAGATCGTCCGTCAGGCCTCTGACGACGAGCCCCTCGCCGCTCTCGCGTTCAAGATCATGTCTGACCCGCACCTGGGCAAGCTGACCTTCGTTCGCGTGTACTCCGGCCGCCTGGAGTCCGGCACCTCGGTGCTGAACTCCGTGAAGGGCAAGAAGGAGCGCATCGGCAAGATCTACCGCATGCACGCGAACAAGCGTGAGGAGATCGACTCGGTGGGCGCCGGCGACATCATCGCCGTGATGGGCCTCAAGCAGACCACCACCGGTGAGACGCTGTGCGACGAGAAGAACCAGGTCATCCTGGAGTCCATGGACTTCCCGGCCCCGGTCATCCGCGTCGCCATCGAGCCCAAGTCCAAGGGTGACCAGGAGAAGCTGGGTGTTGCCATCCAGCGTCTCGCCGAGGAGGACCCGTCCTTCCAGGTCAACACGGACGAGGAGACCGGCCAGACCATCATCGCGGGTATGGGCGAGCTGCACCTCGAGGTGCTCGTCGACCGTATGCGCCGTGAGTTCAAGGTCGAGGCCAACGTCGGCAAGCCGCAGGTCGCGTACCGCGAGACGATCCGCAAGGCCGTCGAGCGTATCGACTACACGCACAAGAAGCAGACCGGTGGTTCCGGCCAGTTCGCGAAGATCCAGATCGCGATCGAGCCGCTCGAGTCCGGTGACGGCTACGAGTTCGTGAACAAGGTCACCGGTGGCCGCGTGCCGCGGGAGTACATCCCGTCGGTCGACGCCGGTTGCCAGGAGGCCATGGAGTTCGGTGTTCTCGCCGGCTACCCGCTGCAGGGTGTCCGCGTGACGCTGCTCGACGGTGCGGCGCACGACGTCGACTCGTCCGAGCTCGCGTTCAAGATCGCCGGTTCCATGGCGTTCAAGGAGGGTGCTCGCAAGGCGTCTCCGGCTCTGCTCGAGCCGATGATGGCCGTCGAGGTCACCACCCCCGAGGACTACATGGGCGAGGTCATCGGCGACATCAACTCTCGCCGTGGCCAGATCCGGTCCATGGACGAGCGTCACGGTGCCCGCGTGGTCAACGCGCTGGTGCCGCTCTCCGAGATGTTCGGCTACGTCGGTGACCTGCGCAGCAAGACCTCTGGTCGCGCGAGCTACTCGATGCAGTTCGACTCGTACGCCGAGGTTCCGCGGAACGTGGCGGACGACATCATCGCCAAGGCCAAGGGCGAGTGACGTCCCGGCATTCGGGATGAATCAGACCCTTTAGGCTAGAAGGAGGCCTGCTTGGGGGGATCGGTCCCCGGTCCCCCCAAGCCCTCCGGCACCCCAATCAAAGACCAACTGACGTCGTACGGCGTACAGAACTGTCCCCAGGAGGACTGCAGTGGCGAAGGCGAAGTTCGAGCGGACGAAGCCCCACGTCAACATCGGCACCATCGGTCACATCGACCACGGTAAGACCACGCTGACCGCGGCGATCACCAAGGTGCTGCACGACGCGTACCCGGAGATCAACCCCTTCACGCCGTTCGACCAGATCGACAAGGCGCCGGAGGAGCGGCAGCGCGGTATCACCATCTCGATCGCGCACGTCGAGTACCAGACCGAGGCGCGTCACTACGCCCACGTCGACTGCCCGGGTCACGCCGACTACATCAAGAACATGATCACCGGTGCGGCTCAGATGGACGGCGCGATCCTCGTCGTCGCCGCCACCGACGGCCCGATGCCGCAGACCAAGGAGCACGTCCTCCTGGCCCGCCAGGTCGGCGTCCCCTACATCGTTGTCGCCCTGAACAAGGCCGACATGGTGGACGACGAGGAGATCCTGGAGCTCGTCGAGCTCGAGGTCCGTGAGCTCCTCTCCGAGTACGAGTTCCCGGGCGACGACCTGCCGGTCGTGCGCGTCTCGGCGCTGAAGGCGCTCGAGGGCGACGCCGAGTGGGGCCAGAAGCTCCTCGGCCTCATGGAGGCCGTGGACGAGGCCATCCCGACCCCGGAGCGCCTCGTCGACCAGCCGTTCCTGATGCCGATCGAGGACGTCTTCACGATCACCGGTCGTGGCACCGTCGTCACCGGTCGTATCGAGCGTGGCATCCTCAAGGTCAACGAGACCGTCGACATCATCGGCATCAAGACCACCAAGACCACCACCACGGTCACCGGTATCGAGATGTTCCGCAAGCTGCTCGACGAGGGCCAGGCCGGTGAGAACGTCGGTCTGCTCCTCCGTGGCATCAAGCGCGAGGACGTCGAGCGCGGCCAGGTCATCATCAAGCCGGGTTCGGTCACGCCGCACACCGACTTCGAGGCCCAGGCCTACATCCTGTCGAAGGACGAGGGTGGCCGCCACACCCCGTTCTTCAACAACTACCGCCCGCAGTTCTACTTCCGTACCACTGACGTGACCGGCGTCGTGACCCTCCCCGAGGGCACCGAGATGGTCATGCCGGGCGACAACACCGCCATGACGGTCGCGCTGATCCAGCCGGTCGCCATGGAGGAGGGCCTGAAGTTCGCCATCCGTGAGGGTGGCCGCACCGTCGGCGCCGGCCAGGTCACCAAGATCGTCAAGTAATTCTCGACGCTCTGACCTGCCTGTGACGAACAGGTTCGTCTGAGAGAGGCCCCCAGCACCTCGCGGTGCTGGGGGCCTCTCCGCGTCTGCGGGCCCCGCCTTGCGGCGCGGACGCGCGGCGACGGCGGGACGGCCAGGACGTACGGCGGCAGGACGGCGAAAGGGCCCCGGCCCGGGTGGTGAACCCGGGCCGGGGCCCTTGTCGTTCGTGCGTGCTCTGCGGAGGCGGGCGGGACGTCAGGCCCGGACGCTGGAGCGGGTGGCCTCGGCGGCGCCCTTGGCGGTCTCCGCGGCCGCCTGCGCCGGGTCGCCGGCCGCCTCACCGCGGGCCGCCGCGCGGCGGGCCTTCAGCCGGGCGATCGGCCGCGGCGTCCAGTCCTTCAGGCGCATCGCCGGGGACTCGATGGCGTACCAGGAGAACGCCGCCAGCACCACGGTGCACGCCAGCGCGGCCGCCAGGTAGATCGGCTTGCCGTACTTCACGAAGCCGAGCATGGCCAGCGCCTGCTCGACGGTGAAGCCGTAGATGTAGATGCCGTACGAGAAGTCCCGCTTGCGGCCGACCGTCTGGAAGGGGCGGGGGAGTCGGATGGCCAGCCAGAACAGCAGGTACGCGAAGGCCGGGTAGCCGATCACGAACAGGCCGCCCCAGCGCATCGTCACCGCGAGGGTGAGCAGCGCGACCAGCGCCAGGCCGTCGTGGACCGGGACCTTCTCCCGGTACAGCTGGACCGCGGCGCCGAGCAGGAACACGAAGCCGAGGTGGACCAGGAAGTGCACCGACATGCCGCCCAGCAGCGGCACGGCGACGTAGGTGCCCATGTCGCCGGGGATGCCCCGCCAGCCCGGCGCGTTGAGCCAGTCGTTGAGGATGAGGACCCAGAGCGCGAAGGCGGCGAGCGGGATGAAGCGGCGGGCCTTGGTGAGCACGCCGCCGGCCGCCAGCAGGCCGACCATGACGTAGCAGAGCAGCTCGTACTTGAGCGACCACAGGGCGCCGTTGACGCTCTGGTCGTGGTTGGTGCCGCGCCGGATGCCCTCGTGGATGGTGCCGGAGACGTCCCAGCCGCCGGAGAGCGAGGTGTTCCAGGTGCCCTTGAGGTAGTTCAGCGGGCCCTGGGGGTGGTTCCAGAAGCCCGCCAGCGAGCCGTGGGCGTAGTGGTACAGGAACGGGATGATGACCAGCGTCGAGATCAGCAGCGAGCCCCACAGGCCGGGCAGGATGCGCAGCGCGCGGTGCCAGCTGTAGCGGCCGATGCTGGTCCGCCGGCCACTACCGGTGATCATGAACCCGGAGAGCACGAAGAAGCCGACCACCGACATCTTGCCGATGTCGGTCTGCTGGCCGCTGCGCAGCCACACCGGATCGAGAGGCCCGTACCCCAGCGGGTAGAGGTGCGAGACCACCACGGCGGTGGCCAGCGCCAGCCGCAGCAGACCGAAGCTGTTGGCGCGGCTCGAGAACAGCTCTGCCAGCGTCCCTCGCGAGTGCAGCAGACCGTTGAGGCGTCTCATGGGTTCCTCGGATGTGGGGATGAGCGGGGAGGGGGGCGGTGCGCGCCGGTCAGCTGGTCGCGGACGCGATACGGGCCTGCCAGAGCGAGTCCACAGCCTGACGCAGGGACCGGTCCGAGGTCCAGCCCAGCTGGGCGGCGGCCAGCGCGGTGTCCATCTGCTGCCACTCGGTCTCCGGGCCGCTGCCGGCCGGGGCGGGCACCTCGGTGACCTCCACCGGGACGCCGCTGACCTCGATCAGCAGGTCGACCAGCACCCGGGCGGCGGTGGCGCTGCCGGTGCCGACGTTGATCACCGGGACGGTGGTCGGGGCCGCGATCGCCGCGAGCACCGCGTCCACGGTGTCCGTCAGGTCGACGAAGTCGCGCTGGGCGGTCAGCGGCTGCAGGTCGAGCCGGGCGGGCTCGCCGGCGAGGCGGGCGCCGTCCAGCTTGGCGGCCATCACGCCGAGCAGGCTGTGGCCGGGCTGGCCGGCGCCGACCACGTTGCCCAGGCGCAGCGTGACGCCCCGGACCAGGCCCGCCTCGACGGCCCGGGTGACCGACTCGGTGGCGGCGAGCTTGAGCTTGCCGTACTCCATCACCGGCGCGGGGGTGTCGGACTCGCGCTGGCTGGTGCCGATCGGTGCCATGCCGTACTCGTGCACGGTGCCGAGGTGGACCAGCCGGGCCGGCGCGGCCATCGCCGCGACCGCCTCGACCAGCCGGCCGACCAGGACGACGTTGGCCTCGTACATCTGCTCGTCGGTCAGGCCCCACATGCCGCCGGCCGCGTTGACCACGGCGTCGATCCGCTCGTCGTCGAGCAGCCGGGCGAGCTCGACCGGGGCGGTGCTGCTGAGGTCGACGCTGGTGAACCGGCCGGCCGGCGGGTCGGCGGGGACGCTGCGGGCCAGCGAGAGGACCTCGTGGCCCTGCTCGACCAGGCGGGCGCAGAGCACCCGTCCGATGAAGCCGGTTCCGCCCAGGACGGCCACGCGCAGCGGCGCGGCGAGGGGTGCGGTCATGGGGGCGACACTCCTGGAGGAGGACGGGGTCAGCGGGGCTGGCCGGAGGTGGACGTGGCGTTCTTCAGGAGCGACTTGGCGCCGTTCCACTGCTTGGCCCGCAGCGCGCCCGGCACCAGGGTCAGGGCGTGGATGCGCGCGGAGATGTGCAGCCGGGAGGCCTTGGCGGCGCGGTGCCAGCCCTGCCGGTCGAGCCGGTCCGCGACGTCGAGGAAGTAGCGGCGGGCCTCCTCGAACCGCGCGCCGGAGAACGCCGAGGTCGCGGAGACCGAGACGGCGTGCCGGCGGTACTGGAAGCACCGGACGTCGTCGATCGCCATCTGCTCGCCCGCCTGCAGCAGGTCGATCACCAGCGCCAGGTCCTGGATGATCTCGACGTCGTCCCGGAAGCCGGTGTTCTTCACCACCTCGGTGCGCCAGCAGATCGACGGGAAGTACAGCCAGTTGCCCTTGAGCAGGCTGGTCGCCAGCTCCTCGCCGCCCATCAGGAAGCGGCCGCGCTGCTTCGGCGCGTACAGCCGGCGCTTGGACTCGTCGACCAGCGAGCTGCTCGGGTTGCCGTCGCTGCCGATCACCTCGACGCCGGGCTGGATCATCGCGACGCCGGGGTAGGCGGCCATCGAGGCCCGCACGTTGGCGATGTAGTTGGGCAGCATGATGTCGTCGGTGCCCATGAACACCAGGTACTCGTGCTCCGCCAGGCCCAGGCACTTGCGGTAGTTGCCGGTGACGCCGAGGTTCTGCTCGTTGCGGAAGTAGCGCACCCGGGGGTCGCCGAGCTCCGCGAACCACTCCGGGACGCCGGGCTCCTTGCCGTCGTCCACCACGGTCAGCCGCCAGTCCCCGTCGGTCTGGGCGAGCACGCTGCGGACGGCGGCCTGCATCAGGGCGACGTCGCCGTAGTACGGCAGCAGGATGTCAAGCGTGCTCATGCTCAGCCCGTCTTCAGAGTGCGGTAGAAGGCCTGGCAGGCCTCGTAGTCGGGGAGCAGGCCGGTGGCCAGCGCCTCGGCCAGGGTGGGCGCGGCGGCGTCCCGGGCGGAGAGCTGCGGGGCCTCGGCGGGCCACTCGATCGCCAGGTCCGGGTCGAGCGGGTGGACCGCGTGCTCGCCGGTCGGGTTGTAGGTCTCGGAGCAGACGTACGACAGCGTGGCGTCGTCGGTCAGCGCGCAGAAGCCGTGGCCGAGGCCCTCGGCGATGTACACCGAGCGGCGCTCCACGTCGTCCAGGCGGACGAACTCCCACTGCTTGAAGGTGGGGGAGCCGACCCGCAGGTCGACGATCACGTCCAGCACCGCGCCGCGCACGCAGCTGACGTACTTGGCCTGGCCGGGCGGCACGTCGGCGAAGTGGATGCCGCGCACCACGTCCTTGGCCGACACCGACAGGTTGCCCTGGGCGAGGCGCAGCGGGTGGCCCACCGCCTCGGCCAGCCGGTCGTGGCGGTACCACTCCATGAACAGGCCGCGCGGGTCGCCGTGCTGCTGCGGGGTGACCTCGAAGGCCCCCTGGATCGACAGCTCGCGGATCTTCATCGACCGGTCTCCTCGTCGAGCAGGGCCAGCAGGTACTCGCCGTAGCCGCTCTTGGTGAGCGGCTCGGCCAGGGCGCGCAGCTGCGCGCCGTCGATCAGCCCGGCCCGCCACGCGGTCTCCTCCAGGCAGCCGATCTTGAAGCCCTGGCGCTCCTCGATGACCCGGACGAACTCGGAGGCCTGCACCATCGACACGAAGGTGCCGGTGTCCAGCCACGCGGTGCCCCGGTCGAGCGTGGTGACCTGGAGCTCACCCCGCTGCAGGTAGGCGTCGTTGACGGCGGTGATCTCCAGCTCGCCGCGGGCGCTGGGCTTCAGCCCGGCGGCGATCTCGACCACCTGGTTGTCGTAGAAGTACAGGCCGGGGACGGCGTACCGGGACTTCGGCTTCACCGGCTTCTCCTCGATGGAGATGACCTTGCCGTCCTCGTCGAACTCGACCACGCCGTACGCCGTCGGGTCGGCCACCGGGTACGCGAAGACCCGCCCGCCGACCGGCTCGGTGTGCTGGGCGAGCCGGGTGCCCAGGCCGCTGCCGTGGAAGATGTTGTCGCCGAGGATCAGCGCGACCGGCTCGTCGCCGATGAACTCGCGGCCCAGCACGAAGGCCTGGGCGATGCCCTCGGGGCGCTCCTGGACGGCGTACTCCAGCTTCAGGCCGAACTGCGAGCCGTCGCCCAGCAGCCGGACGAACTGGTCCTGGTCCTGCGGGGTGGTGATGATCAGGATCTCGCGGATGCCCGCCATGACCAGGGTCGAGAGCGGGTAGTAGATCATGGGCTTGTCGAAGACCGGGAGCAGCTGCTTAGAGACTGCCCGGGTCAGCGGCCAGAGTCGCGAGCCGGTGCCGCCCGCCAGGAGGATTCCACGCATGACGGGCAGCTTATTCGAGGCTGCCGGGGTGCCGCTGACCCAGGGTGGGGCGGCCGGACCCGGCAGGTAGACTGCGGCCACTATGCGCATCCTCGTAACCGGCGGCGCCGGATTCATCGGTTCAGAGTTCGTCCGTCAGCTGCTGGGCGCGGACCCGACGGCCCGGATCACCGTCCTCGACAAGCTCACCTACTCGGGAGTCGAGGCGAACCTCGCCCCGGTTGCGGACCACCCCGGCTACGCCTTCGTGCAGGGTGACATCTGCGACATCGACGCCGTCGACCGCGTGATGGCCGGCCACGACGTGGTCGTCCACTTCGCCGCCGAGTCGCACGTCGACCGCTCGATCGAGGGCGCCGGCCCGTTCGTCCAGACCAACGTGGTGGGCACCCAGGTCCTGCTGGACGCCGCCCGCAAGCACGGCGTCGCCCGCTTCGTCCACGTCTCCACCGACGAGGTCTACGGCTCCATCTCCGAGGGCTCCTGGACCGAGACCTGGCCGCTCGCCCCGAACTCGCCGTACTCCGCCTCCAAGGCCGGCTCCGACCTGCTGGCGCTGGCGTACCACCGCACCCACGGCATGGACGTGGTGGTCACCCGCTGCTCCAACAACTACGGGCACTACCAGTTCCCGGAGAAGGTCATCCCGCTCTTCACCACCAACCTGCTGGACGGCAAGAAGGTCCCGCTGTACGGCGAGGGCGGCAACATCCGCGACTGGCTGCACGTCTCCGACCACTGCCGCGGCATCGAGCTGGCCATGCGCAAGGGCCGGGCCGGCGAGGTCTACAACATCGGCGGCGGCACCGAGCTGACCAACAAGGAGCTCACCGGCCTGCTGCTGGAGGCCGCCGGCGCCGACTGGGACATGGTCGAGCGGGTCGCCGACCGCAAGGGCCACGACCTGCGCTACTCGCTGGACATCAGCAAGATCAGCGAGGAGCTGGGCTACGCCCCGCAGGTGCGGTTCGAGGACGGCCTCGCCGCCACCATCGCCTGGTACCGCGAGAACCGCGCCTGGTGGGAGCCGCTCAAGGCCCGCACCGGCCTCAGCGGCTGAGACGGGGGACCGCGGCCGTGGCCAACCCGATCGCGAAGGTGTTCGCCGCACTCCCCCCGGGGGTGCGGCTGATCCTCGGCGGCACCGTCGTGCTGGGCGCCTCCTCGTACATCTACCTGGCGCTCGCCGGATACAGCCTGGACGCCACCGACGTGGCCGGGGTCTCGGTGCTGTGGACCGTCGTCATGTCGGTCGGCTACGGCCTGTTCACCCCGGTGGAGCTCGAACTCAACCGGATCGTCTCCGCCCGTGACGTCGAGGGCCACGGCCCGCTGCCGGCGGTCCGCCGGGTCGCGCTCTTCACCGCCGGGGTGCTCACCCTGGTGCTCGCGCTCGTCGCCGCCTTCGCCCGGCCGCTGGCCGACCGGCTGTTCTCCGGGGACCTGGGCCTGGTGCTCGGCCTCGGCGGCGCCATGGTCGGCCTCGCGGTCAGCTCGGTGGTCCGCGGCGTGCTGGCCGGCCTCGGCCTGTTCCGCCCGTACGGCACCCAGCTGGCGGTCGACGGCGGCCTGCGGATCGGCCTGGCCGCGCTGCTGCCGCTGGCCGGCCTGCACTCGGCGCTGGCGTTCAGCCTGATCCTGGTGGTCGCCCCGCTCGCCGCCTCACTGATCGGCCTGCGCCAGGTGCTGGCGGACCGCCGCGGCGGACCCGCCCCCGCCTGGGGCGGGGTGTCCCGCGGCGTCGGACTGCTGATCGGCTCCACCCTGCTCTCCCAGCTGATGGTGAACGCCGCGGTGGTCAGTGTGAAGTTGCTCTCGCCCGACGACGTGGTCCTGGTCGGCGCGCTGCTCAGCGCCGTCGTGCTGGCCCGGGTGCCGCTCTTCGCCTACGCGGCCATCCAGGCCTCCCTGGTCTCCACCCTGTCCGGCAGCGCCGCGGCCGGCGACCACGGCGAGTTCCGCCGGACGCTGCTGCGCACCACCGCCGTGGTCGGCCTGATGTGCACGGCCGCCGGCGTGCCCACCGTGGTGCTCGGCCCGTGGCTGATCCAGCTGCTGTTCAACGCCGGCCCGGCGCTCGGCTGCCTGGACTTCCTCTGGCTGGTCCTCGGCACCCTCTGTTTTATGCTGGCCACCGTCTTCGGCCAGGCGCTGCTCTCGCTGGGCCGCCACCAGCAGCAGCTGCTCTCCTGGCTCGCCGGCACCGCGGTGCTGGTGCTCGTCACCCTCGGTCCCGGGGACGTCGGCACCCGCGCGGAACTGGGATACCTGGCTGGTGCTGCCGTGAGCGCGGCTGGCATGCTGTGGTCGCTGTTCCGCTCCCTGCCGGCAGGACGGCCGTCCGCCGTGGCCGCGCCCGCCCCCGCCGAGGGACCGAGCTCTGCAGCGGCAGTACCCGGATCCTGATCCCCTTATTCGTGGCAGCCACGCCCAGCTGCCGCTGAAAGGCGCGAACCGTCGTGCGACTAACGATCATCACCTCGATCACCGGCGTGCTGGTGCTCGTGTACATCCTGGAGCTGCTGCGGCGCCAGCAGCTCCGCGAGAAGTACGCGGCGATCTGGCTCGTGATCGGCCTGGTTGTCGCTCCGCTGGGCTTCTTCCCGTCGATCCTGGACTCCACCGCCCGCCGGCTCGGCATCGCCTCCGGCGTGAGCCTGGTGCTCTTCGCGGGCCTCATCCTGATCCTCCTGGTCAGCCTGCACCTCAGCTGGGAGGCCAGCCGGCTGGAGGCCGAGACCAGGAGCCTGGCCGAAGAGGTCGCGCTGCTCCGCTCGCACCTGGTCGAGCACCACGGCTACCCGGTTCGCAAGCAGGACACGGCAGCGTCGCTCGCCGGAGACCCCGAGGTGTACTCATGATCGACGGCAAGCGCGTCCTCATCATCCTGCCCGCCTGGAACGAGGCCGAGGGCCTGCCCGGCGTGCTCAAGGAGATCCAGACCGAGCTGCCCGGCGTCGACACCCTGGTCGTGGACGACGGTTCCACCGACCGCACCGCTGCGGTGGCCACCGAGAACGGCTCCCCGGTCGCCCAGCTGCCGTACAACCTGGGCGTCGGCGGCGCGATGCGGCTCGGCTACCGCTACGCCCACCTGCACGGCTACGACGTGGCGATCCAGGTCGACTCGGACGGCCAGCACAACCCGTCCTACGTCCCGCAGCTGCTGGCGAAGCTCGAGGAGGCCGACCTGGTGATCGGCGCCCGCTTCGCCGGCCAGGGCGACTACACCGTGCGCGGCCCGCGCAAGTGGGCGATGAAGCTGCTGTCGGTGGTGCTGTCCCGGATAACCAGGACCCGGCTGACCGACACCACCTCCGGCTTCCGCGCCTGCAACAAGCAGATGATCGAGTTCTTCGCCCAGTGGTACCCGGTGGAGTACCTCGGCGACACCATCGAGAGCATGGTCGGCGCGGCCCGCTGCGGCTTCACCGTCCGGCAGGTGCCGGTGGCCATGCGCGAGCGCACCACCGGTACCCCGAGCGCCTCGCCGATCAAGGCGACCATCTACCTCACCCGGGCCGGCCTCGTCCTGCTGCTGGCGATGATCCGACGGATGCCCCCGCACCTGAAGAACCTCGCCCCCGCCGCGCCCGGCCACCGGCCGCAGCTGGTCGGCGGCAACTGAGAGCGACGACGTGCCGGGCCTGGCAACCGACCGGCCAGGTCCGGCGCGTCGACCTCCGCCGTGGGCGGGACGCGCGCGGTGGCGCACTCCGGAGGCGCCGTTACGATGAGTCGCGCGAAGAGCACCTTCACAACCGGCCCCGGCGGTAGGCGGAGCCGGATCAACCAGGGGAAGAGTCGGAGTTCAGTGCGTAGTCCAGCAAAGGCCGTCGAGGCGCAGCCCGACGGCCTCGATCAGACCGGACCGGCCGACGGCCGTGGGGGGACCGACCCGGTTCTCCGGATCAAGGCGTGGGCTCTGCGGGCCTCCACCCACCGGAGGTTCTGGCCGTCCCTCCTGATCGGGGGCTACCTGGCCCAGCTGCTCTTCCGGCTGTACCTGGTCCGGCACCTGAGCTACCCGTCGGTGCACGCCGACGAGGACTCCTACCTCGTCCTCGCGCGGGTGCTGGCGGGCCGGTCGACCACCGAGATGCCGGTCGGCGTGGTGATCCCCGGCGGCTACCCGCTGCTGATCTCCCCGACTCTGCGGGTCACCGACGACCCCGTGCTGGCGTACCACCTGATCATGGGCATCAACGCCGTGCTCAACGCGCTGGTCCTGCCGCTCGCCTACGTCGCCCTGCGCCGCCTGGGGCTGCGCCGGATGCTGGCGTACGGTTTCGCCTTCGCCACCGCGCTGCTGCCCCCGGTGGTCTTCTACTCGCAGTTCGTCATGGCCGACACCGTGCTCCCGGCGCTGGTGCTGTGCTGGGTGATCTGCATGCACGGCTGGCTGTCGGAGGAGACCGCGAAGCGGCGGTACTGGTACGCCGCGGGCATGTCCGCCGCCGCCGCGTACTCGATGGCCACGCACGACCGCGGCGCCGTGATCGTCGCGCTGACCGGTCTCGTCGTCGTCCTGGCGCTGGTCTTCCGCTGGGCGCCGTGGCGCACCGGCGCGGTCGCCCTCGTGGTGCTCGCCGCAGGCTTCGCCGCGGCGAAGGTGCTGGCTGCCTGGCTGCTCACGCAGTTCGCGGTGCCCGACAGCACCGTCGGCACCCAGGCGATCGACGCCTTCACCAACCCCAAACTGATCACCCGCACCCTGGCCCGCGCGCTCGGCCAGATCTGGTACCTGACCGTCTCCACCTGGGGCATGGCCGGCCTGGCCATCGCGGTCTGCCTGGTCGGGCTCTTCAGCAGCCGGATCCCACGGGCCTCCCGGGTGGTGGGCGCCGTCATGATCGCGTTGATGTGCGGTGTCGCACTGGCTTCCTCGGCCGCGCTGCCGGATGACGGCCGGATCGACAACTGGGTGTACGCCCGCTACCTCGCGCTGCTGGTGCCGGCGATGTTCGTGACCGGCGCGGCCGTGCTGACCAGGCTGAGCCGTCGCCGGGTCGGCTACCTGTTCCTGGCCGCCCTCGGCGTCGCGGTGTTCTGCTACGTGGCGGTCACCCACTACGCGAGCTGGCGTCTCCACAAGCAGGTCTTCATCGGCTGGGCGCTCCCGGACACCTCGTTCCTCACCGCGAACTGGGGCGGCCTGCAGATGGCCCGGGCCACTGCCGCGGCCTTCGCACTGCTCTTGGTCGCCTACCTGTTCCGGATCACCGCCGGACGCAAGGGCATGTGGGCGGTCGCCGTCTCGCTGGTCCTGCTGGCCGGTTTCGCCACCGCGACGATCACCGAGCGGGTCTCCTACCCGCACTCCAACTGGCGCAAGTCCGAGGCGACCGGCTTCACCAAGGAGGCCGGGATCAAGCGGGGCGACAACCTGGTGATCGCCTGGGACATGGAGTGGGGCCTGCGGATGGCGCAGACCTACGAGATCCTCCAGGGCCGGGTCTGGTACCGGGACCCGCGCTGGCAGCCGTTGCCCGCAGAGGCGACGGTGATCGTCACCCCGCGGGCGGAGGAGGGCAAGCCGGCCGAGTCGTACTGGCCCGACCGCCCGAAGGAGTGGTACGTGGCCAAGGAGAGCAAGAAGAACGGCTGGATCATCTGGCGCAAGCGCTGACCAGCGGAACCACCCAATCGGGGCCGGTGAGGACCACCTCACCGGCCCCGATTGGCATCCGGGCTGCTCCGTGTGGCAGTATGTCCAAGTTGCTCGGTTGAGTGCCGATGCTGCGCGCCTCCCGCCGGGAGGACCGGAAGCGAGTCCCATGTACTCGTCGTTCCCGTGATGGCCGTTCATGTGTTCACGTGCTGTGTGTGAATGCAGTGGTGTGTAGTCGACACCGCGGCAGCTGCGGGGCGGACGTACGGGAATCTTCCGGGAAGCGTGTGCGGGGCCTCGACCCGGAGCTTCACCAAACCCCGGCAGTTCCAAACCGACGAGATGTTTTCGCCGGTTTTTTGCAAGCGCAAGGGCGACACGCCCGAGCGCGGGGGTCGGAGGAGTGGCCGTGAAGCAACGAACGACACAAAGGACTACTGAGTAGCCATGGCGGGACAGAAGATCCGCATCCGGCTCAAGGCCTACGACCACGAGGTCATCGACTCCTCGGCGAAGAAGATCGTCGAGACGGTGATCCGTACTGGTGCGCAGGTCGCGGGCCCGGTGCCGCTGCCCACTGAGAAGAACGTGTACTGCGTCATCCGCTCGCCGCACAAGTACAAGGACTCGCGCGAGCACTTCGAGATGCGTACTCACAAGCGTCTGATCGACATCCTCGACCCCACGCCGAAGACGGTTGACTCGCTCATGCGTCTCGACCTGCCGGCGGGCGTCGACATCGAGATCAAGCTCTGAGAGGCGCACCGAAGATGGCTAAGCAGATTAAGGGCATCCTGGGCGAGAAGCTCGGCATGACCCAGGTCTGGGACGAGAACAACCGGGTTGTCCCGGTGACCGTCGTCAAGGCTGGGCCCAATGTCGTGACCCAGGTCCACACCGCCGACAGCCCGGCCGGCTACGACGCCGTCCAGATCGGCTTCGGCGAGATCGACCCCCGCAAGGTGAACAAGCCCCTCCAGGGCCACTTCGCCAAGGCCGGTGTCACCCCCCGCCGCCACCTGGTCGAGCTCCGTACCTCGGACGCGTCCGAGTACGCCCTGGGCCAGGAGATCACCGCCGAGCTGTTCGAGGCGGGTGTCAAGGTCGACGTGACCGGCACCTCCAAGGGCAAGGGCTTCGCCGGTGTCATGAAGCGCCACAACTTCCGGGGCCTCGGCGCCGGTCACGGCGTGCAGCGCAAGCACCGTTCGCCCGGCTCGATCGGTGGCTGCGCCACCCCGGGTCGCGTGTTCAAGGGCATGAAGATGGCCGGCCGGATGGGCCACGAGCGCGTGACCACCCAGAACCTGACCATCCACGCCGTTGACGCGGAGAAGGGGCTGCTCCTCATCAAGGGCGCAATCCCGGGCCCGAATGGCGGCCTCGTCCTCGTCCGCACCGCGGCGAAGGGGCTGTGAGGATATGAGCACCATTGACATCCTGTCGCCCTCGGGCGACAAGGCCGGCAGCCTCGAGCTGCCCGCGGAGATCTTCGACGCCAAGGTCAGCGTTCCGCTGATGCACCAGGTCGTCGTGGCTCAGCTGGCCGCGGCCCGTCAGGGCACGCACAAGGTCAAGTCCCGCGGCGAGGTCCGTGGCGGCGGCCGCAAGCCGTACCGCCAGAAGGGCACCGGCCGCGCCCGTCAGGGCTCGACCCGCGCGCCGCAGTTCGTCGGCGGTGGCGTCGTGCACGGCCCCGTGCCGCGCGACTACTCGCAGCGGACCCCGAAGAAGATGATCGCCGCCGCCCTGCGCAGCGCGCTCACCGACCGGGCCCGCCACAACCGCATCCACGTCGTCACCGGCGTGACCGCGACCGAGGCGCCGTCGACCAAGGCCGCCAAGGCCCTGTTCGCGAAGATCTCCGAGCGCAAGAGCCTCCTCCTGGTGGTCGAGCGCGAGGACGAGCTGGGTCTGCTGTCCGCTCGCAACCTGGCGCACGTGCACATCCTGGACGCGGGTCAGCTGAACACCTACGACGTGCTCGTCTCCGACGATGTGGTCTTCACTCAGGCCGCCTTCGAGCGTTTCGTGGCCGGTCCGGCCGCGTCCGCCAAGGCTGTTGCCGCTGAGGGCGAGCTCGAAGGGAGCGCCGCCTGATGGCTGCAGAGATCACGAGCAAGACGTACTCGGACCCCCGTGACGTCCTGATCAAGCCGGTCATCTCGGAGAAGAGCTACTCGCTCCTCGACGAGAACAAGTACACGTTCGTCGTGGCTCCCGGTGCCAACAAGACCCAGATCAAGCAGGCCGTCGAGTCGGTCTTCTCGGTCAAGGTCGAGGCCGTCAACACGCTGAACCGTCAGGGCAAGCGCAAGCGCTCCAAGACGGGTTTCGGTAAGCGCAAGGACACCAAGCGCGCCATTGTGACGCTGGCCGAGGGCAACCGCATCGACATCTTCGGTGGTCCGACCTCCTGACGGGGGTCGTGATCGTCGATTAGGACGAGGACTAAAATGGGTATCCGCAAGTACAAGCCGACTACGCCGGGCCGCCGTGGCTCCAGCGTGGCCGACTTCGTCGAAATCACGCGGTCCACGCCGGAGAAGTCGCTGGTTCGCCCCCTGCACAGCAAGGGCGGCCGTAACAACGCCGGTCGTATCACCGCTCGCCACCAGGGTGGCGGTCACAAGCGCGCCTACCGCGTGATCGACTTCCGTCGTCACGACAAGGACGGCGTGCCGGCCAAGGTCGCGCACATCGAGTACGACCCGAACCGCACCGCGCGCATCGCGCTCCTGCACTACGCGGACGGCGAGAAGCGCTACATCATCGCCCCGCGCGGCATCGCTCAGGGTGACCGGGTGGAGAACGGCGCTGGCGCCGACATCAAGCCCGGCAACAACCTGCCGCTGCGCAACATCCCGGTCGGTACCACCATCCACGCGGTGGAGCTCCGTCCCGGCGGTGGCGCCAAGCTGGCCCGCTCCGCGGGTTCCGGCATTCAGCTGCTGGCTCGTGAGGGCAAGATGGCGCACCTGCGCATGCCCTCCGGCGAGATCCGCCTGGTGGACGCGCGCTGCCGCGCGACCGTCGGCGAGGTCGGCAACGCCGAGCAGTCGAACATCAACTGGGGCAAGGCCGGCCGTATGCGCTGGAAGGGCGTCCGCCCGACCGTGCGTGGTGTGGCCATGAACCCGATCGACCACCCGCACGGTGGTGGTGAGGGTAAGACCTCCGGTGGTCGCCACCCGGTCTCGCCGTGGGGCAAGCCCGAGGGCCGTACCCGTCGCCCGAACAAGGCGTCGGACTCCCTCATCGTGCGCCGCCGCAAGACCAACAAGAAGCGCTAGGAGCAGGTCAGATGCCGCGCAGTCTCAAGAAGGGCCCCTTCATCGACGACCACCTTCAGAAGAAGGTGGACGTGCAGAACGAGGCGGGCACGCAGAACGTCATCAAGACCTGGTCCCGTCGTTCCGTGATCTCCCCGGCCATGCTGGGTCACACGATCGCGGTCCACGATGGCCGCAAGCACGTCCCGGTGTTCGTCACCGAGTCGATGGTCGGCCACAAGCTCGGCGAGTTCGCTCCCACGCGCACCTTCAAGGGGCACGTGAAGGAAGACCGCAAGTCGAAGCGTCGCTAGTCGCTCCGCGAGCTTTAGCGCCAGAACGACTCAAATGACTTACTCCATTAAGGGGACAACCATGGAAGCCAGGGCCCAGGCGCGGTACATCCGCGTCACGCCCATGAAGGCCCGCCGCGTGGTGGACCTCATCCGTGGCCTCAACGCCACGGAGGCCCAGGCGGTCCTGCGTTTCGCTCCGCAGGCCGCCACCGTGCCGGTCGGCAAGGTGCTCGACAGCGCCATTGCCAACGCCGCGCACAACTACAACCACAGCGACGTGAACAGCCTCTACATCTCCGAGGCCTACGTCGACGAGGGTCCGACCCTGAAGCGGTTCCGTCCGCGCGCCCAGGGCCGCGCCTACCGGATCCGCAAGCGGACCAGCCACATCACCGTGGTCGTCAGCAGCAAGGAAGGGACCCGGTAATGGGCCAGAAGGTTAACCCGCACGGGTTCCGCCTCGGCATCAGCACGGACTTCAAGTCCCGCTGGTACGCCGACAAGCTGTACAAGGACTACGTCAAGGAAGACGTCGCCATCCGGCGTCTCATGACGAAGGGCATGGAGCGCGCCGGCATCTCCAAGGTCGAGATCGAGCGCACCCGTGACCGCGTCCGCGTGGACATCCACACCGCCCGTCCGGGCATCGTGATCGGCCGCCGTGGTGCGGAGGCCGACAAGATCCGCGGCAACCTCGAGAAGCTGACCGGCAAGCAGGTCCAGCTGAACATCCTCGAGGTCAAGAACCCCGAGCTGGACGCCCAGCTCGTGGCTCAGGGTGTTGCTGAGCAGCTGTCCTCCCGCGTCTCCTTCCGTCGCGCCATGCGTAAGAGCATGCAGTCGACCATGAAGGCCGGCGCCAAGGGCATCAAGGTTCAGTGCTCCGGTCGTCTCGGCGGCGCCGAGATGAGCCGTTCGGAGTTCTACCGCGAGGGCCGTGTGCCGCTGCACACCCTGCGCGCGAACGTCGACTACGGCTTCTTCGAGGCCAAGACCACCTTCGGCCGCATCGGCGTGAAGGTCTGGATCTACAAGGGCGACGTCAAGAACATCGCCGAGGTCCGCGCTGAGAACGCCGCTGCCCGCTCGGGCAACCGCCCGGCCCGTCCCGAGGGTGGTCGTCCCGCCCGCGGTGGCGAGCGCCGTGGTGGCGAGCGCGGTGGCCGTGGCCGTCGTCCCGCCGCTGCCGAGGCCCCCGCGGCCCCGGTCGCCGAGGCTCCGGCTGCTGAGAACACCGGAACGGAGGCCTGACCGACATGCTGATCCCCCGTCGGGTCAAGCACCGCAAGCAGCACCACCCGAAGCGCCGCGGCGCCTCGAAGGGTGGCACCGAGCTGGCGTTCGGCCAGTTCGGCATCCAGGCCGTGACCCCGGCCTACGTGACGAACCGTCAGATCGAGTCCGCTCGTATCGCGATCACCCGTCACATCCGTCGTGGCGGCAAGGTCTGGATCAACATCTACCCGGACCGCCCGCTGACCAAGAAGCCGGCCGAGACCCGCATGGGTTCCGGTAAGGGTTCGCCGGAGTGGTGGATCGCGAACGTGCACCCGGGTCGGGTCATGTTCGAACTGTCGTACCCGAACGAGAAGATTGCCCGCGAGGCGCTCACGCGTGCCGCGCACAAGCTTCCGATGAAGTGCCGGATCGTTCGGCGCGAGGACGGTGAGAGCTGATGTCGGCCGCTACCAAGGCTGCTGAGCTTCGCCAGCTGGACAACGAGGGTCTCGTTGCCAAGCTGCGTGAGGCCAAGGAGGAGCTGTTCAACCTCCGCTTCCAGGCGGCGACCGGGCAGCTCGACAACCACGGCCGGCTCCGGCTGGTCCGTAAGGACATCGCGCGGATCTACACCCTGATGCGCGAGCGCGAGCTGGGCATCGAGACGGTGGAGAACGCCTGATGACTGAGAACACCAACGAGACGCGCGGTTTCCGCAAGACCCGCGAGGGTCTCGTCGTCAGCGACAAGATGGACAAGACCGTCGTCGTCGCCGTCGAGGACCGCGTCAAGCACGCGCTGTACGGCAAGGTCATCCGCCGTACCAGCAAGCTGAAGGCGCACGACGAGCAGAACGCGTGCGGCATCGGCGACCGTGTCCTCCTCATGGAGACCCGGCCGCTGTCCGCGACGAAGCGCTGGCGCGTCGTCGAGATCCTCGAGAAGGCCAAGTAACGAAGCCGATGAGGTACGGCCGTATGTGCACCAGGTCCACGGATGCTGGTGTGAGCAGCGGCCGGCCCGTCGACTCTCGTTGACGATCAGGAGAAAGCTGTGATCCAGCAGGAGTCGCGACTGCGTGTCGCCGACAACACGGGTGCCAAGGAGATTCTCTGCATCCGCGTTCTCGGTGGCTCCGGTCGTCGCTACGCCGGTATCGGGGACGTCATCGTCGCGACCGTCAAGGACGCGATCCCCGGTGGTTCGGTGAAGAAGGGTGACGTCGTCAAGTGCGTCGTCGTCCGCACCGTCAAGTCGCGTCGTCGTCCGGATGGCTCGTACATCCGCTTCGACGAGAACGCCGCCGTTGTCATCAAGAACGCTGATGGCGACCCCCGCGGTACCCGCATCTTCGGCCCGGTGGGCCGCGAGCTGCGCGACAAGAAGTTCATGAAGATCATCTCGCTTGCGCCGGAGGTGCTCTAACTCATGGCGAACAGCATGAAGATCAAGAAGGGTGACCTGGTCCAGGTCATCACCGGCAAGGACAAGGGCAAGCAGGGCAAGGTCATTCAGGCCATCCCCGCTGAGAACAAGGTCCTCGTCGAGGGTGTCAACCGGGTCAAGAAGCACACCAAGCCGGGCCCCGGCACCCAGGGTGGCATCGTGACCGTCGAGGCCCCGGTGCACGTCTCCAACGTCCAGCTGGTCGTGGAGAAGGACGGCAAGAAGGTCGTCACCCGGGTCGGCTACCGCTTCGACGACCAGGGCAACAAGATCCGCGTTGCCAAGCGGACCGGTGAGGACATCTGATGTCTGAGACGACTGTTGAGAAGGTGACCCCCCGCCTCAAGGAGCGTTACAACTCCGAGGTCAAGGGTCAGCTGCACGAGCAGTTCTCGTACGAGAACGTCATGCTGATCCCCGGCCTGGTCAAGGTCGTGGTCAACATGGGTGTCGGCGAGGCCGCCCGTGACAGCAAGCTGATCGAGGGTGCCATCAAGGACCTGACCGCGATCACGGGTCAGAAGCCGGCTGTCACCAAGGCTCGTAAGTCCATCGCGCAGTTCAAGCTGCGCGAGGGCCAGCCGATCGGCTGCCACGTCACCCTCCGTGGTGACCGCATGTGGGAGTTCGTGGACCGTCTGGTGTCGCTGGCTCTGCCGCGTATCCGTGACTTCCGCGGCCTCTCGCCGAAGCAGTTCGACGGCCGTGGAAACTACACCTTCGGTCTGACCGAGCAGGTCATGTTCCACGAGATCGACCAGGACAAGGTCGACCGTCAGCGCGGTATGGACATCACCGTCGTGACCACCGCTCAGACCGACGATGAGGGCCGGGCGCTGCTGCGCGCTCTGGGCTTCCCGTTCAAGGAGGCGTGAGCCATGGCGAAGAAGGCCCTTATCGCTAAGTCCGAGCGCAAGCCGAAGTTCGGCGTCCGGGCGTACACCCGGTGCCAGCGCTGCGGCCGTCCGCACTCGGTGTACCGCAAGTTCGGCCTCTGCCGTGTCTGCCTCCGTGAGATGGCGCACCGCGGCGAGCTGCCGGGCGTGACCAAGAGCTCCTGGTAATCCAGCAGCCCTAGGCACCGCACCACGCGAAGCAGGGTGCCCGGCTCCACCGCTTTTGGGTTCCCGCCAGGGATCCCGTAAGGTAGTGGGGTCGGGCCCCCCTGCCGCGGCATCTCCATGGATGCTCGCGGCGCTCCTTTGAGGGCTCGCACCCATGTCTTACTACGTCGTAGGTCCCCTGCGCTTGTGCCCCTTTCGCACTCTTTCACGAGTGCGCGGAGGGGGACCTGGTGCGGAGAAACCACGGCGGGAGAGGCCTGAGGCCACCATGACCATGACCGACCCCATCGCAGACATGCTCACGCGTCTGCGTAACGCGAACTCGGCGTACCACGACTCCGTGGCGATGCCGGCCAGCAAGATCAAGGCGCACGTCGCCGAGATCCTGCAGCAGGAGGGGTACATCTCCTCCTACAAGGTTGAGGAGCCCGTCGAGGGCGAGGTCGGCAAGAAGCTGACCATCGAGCTCAAGTTCGGCCCCAACCGTGAGCGCTCCATCGCCGGCATCAAGCGCATCAGCAAGCCGGGTCTGCGCGTTTACGCAAAGTCCACCAACCTGCCGAAGGTCCTCGGCGGCCTGGGCGTGGCGATCATCTCCACGTCCTCGGGTCTCCTCACGGACAAGCAGGCCGCCAAGAAGGGCGTAGGCGGAGAAGTTCTCGCCTACGTCTGGTAATTCGGGAAACGGAGGTACAGCAATGTCTCGCATTGGACGGCTGCCCATCTCGGTTCCCGCCGGCGTGGACGTCACCATCGATGGCCGCGAGGTGTCGGTGAAGGGCCCCAAGGGCACCCTCACCCACGTCGTCGCCGCGCCGATCGAGATCGGCAAGGGCGAGGACGGCACCCTGCTCGTCACCCGCCCGAACGACGAGCGTCAGTCGAAGGCCCTCCACGGCCTGTCGCGGACGCTGGTGGCGAACATGATCACCGGCGTGACCGCGGGCTACCGCAAGTCGCTGGAGATCAGCGGCGTTGGTTACCGAGTCACGGCGAAGGGCTCCGACATGGAGTTCGCGCTGGGCTACAGCCACCCGATCCTGGTCCCCGCGCCGGAGGGCATCTCCTTCGTCGTCGAGTCGCCCACCAAGTTCCACGTGGACGGCATCGACAAGCAGAAGGTCGGCGAGGTCGCCGCTAAGATCCGCAAGCTGCGCAAGCCCGACCCGTACAAGGCCAAGGGCGTCAAGTACGCGGGCGAGGTCATCCGCCGCAAGGTCGGAAAGAGTGGTAAGTAAGCGATGAGCGTCTCTGTCAAGATCGGCAAGGGCAACGCCTACAAGAGCGCCGCTCGCAAGCGCCGCGCGATCCGCGTTCGCAAGCGCGTCACCGGCACCGAGGTGCGTCCGCGCCTCGTCGTGACCCGCTCGAACCGCCACATGGTCGCCCAGGTCATCGACGACGCCAAGGGTCACACCCTGGCGTCGGCGTCCACCCTCGACGTGTCCATCAAGGGCGCCGAGGGCGACAAGACCGAGCTGGCCAAGAAGGTCGGGAGCCTGGTCGCCGAGCGCGCCAAGGCCGCCGGCATCGAGTCGGTCGTCTTCGACCGCGCGGGCAACCGGTACGCCGGCCGCATCGCCGCTCTGGCGGACGCGGCCCGTGAGGCCGGGCTCGACTTCTAAGCCGCTCGTCGACTCTGTCGACGGACGTAAACGAGAGAGGTAATTCCAATGGCTGGACCCCAGCGCCGCGGTAGCGGCGCCGGCGGCGGCACGGGTGGCGAGCGGCGCGACCGTAAGCGCGACGAGCGGGGCGGCGCCCCGGTCGCCGAGAAGACCGCTTACGTCGAGCGCGTTGTCGCCATCAACCGTGTGGCCAAGGTTGTCAAGGGTGGTCGTCGTTTCAGCTTCACCGCGCTGGTCGTGGTGGGCGACGGTGACGGCACCGTGGGTGTCGGATACGGCAAGGCGAAGGAGGTTCCGGCCGCCATCGCCAAGGGTGTTGAGGAGGCCAAGAAGAACTTCTTCAAGGTCCCCCGTATCCAGGGCACCATCCCGCACCCGATCCAGGGCGAGAAGGCCGCTGGCGTCGTGCTCCTGAAGCCGGCTTCCCCCGGTACCGGTGTTATCGCCGGTGGCCCGGTGCGTGCCGTCCTGGAGTGCGCCGGCGTTCACGACATCCTGTCGAAGTCGCTCGGCTCGGACAACGCGATCAACATCGTGCACGCCACCGTGGCTGCTCTGAAGGGCCTCGTGCGCCCCGAGGAGATCGCCGCCCGTCGTGGCCTGCCCCTGGAGGACGTGGCTCCGGCCGCCCTGCTCCGGGCCCGTGCGGCTGGGGTGAGCGCCTGATGGCTCGCCTGAAGGTCACCCAGACCAAGTCGTACATCGGTAGCAAGCAGAACCACCGTGACACCCTCCGTTCGCTCGGCCTCAAGCGGCTGAACGACACCGTGGTGAAGGAGGACCGCCCGGAGATCCGCGGCATGGTCCACACCGTTCGTCACCTCGTCACGGTCGAGGAGGTGGACTGATCATGTCCGACAACCCGATCAAGATCCACAACCTGCGCCCGGCCCCCGGCGCCAAGACCGCGAAGATCCGCGTCGGTCGTGGTGAGGGTTCCAAGGGTAAGACCGCAGGTCGTGGTACCAAGGGCACCAAGGCCCGTTACCAGGTTCCGGAGCGCTTCCAGGGTGGCGCCATGCCGCTCCACATGCGCCTCCCGAAGCTGAAGGGCTTCAAGAACCCGGCCCACAAGCAGTTCCAGGTCGTGAACCTGGACAAGCTGGCCGAGCTCTACCCGAACGGTGGCGAGGTCACCGTGGCCGACCTGATCGCGAAGGGCGCCGTTCGCAAGAACGAGCTCGTCAAGGTCCTCGGCCAGGGCGACATCGCCGTGGCGCTGCAGGTGACGGTCGACGCCGTCTCCGGCTCCGCCGCCGAGAAGATCGCCGCGGCCGGCGGCTCGGTCACCGAGCTGCTCTGAGGCAATTGACTGACCCGGGCCCCGTACTTCCCGCAAGGGAGGTACGGGGCCCGTGCCTTTCCGGCACAACTGTCCAGAACCCGGGAGGGTCCGTCGGCACGCAGATTGGCATCGAGCCCAAGCTCAGCGATGCCGAGCTGGTCACGCCTACGACACCTGTTCCCCTACCTGCCCGGACAGTCCGGCTACAACCGGCGCCTGCGCAAGGCCGCAGACCTGATCGCCCGCGGCAACCGGCTGCCGGCCACCGGAACCGGCCCGTGGACCGACAACGTGTGGGTGGCCGGCCCCATCCCGATCGAGTGTTGCCGCTCCCGCGGGACCGGGGCTTACGGCTGCACCTGGTGTGCACCCTGCACGGCCTGCCCCGGGCACTGAGACCGACCTCGTGGCCACCCGGCCCGTACGGGCGCACCCGAGCGAGCCGGATCCCAACTGTTCAAGCCGCTGCGGCAGATCATCGATTCCGTCAAGACACCTTCAAGGGCCAGCTCGACCTAAACCGCACCAAGGCCGCACACCCCGCGGTGTCATGGTCCGTGTCCCCCCGCGGATACTCGCGCTGACCGCTGCAATCTGGCACAACGGCCGGGCTGGGCAGCCCGTCATGCGTTCCCTCACCGCCCACGACCACTGAACTCCTTGGCGTCAGTCATCCAGGGGGTGACGCTCTCGCTGGTCAGCGGGGTGCGGGTTGAGGTGCGGCGACCTGCTCGGCGACGGGATGTCCAGGTTGGCGGCCAGGTCCTGATGGAGCTTGGTCGGGGCGGTGATCTGCTTCGTGTCGCGCCAGCCGCACTCGACTTCCAGAAGTTGCCCTGTTCGAAACGGAGCTTGCCCTGCCGGGGCAGCGTGCAGGTAGCGGTTCAGGCCTGGACTGTCGGCGATCCTTCCGCTCGAGATGGCGAGTGGGTGTCGCCATCCGGCTGCTGCGGGCTTCGAGGAGGATGCCCATTCGGCCGATCATCTGGTCGAACCGCGGCCGGCGCCACAGATGATCCAGTACGTAGGTGCCCCGAGGCGTCTGACCGCGTCGTCCTCATGGCCGGAGGTGAAGAGCCCCTTCGGCCCACCCTCCACCGGGTCTCACTCCAGCTTCGCCGTCTTCACGTACACACCTCCGGACGACAAGCCGAAGTCGGGAATTCGCACCCAATGCATCCCGCTGACCTGCGCTTTTGGTCCGGCCTAATCTCCAGGCCTCATGAATTACGCCAAACCTGGGCAAGATGTAATGATGGCTCCATTTCCGCGCAATGCGCCAAATGCATTGCGGGCACTACCAAGTTCGGCTACCGTCTATTTCGGCCCTGAAGCGGGCCGAGTGCACGGCGATAGCACGTCCAACGGTCTTGTCTCTTTTGGAGGGGGAAATGAAGAAGCTTGCAGTTCGCGTTGCGACAGCTGCTCTAGCAATTCCGGCTCTGATCTTCGGCATGTCGGGCACGTCGTACGCAAACAGCGATGACATCACCTGGCGCGACGATGCCACTGGGCTCTGTCTGGCCTGGGACATCAACCCCATCAACGGTTTCATCAACTGGGTGGGGACGCGGAACTGCGACAGCGGTCGTGGTTACACGCGCTGGCGCGACGTCTGGGACGGCAGTGCCTGGCGGGAGAAGCCGGCTTACACCAACTCCAGTGGCAATTGGGTCGATATCTGCCTGACGGCCTGGAAGCCAGGATCTACTGGGACCGATTCGGTGTACTTCGAGGACTGCTCTGCCAACAACCCGTGGCAGCAGTGGCAGGAGCTGCAGATCTTTGGCGGCTGGCACCTCAAGCACGTTCAGGACGGTTACCTCCTGGACAGCAACGGGGGTGGCAGTGTTTACGCCACTGCGGACCCGGGCCCGGGCACCAACAACCACTACCAGCTGTGGCACTAGCCGGTGACCGTGCGGCCCAATGGCATCGCGAGATCCAGTGATAAGTAATTTCTCTGACTGGCGATGATTTATCGGCCAATGTTGGGCGAAGCGGCCCGCCGACCCTCGGGTCCGGTGGGCCGCTTTGTCGTAGCAGGCTCGACAGTTGCGTCGGCCGGGATCGGGCCGACCGGCCGGACGCGAGTTCTGCGGCCCCTGAGCCCGAATCCACCGGGCTGTGACTGGCGCGGGGGTGGGGCTGGTCCCGCTGGCCGAGCGGGTCGGGCTTCCCGACCTGGCCGGCGAGCGGCGGATCGACGGTGCCGGCAGCAGCGGTGGCGCCAACCCGGCTGCGAAAGTGATGACGCTGGTCGCGGCGGTGTGCGTCGGGGCCGACTCGATGGACCACACCGGCCGACTCCGGCACGGCGCCATGGGCCGACTGTTCGGCGGGGTGCCGGCGGCCTCGACCTTGGGCACTTTCCTGCGCTCGTCGGCCCACGGGCAAAACCGGCAACTCCGCGCGCTCATCGGGACTTCCTCGTCCACCTGGCGGCCGAGGTCGGCCGGTTCACGGGCGTGTGCACGCTGCACCCGATCGTGGCCACCCTCTCCACCCCGAGGGCCCGCCCGGTGATCGCGGCCGTGAGGCTGCGGCGGGGCAATGCAGCCGACGCCCGCGGCGCCGGGCCCTTCACGGGCTAGGCCCCGCCCGCCATGCCGGGGCGGGCCGTACGGCGATCGTCTGCGCGGACAGCCAGTTCTACAACGCCGATGTCGTAGCCGCCTGCCGCCGCACGAGAGCGCACTTCCCGCTGACCGTGCGGACGAACCCCACGTCGCCGCCGTCGGCGAGGACACCTGGACGCCGATCCGCCACCCCGAGGCATTCCTGGACCCTGACGCCGGCGAGCCGGTCTCCGACGCCGAGGGCGCCGAGATCCCCTGCACCGCGTTCACCGGCCGCCGGAAGCCGAGCACGCCACCGCCCGCCCGATCGTCCGCCGGGTCCGCCGCCTGAATTGTGAAGTCCAGTCCCGGCGGGGAGGGCCGTTCATCTCCTGGCGTTACCGCCCCGTGTTCACCGACAGTCCCTCCACCGTGCTCCAGCCGAGCTCCGCCACCGCCGGCACCCGAGCGTCGAGCAGGTCACGCGGACGGCAAGGGCTCGGATCCCTTGCCGGGACCCTTCCGTGCGAGGGTCACCACCGCGACCCTGCGCGTTTACCTCATCCACATCCCGGCCGGCCTCGCCCGTTCGGCCCGGCGGGTGACGCTGCACCTGCCCGACCGCTGGTCCTGGCAGCATGCTTTCACCGGCCTCTTCGACGCCGCCCACCCGCCACCGGCCTGATCAACTACCCGGCCACCCCCCCCCGACAGGGCCCTACCGGAGCAGACGTGGAAAGGCTGGACAGACCAGCAGACACTCCACGCGTCCACCGGGATCCCCGGCCCAGGCGAGGCCGGCCGTGCCAGCTGTCTGTGGGCAAACCCGGGCATCCCGTACCCCGTGAGTGGGGGAGCGCCAGCTCACGCTTCTGCGAGTGGCCGCGCACTGTTAGAGTCCCTGGAGTTCCCTTGTAGGCTGCGCGCAGGATGGTGCTGTCTGTACGAGGGCCCGAACCACAAACTCCCCATTCAGGACCGACCCTCCCGCCGACGACGCGCGGGAGGCGCAGGAGGCACCGTGCTCAGTGCGTTCGCGCGGGCGTTCCAGACGCCCGACCTGCGCAAGAAGCTGCTGTTCACGCTGGGCATCATGGTGCTGTTCCGGCTGGGCGCCCACATCCCCGTGCCCGGGGTCAACTTCGAAGCGGTTCACGCCTGTGTGAGCTCGCAGAAGCAGGGGCTGTTCGGGCTGGTCAACCTTTTCAGCGGCGGCGCGCTGCTGCAGCTGACCATCTTCGCGCTCGGCATCATGCCGTACATCACGGCCAGCATCATCCTCCAGCTCCTCACCGTGGTCATCCCGCGGCTCGAGGCGCTGAAGAAGGAGGGGCAGGCCGGCACGGCGAAGATCACTCAGTACACCCGCTACCTGACCATCGCGCTCGCCGTGCTCCAGGGCACCGGCATCCTCGCGACTGCGTCCAGCGGCGCGCTGTTCTCGAGCTGCCCGCAGGGTAACGACATCGTGCCGGACACCTCGGTCTTCCGGATCGCCACCATGGTGATCATCATGACCGCCGGCACCACCGTGATCATGTGGCTGGGCGAGCTGATCACCGACCGCGGTATCGGCAACGGCATGTCCATCCTGATCTTCACCTCGATCGCGGCGGGCTTCCCCGGTTCGATGTGGGCGATCAAGGAGTCCGGCAAGCTGCTGGACGGCTGGGGCGAGTTCGCCAGCGTCGTCGCGGTCGGCATCATCGTCGTCTGCCTGGTCATCTTCGTGGAGCAGGCGCAGCGTCGGATCCCGGTGCAGTACGCCAAGCGCATGATCGGCCGCCGCGCGTTCGGCGGAACTTCGACCTACATCCCGCTCAAGGTGAACCAGGCCGGTGTGATTCCGGTCATCTTCGCCTCGTCGCTGCTGTACATCCCTGCGCTGGTCGTACAGCTGACCAACTCCCAGGCCGGTTGGGCCGTTTGGATCAAGAACCACTTCGTGCGCGGTGACCACCCGATCTACATGGTCACGTACTTCGCGCTGATCGTGTTCTTCGCCTTCTTCTACGTCGCCATCTCCTTCAACCCCGAAGAAGTTGCCGACAATATGAAGAAGTATGGTGGGTTCATCCCGGGCATCCGGGCCGGCCGCCCCACGGCCGAGTACCTGAACTACGTGCTCACCCGCATCACGTGGCCGGGTTCGCTCTACCTGGGCCTGATCGCCCTCATCCCGATGATCGCCCTGGTCGCCTTCGGACAGCAGACCAACTTCCCGTTCGGCGGCACCTCCGTCCTCATCGTCGTAGGCGTTGGACTCGAAACTGTGAAGCAGATCGAGAGCCAGCTCCAGCAGCGCAATTACGAAGGGTTCCTCCGCTGATGCGAATCGTCCTCGTCGGACCCCCCGGGGCCGGGAAGGGTACTCAGGCGCACGTTCTGGCCAAGACCCTGTCCATTCCCCACATCTCCACCGGAGACCTGTTCCGCGCCAACATCAGCCAGGGCACCGAGCTGGGCCTTGAGGCTAAGGCGTACATGGACGCGGGTCGCCTGGTGCCGGATGAGGTCACCATCGGGATGGCCAAGGACCGGATGCTCCAGGAGGACGCCGTGAACGGCTTCCTGCTGGACGGCTTCCCCCGCAACCTCGGCCAGGCCAAGGCCCTGGACGAGATCCTGGCCACCGAGGGCATCGCCCTCGACGGTGTGCTCGACCTGGAGGTCCCCGAGGACGAGGTCGTCAAGCGGATCGCCGGCCGCCGGCTGTGCCGCACCAACGGCGCCCACGTCTTCCACGTGGACTACAACGCGCCGAAGACCGAGGGCGTCTGCGACGAGTGCGGCGGCGAGCTGTACCAGCGCTCGGACGACACCGAGGAGGCCGTGCGGGTCCGTCTGGAGGAGTACCACTCCAAGACCGAGCCGATCATCGGCTACTACCAGGAGCAGGGCCTCCTGGTGACCATCTCCGCCCTGGGGAAGGTCGACGAGGTGACCGAGCGCGCGGTCGCCGCCCTCAAGAAGAACGACTGACGTACGACGTCGCCGGACGGCCGGGAAGCCCAGTGGGGCTTCCCGGCCGTCCGTGCGTCGTACCGTTGGTAGCGAAGCAGACGAGAAGCAGACGGAAGGCGTTGACCAGATGGTGGAGATCAAGACCCCCGAGCAGATCGCCAAGATGCGGGCGGCCGGGCTGGTCGTCGCCGAGGCGCTGAAGGCGTGCCGGGAGGCGGTGGCCCCGGGCATCACCACCCAGGACCTGAACGACATCGCCGACAAGGTCATCACCGACCACGGCGCCACCTCGAACTTCCGCGCCGACCACGGCGGCCTGTGGTTCCCGGGCGTGATCTGCGCCTCGGTGAACGAGGAGGTCGTCCACGGCATCCCCGGCGAGCGGGTGCTCCGCGAGGGCGACCTGATCTCGATCGACTGCGGCGCCATCCTGGACGGCTGGCACGGCGACGCGGCGATCACGGTCGCGGTCGGCGCCACCGCCCAGGAGAACGAGATGCTCTCCCGGGTCACCGAGGGCTCGATGTGGGCCGGCATCGCCCAGATGAAGAAGGGCAACCGGCTGGTCGACGTCTCCCGGGCGATCGAGGGCTTCATCCGCCGCCAGCCGCTGCCGCCCAAGGGCAAGTGGGGCATCACCGAGGGGTACGGCGGCCACGGCATCGGCACCGCGATGCACATGGAGCCGCACGTGCTGAACTACGTCGCCGGCCGCGGCAAGGGCATGAAGCTGGTGCCCGGCACCGTGCTGGCGATCGAGCCGATGGTGAGCCTCGGCACCCCGCACACCACCGTGCTGGAGGACGACTGGACGGTCGTCACCGACGACGGCACCTGGGCCTCGCACTGGGAGCACTCGGTGGCCGTCACCGAGCAGGGCCCGCTGGTGCTGACCGCCTTCGACGGCGGGAAGGCGGAGCTGGCCAAGCTCGGCGTGCAGGCGGCTCCTGACCCGCTCGGCTAGCCGGTATCGTCTCTGGTTCGAAGACCAGGGACGAATCAGGCAGGGGAGCGAGCAGTGCTCAAGGGTTTCCGCGACTTCATGATGCGCGGCAACGTGATCGACATGGCCGTCGGTGTGGTGATCGGCGCGGCCTTCACCGCCGTCGTCACCGGCTTCGTCTCGGCCTTCCTCACCCCGCTCGTGGGTGTGGTGGTCGGGGCGGCCGGCGACTTCAGCTCGTACAAGTTCACGGTGGCGAGCGTCACCTTCCCGTACGGACAGTTCCTGAACGTGCTGATCGCGTTCACGATGACCGCCGCGGTGCTGTACTTCTGCGTGGTGCTGCCGGTGACCAAGGCCACCGCGCGCTACATGCCGAAGAAGCCGAAGACCCCCAAGCGCCCGTGCCCCGAGTGCCTGACCGAGATACCGCAGGCCGCCCGCCGCTGCTCGGCGTGCACCGCCCACGTGGAGCCGGTGGCAGCGGGCGTCCTCTAAGCGTGTAGCATGGACTGTCGGCTCTCTCGTAGCGTGTTTCGGCACGCCCTCATCCCTCTCGGGTGAGGTGAAGCCTGGTTCGCACGAGCGTTCCGCATACGGTAGCCGGACCCCGAAGGGTGGATCTCGCAGTTCATGGCTAAGAAGCAAGGCGCCATTGAGATCGAGGGCACCGTGATCGAGTCTCTTCCGAACGCGATGTTCAAGGTCGAGCTGCAGAACGGTCACAAGGTCCTCGCGCACATCAGCGGCAAGATGCGCATGCACTACATCCGCATCCTCCCGGATGACCGGGTCGTCGTGGAGCTCTCTCCCTACGACCTGACCCGCGGCCGGATCGTCTACCGATACAAGTAAATCGCTCCAGATCTAGACCCCGGAGAACCTGAATCATGAAGGTCAAGCCGAGCGTCAAGAAGATCTGCGACAAGTGCAAGGTGATCCGCCGCCACGGCCGGGTCATGGTGATCTGCGACAACCTGCGCCACAAGCAGCGCCAGGGCTGATCCTCGCCCCAGCATTTCTCGTAGTACTTCGCGCGACGCGCACAACGTCATAAGCGGGCCGCCCGATCCGTTCCCCGAACGGACTGCCACCCCCGGTCAGAGGCCGGGGCTCCTTGTCGAGAGACATCGAGTAGGCGGCACGCAAGACCTCTGAGAAGAACCACAGGAGCCATGAATGGCACGCCTTTCCGGCGTTGATCTCCCCCGCGAGAAGCGGATCGAGATCGCCCTCACCTACGTCTACGGCATCGGCAAGACCCGCGCGCAGCTGGCGCTGGCCGAGACCGGCGTGAACCCGGACATCCGCGTCCGCGACATCACCGAGGACGACCTCGTCAAGCTGCAGAAGTTCGTGGACGCGAACTTCGAGGTCGAGGGTGACCTCCGCCGTGCCGTCGCCGCCGACATCCGCCGCAAGGTCGAGATCGGCTGCTACGAGGGTCTGCGTCACCGTCGCGGCCTGCCGGTCCGCGGTCAGCGCACCCACACCAACGCGCGTACCCGCAAGGGCCCGCGTCGCGCGATCGCCGGCAAGAAGAAGCCGGGCAAGAAGTAGTCCGTCCCGTAACCGGACATCCCTCCGGCCCGCGGGTTAGCGGACCGACCACCTCAGTAGGAGAACAGACTTATGCCCCCCAAGGGTCGTCAGGCTGCCGGCGCGAAGAAGATCCGCCGCAAGGAGAAGAAGAACGTCGCTCACGGGCACGCCCACATCAAGAGCACGTTCAACAACACCATCGTTTCGATCACCGACCCGCAGGGCAACGTGATCTCCTGGGCCTCGGCCGGCCACGTCGGTTTCAAGGGCTCGCGCAAGTCCACCCCGTTCGCCGCGCAGATGGCCGCCGAGGCCGCTGCCCGTCGCGCGATGGAGCACGGCATGCGCAAGGTCGACGTCTTCGTCAAGGGCCCGGGTTCCGGCCGCGAGACCGCGATCCGTTCGCTGTCCGCCACCGGCATCGAGGTCGGCTCGATCCAGGACGTCACCCCCACCCCGCACAACGGCTGCCGTCCGCCGAAGCGCCGCCGCGTCTGACGCTGTAGCGCCGCGTTGAAACCTCGTACGGGGTCCTGTTTCTCACAGGACCCCGTACGCTTGAGTCCATCGGCATCAAATAGTGGGTGCCGAAGACAACTGGAGGATCCAGAAACATGCTGATCGCTCAGCGTCCCTCGCTGACCGAAGAGGTCGTCGACGAGTTCCGCTCGCGGTTCGTGATCGAGCCGCTCGAGCCGGGCTTCGGCTACACCCTCGGCAACTCCCTGCGTCGCACCCTGCTGTCGTCGATCCCCGGTGCCGCTGTCACCAGCATCCGGATCGACGGCGTCCTGCACGAGTTCACCACCGTGCCGGGCGTCAAGGAGGACGTGACCGACCTCATCCTCAACATCAAGCAGCTGGTCGTCTCCTCGGAGCACGACGAGCCGGTCGTGATGTACCTGCGCAAGCAGGGTCCGGGTGTGGTCACCGCCGCCGACATCGCGCCCCCGGCCGGTGTCGAGGTGCACAACCCCGAGCTGGTCCTCGCCACGCTGAACGGCAAGGGCAAGCTGGAGATGGAGCTGACCGTCGAGCGCGGTCGCGGCTACGTCTCCGCCGTGCAGAACAAGGCTTCCGGCCAGGAGATCGGCCGCATCCCGGTCGACTCGATCTACAGCCCCGTGCTGAAGGTCACCTACAAGGTCGAGGCCACCCGTGTCGAGCAGCGGACCGACTTCGACAAGCTCATCGTCGACGTCGAGACCAAGCCCGCCATGCGCCCCCGTGACGCCATGGCCTCGGCCGGCAAGACCCTCGTCGAGCTGTTCGGCCTCGCCCGCGAGCTGAACGTCGACGCCGAGGGCATCGACATGGGCCCGTCCCCGACGGACGCCGCCCTGGCCGCCGACCTGGCGCTGCCGATCGAGGAGCTGGAGCTCACCGTTCGGTCGTACAACTGCCTCAAGCGCGAGGGCATCCACACCGTGGGTGAGCTCGTCGCCCGCTCCGAGGCCGACCTGCTCGACATCCGCAACTTCGGTGCGAAGTCGATCGACGAGGTCAAGGCGAAGCTGGCCGGCATGGGCCTGGCCCTCAAGGACAGCCCGCCCGGATTCGACCCGACCGCCGCCGCCGACGCCTTCGGCGCCGACGACCTGGACGACCAGGGTTACGCGGAGACCGAGCAGTACTGAGTTTGAACCGTCGGAACGGCCGCCTCGGCGGCCGTTCCCGCGGGTCGAGACAAGTCCTGGGAGCACAGTGCGCCCAGGCCCGCCGAGGTACCTGGTACGGCCCCGGTCGGAGATCCAAGGAGTAATTCCATGCCGCGTCCCACCAAGGGTGCCCGCCTCGGCGGCGGCCCGCACCACGAGCCCCTGCTGCTCGCCGGTCTGGCCCGTGAGCTGTTCCAGTACGGCCGCATCACCACCACCGAGGCCAAGGCCCGTCGCCTGCGCCCGCTGGCGGAGAAGCTGATCACCAAGGCGAAGAAGGGCGACATCCACAACCGTCGCCTGGTGCGCAAGACCATCACCGACGTGTCGGTGCTGCACACCCTCTTCACCGAGATCGCCCCGCGCTTCGAGAACCGCCCGGGTGGCTACACCCGTATCACCAAGATCGGCACCCGTCGTGGCGACAACGCCTCGATGGCCGTGATCGAGCTGGTCGAGGGCGAGATCGCCACCAAGGCGACCGTTGCCGAGGCCGAGGCCGCCGCCAAGCGCGCGGTCAAGGAGGCCGAGCAGGCCGAGGCCGTCGAGGCCAAGGCCGACGAGGCCACCGAGGCCGAGCAGGCCTGACGCCTTTAGGTGTTGCCGCGGGCCCGTTCTCCCATCCGTGGGGGAGCGGGCCCGTTCCTTCTGTCTGGAGTAGATGTGGTCACTGATTGCGCCGAGCAGCCCCCCGTGAAGGACGGCCCCGCCGACGGGTACGTCCGGATCCGGCTGGACCTCGCCTACCACGGGGCCGAGTTCTCCGGCTGGGCACGGCAGCGCGGGCGGCGCACCGTCCAGGAGGAGATCGAGAGCGCGCTGCAGGTCGTCACCCGCAGCTCCGAGCTCTACCCGCTGACCGTGGCCGGCCGCACCGACGCGGGCGTGCACGCCCGCGGCCAGGTCGCGCACGTCGACCTGCCGGTCGAGCTGTGGGCCGCGCACGGGGAGAAGCTGCTGCGCCGGCTCGCCGGACGGCTGCCCGGCGACGTCCGGATCTACCGGGTGGCCGAGGCGCCGTACGGCTTCGACGCGCGCTTCTCCGCGGTCTGGCGGCGCTACGCGTACCGGGTCGCCGACCACCCCGGTGGGGTCGACCCGCTGCTGCGCGGGCACGTGCTCTGGCACGACCGGCCGCTGGACGTCGAGAAGATGAACGCCGCAGCGAAGCTGCTGCTCGGCGAGCACGACTTCGCCGCGTACTGCAAGAAGCGCGAGGGCGCGACCACCATCCGCACCCTGCTGGAGCTGCACTGGGACCGGGTGCCGGTCGACCCGTACGCGGCGCAGGAGGGCTCGCTGGCGGTGGCCACCGTCCGGGCGGACGCCTTCTGCCACAACATGGTGCGGGCGCTGGTCGGTGCGATGCTGCTGGTCGGCGACGGGCACCGGCCGGTGGAGTTCCCCGGCGAGGTGCTGGCCGGCGGGGTGCGCAACTCCGCGGTCAACGTGATCCGGCCGTACGGGCTGACCCTGGAGGAGGTCGGCTACCCGGCCGACGACCAGCTGGCCGCCCGCAACAAGGCGGCCCGCCGGCTGCGCACCCTGCCGGGCGCCGGCGCCTGACCGGTAGGAAAAGCCGTTTGGACCCACTGCGGAGGGCCAGGCACAATCGCCGCTATGGGACACGTCGAGATTTCGCACCTTGAGTACTACCTGCCGGACGGACGGGTGCTGTTCGACGACGCGTCCTTCCGGGTCGGCGAGGGTGCCGCGGTGGCGCTGGTGGGCGCCAACGGCGCGGGCAAGACCACGCTGCTGCGCATGATCGCCGGTGACGTGCAGCCGCACGGCGGCTCGGTGACGGTCAGCGGCGGGCTCGGCGTGATGCGCCAGTTCGTCGGGACCACCGGCCGTGAGGACAGCAAGGACGCTCCGGGCGCGCTGCCCGCCGACGCCTCGGTGCGCGACCTGCTGGTCTCGGTTGCCCCGGCCCGGATCGCCGCCGCCGCCCGCATGGTCGACGCGGCCGAGCTGGCGATGATGGCGCAGGACGACGAGAAGACGCAGATGGCCTACGCCCAGGCGCTCTCCGACTGGTCCGACGCCGGCGGCTACGAGTACGAGGCCGACTGGGACGTGTGCACCATGGCCGCGCTCGGCATCTCCTTCGACAAGGCGCAGTGGCGCGGGCTGAACACCCTCTCCGGCGGCGAGCAGAAGCGACTGGTGCTGGAGGCGCTGCTGCGCGGCCCGGACGAGGTGCTGCTGCTCGACGAGCCGGACAACTACCTGGACGTACCGGGCAAGCGCTGGCTGGAGGAGGCCATCAAGGCGACCTCCAAGACGGTGCTGTTCATCTCGCACGACCGCGAGCTGCTCTCCACCACCGCCGAGAAGATCATCAGCGTGGAGTCCGGCGCGGCCGGCTCCAGCGTCTGGGTGCACGGCGGCGGCTTCGAGTCCTTCCACCAGGCCCGCCAGGACCGGTTCGCCCGCTTCGAGGAGCTCGGGCGCCGCTGGGACGAGGAGCACGCCAAGCTGAAGAAGCTGGTGGTCACCCTGCGCCAGGCCGCATCGGTCAGCCACGCCCTCGCCACCCGCTACGCCGCCGCCCAGACCCGGCTGAAGAAGTTCGAGGAGGCCGGCCGGCCGGAGGAGCCGCCGCGCGAGCAGTCCATCACCATGCGCCTGAAGGGCGGCCGCACCGGCGTGCGGGCCTTCACCATGGAGCAGCTGGAGCTGACCGGCCTGATGAAGCCCTTCGACCTGGAGGTCTTCTACGGCGAGCGGGTCGCCGTGCTGGGCTCCAACGGCTCCGGCAAGTCGCACTTCCTGCGGATGCTGGCCGGCGACGAGAGCGTGAAGCACGGCGGCAACTGGAAGCTCGGCGCCCGCGTGGTGCCGGGCCACTTCCGGCAGTCCCACGCCCACCCGGAGCTGCTGGGCCGCACGGTGCGCTCGATCGTGGAGGAGGAGCACGCGCTCAGCCGGGGCGCCGCGATGGGGGCGCTGCGCCGCTACGAGCTGGACCGGCAGGAGGAGCAGAAGTTCGAATCGCTCTCCGGCGGCCAGCAGGCCCGGCTGATGATCCTCAAGCTGGAGCTGTCCGGCTCGACCGCGCTGCTGCTGGACGAGCCGACCGACAACCTGGACCTGGAGAGCGCCGAGGCGCTGCAGCAGGGCCTGGAGGCCTTCGACGGCACGGTGCTCTGCGTGACCCACGACCGCTGGTTCGCCCGGAGCTTCGACCGCTTCCTGGTCTTCGGCGAGGACGGCCGGGTGTACGAGGCTCCCGAGCCGGTCTGGGACGTGACCCGCGTGGTCCGTGACCGCTGAGTTTGGATTCAGCCCCCTCGCCCCGGTATTGTGGGCCCTTGTTGTGCGTATTGGCTCGCTCCATCTCACGTGAGAGGTCGGTACGCCGGAGACACCAAGGCCGATGACCAGCGGCCCAACCCGATTGCGTCCGGGGCGGGCAAGGCTGATCCCTCGGTTCAGGGTGCTCCTGTCAGACACACTCACTGAAAAGCGAAGGCTACGACCGTGCGTACGTACAGCCCCAAGCCCGGCGACGTCCAGCGTCAGTGGCACGTCATCGACGCGACCGACGTCGTGCTCGGCCGCCTGGCCTCCCAGGCCGCCAGCCTGCTCCGCGGCAAGCACAAGGCGATCTACGCGCCGCACGTTGACACCGGCGACTTCGTCGTCATCATCAACGCTGACAAGGTGCACCTGTCGGGTAACAAGAAGACCCAGAAGATGGCGTACCGCCACAGCGGTTTCCCGGGCGGTCTCCGCTCGGTCCGCTACGACGAGCTGCTCGACAAGAACCCCGAGAAGGCCGTCGAGAAGGCCATCAAGGGCATGCTCCCCAAGAACACCCTGGGCCGTCAGATGCTCTCGAAGCTGAAGGTCTACTCGGGCGACCAGCACCCGCACGCTGCGCAGCAGCCGGTGCCGTTCGAGATCACCCAGGTCGCGCAGTAATTCCGGCCACCTAACCCCATCACTGAAAAGCAGGAGCTGAGGAACACCGTGGCCGAGACTGCCATCGAGAGCACCACCCTCGAGGTCGACTTCGACGAGAACGTCGAGGAGTACACCACCGAGACCGAGTACACCACCGAGTCGCTGGCCGGCCGCTTCGGCGAGGCCGTCCCCGGCGCCGGCCTCGGCCGCCGCAAGGAGGCGATCGCCCGCGTGCGCATCGTCCCCGGCACCGGCCAGTGGAAGATCAACGGTCGCACCCTGGAGAACTACTTCCCCAACAAGGTGCACCAGCAGACCGTGAACGAGCCCTTCAAGCTCCTCGAGCTCGACGGCCGTTACGACGTTGTCGCCCGCATCTCGGGTGGCGGCGTCTCCGGTCAGGCCTACGCGCTGCGCCTCGGCGTGGCCCGCGCCCTGAACGAGGCGGACGTGGACAACAACCGCGGCCCGCTCAAGAAGGCCGGCTTCCTGACCCGTGACTCTCGCGCCGTCGAGCGCAAGAAGGCCGGTCTCAAGAAGGCCCGCAAGGCGCCGCAGTACAGCAAGCGCTAATCGCATCCCGCGAGTGCGACTCGTACGCCCCGGAGTACTTCACGTACTCCGGGGCGTCGTGCTCCCGGCCTTGTGCGGAGGTCGTGGAGTGATTCGATGGAAAGCCGGTCGACGACGGCTGGAACGGCTGAGGACAGGACGACAAGCATGGGACGACTCTTCGGAACCGACGGGGTGCGCGGTGTGGCCAACGAGGGCCTGACCGCCGAACTAGCCCTCGGCCTGTCGGTCGCGGCGGCTCACGTGCTGGGCGACGCGGGCGCCTTCGACGGACACCGTCCGGTCGCCGTGGTCGGACGTGACCCGCGCGCCTCCGGAGAGTTCCTGGAGGCCGCCGTGATCGCCGGCCTGGCCAGCGCGGGCGTCGACGTCCTGCGGGTCGGCGTGCTGCCCACCCCGGCCGTGGCGTACCTCACCGGCGCGCTCGGCGCCGACTTCGGCGTGATGCTCTCCGCCAGCCACAACGCCATGCCGGACAACGGCATCAAGTTCCTCGCCCGCGGCGGCCACAAGCTGGACGACGCGATCGAGGACGCGATCGAGGCCCACTACCGGCGCTACGGCGTCGGCGACGACGAGTGGAAGCGCCCCACCGGCGCCGACGTCGGCCGGGTCCGCAGCTACAACGAGGGCTTCGACAAGTACGTCGCCCACCTGGTCGCCGTCCTGCCGAACCGCCTCGACGGCGTCAAGGTCGTCATCGACGGTGCGCACGGCGCCGCCGCCCGGGTCGCCCCGGAGGCCTTCGCCCGGGCCGGCGCGGAGGTCGTCTACACCCTCGGCGCCGAGCCCACCGGCCTCAACATCAACGACGGCGTCGGCTCCACCCACCTGGACAAGCTGCGCGTCGCGATGCAGGAGCACGCCGCGGACCTCGGCATCGCCCTCGACGGCGACGCCGACCGCTGCCTGGCCGCCGACGCGGACGGCAACGAGGTCGACGGCGACCAGATCATCGCGATCCTCGCGGTCGCCATGAAGGAGGCCGGCACGCTGCGCCGCGGCACCGCCGTCGCCACCGTGATGTCCAACCTGGGCTTCAAGCTGGCGATGGAACGCGAGGGCATCGAGCTGGTGCAGACCGCGGTCGGCGACCGGTACGTGCTGGAGGAGATGAAGCAGCACGGCTTCGCGCTCGGCGGCGAGCAGTCCGGCCACGTGATCCTGCTCGACCACGCGACCACCGGCGACGGCACCCTCACCGGCCTGATGCTGGGCGCCCGACTGGCGGCCACCAAGCAGTCGCTGGCCGACCTGGCGTCGGTGATGACCCGGCTGCCGCAGGTGCTGATCAACGTCAAGGGCGTGGACAAGAACCGGGTCGAGAGCTGCGAGGAGCTGCAGGCCGCGGTCCGCGAGGCGGAGGCCGAGCTCGGCGCCACCGGGCGGGTGCTGCTGCGCAAGTCCGGCACCGAGCCGCTGGTCCGCGTGATGGTCGAGGCGGCGGACGAGGCCCAGGCGAACGCCGTCTGCGGGCGCCTCGCCGACGCCGTCCGCACCCACCTGGGCTGACGGACCGACCGTCTCGGCAGTGGCCTGACCGACGGTCAGGCCACTGTAAAGACGCGGAAATGTTTCGATGAAGGGTCTTCACCGGCATCCGCCGTTGGGATGAACGACCGGATGTTCTAGCATCCGGTCTATGACTGACGGTACCCAGCAGCCCGACGGGGCTGCCGCGCCCGGCCCGGGCCCCAGCGCCACGCCCCCGGAGCCCTTCGCGGGCGGGCAGCCGCCCGCGCCGCAGCCCGGGTACGGATACCCGCCCCAGCAGGGCGGATACGGGTATCCGTACGAGACCGGCGGCTACGGGTACCCGCAGGGTCAGTACGGTCCGCCGCCGGCGTTCCCGCTGCAGTCCGGCCCGCCGACCGAGCCGGACTGGTCGGCGCTGGCGGACGAGGCGGAGGCGGAGAGCCGGCGCAAGCGCCGCCGCTGGACGGCCGTCGTGGCGGCGGTCGCGGTGCTGCTGGGTGTGGGCGTCGGTGTGGTGGTGGTGAAGACCCGTCACAGCGGCACCCCGGTCGCCGACCCGAGTTCCTCGGCGAGCGCGAGCGCCTCGGCCTCGGCCAGCGGCGGCGGATCCGCGGCCACCGTGCCAGGGGACGAGAACCTGCTCGCCGACCGGGCCGGCCAGGCGCACCTGGCGATGGGCCCGGACGCGCAGGTGGGCAAGGACAAGAACGGGAACGTGTTGCGGCTGCGGAGCAACGGCAACTCCTTCGCGCAGTCCGCCGACCGGCTGGTCGACGTCACCAAGAGCTTCAGCATCTCGGCCTGGGTCTACTGCGAGGCGCCGGCCGGCGCCCGAATGGCCATCAGCGAGGGCGACGGCGTCTCCTACTCCTTCGAGTTGGGCCGCGACGACACCAACGGTCGGAAGGGGTGGGTCTTCCGGGTGCAGACCGCCGACAAGGGCGCGGACAGCACCGCCGTGGAGGTGATGTCGGCGAGTGACACCACATCGGGTCAGTGGGCGCTGCTCACCGGCACCTACGACGCCACGTCGAAGACCGTCGCGCTGTACGTCAACGGCGCCCCGGCCGGCACCGCGACGGTGCCCGGGATTTGGGCCGGACCCGGCCCGCTCCAGCTCGGCCGCAGCCGCCACCACGGGATCTGGGGCAACTACTGGGCGGGCGTGCTCGCCAACGTCAAGGTCTGGGACAAGGCGCTGACCCCCGCTCAGGTGGCAAGCCTCAAGGACGGCAAGGCCGAAGCGGGTGCGAAGCCCACCAATGCCTGGTTGGTCGGCTGAGCGAAAACTGCCAGTTTACCCAATGGCAAGTCAGCTCGCCGTCACAATGTGATCACGCGCGAGTCGGATGCTGCCCGCGGATGGACTAGGCTTGCCCGCGGTTCGAGTCCAGCGCTCCGTCGTACGCGGCCGTTCATGCCGCCACCCGGTTCGGGACGGGGCGATTGTCGCGGGCGGACGGCATCCGAGTGGAGACCGCTCGGAGCCGGAAAGCCAAGCATCCGCTCCAGGGGGGAGCCACGTGAGTCGTCTGTCGATCGTCATCCCGGCGCTCAACGAAGCCGAGAACCTGCCAACGGTTTTCGACACCATTCCGGTGGCGGAGCTGGAGGCGGCCGGCTGGCAGACCGAGGTGGTCGTGGTGGACAACGCCTCCACCGACGGCACCGCGGACGTGGCCCGGGCCCTCGGGGCCACGGTCGTGACACAGCCTCGGCGCGGATACGGCAACGCCTACCAGGCGGGGTTCGACCGGGCGACCGGTGACGTCATATCCACCGGCGACGCGGACTGCACCTACCCGTTCGACTCGCTGCCCGAGCTGTTGAGTGTCCTGGTCGAGCAGGACGTCGAGTTCATGACGACCAATCGGCTCGGCCGCGCGAACCGCTCGGCGATGAAGCGTACGCACACCATCGCCAACCATGCGCTCAGCGCGCTCAGCCGCGGGCTCTTCCGCAATGGACTGCGGGACTCCCAGTCGGGCATGTGGGTGTTCCGGCGCTACGTCTGGGACGGCCTGGACGTCCGATCGCCCGGCATGGCCTTCTCGCAGGAGATCAAGAACGCGGCGACCCGCGCCGGGTACCGCTACCTCGAAGTGCCGATCGAGTACCGCCCGCGCGGTGGCGAGGTGAAGCTGAAGGCGCTCCCGGACGGGATGGCCAACCTCCGGCAGCTCTTCGAGCACCGGCTGCGCCGGGAGGCCGGGCGACGGGTCGAGTGCCCGGGGACCCTCGCCCCGAGGCAGGCCGCACCGGCCGTCGACGCCGCCGACGACAGTGCGCTGACCGCGCATTACGAGGCGGTCTGAGCACGTGATCGAGTCCGCCCGGACCGTCGAGCGGTCTGCGGACCGCCCCTCGGACCCGCCCGCACCGCGGTCGGAGGCCCGGCCGCGGCGCCGACGGCCGGCCGGGCACGGAAAGCGGCTGCGCACGGCGGCGGCTGCTCTGGCCGCCGCCGTCGCGGTGGTCGGCGTGTGCTCGCTGGAGCCCGTCCGAACCGTGCTGGAGCAGTCCTTCACCAAGCAGCAGACCCCGTTCGCGGAGCTCTACTTCACCGCCTCGCCCACCTTCGAGGGCGCCACCGTGGTCGTGCCGCTGGCGCTCAACGACCACGGCACGGGCGCGAAGTCGTACGAGGTGAAGGTGACGCTAGAATCGGCCGACGGCAAGGCGGTGGCCACCACCACCGCGCCGCTGGTACCGCACGAGGGGGCTCCGGTGCCGATCGTCGTCCGCCTGGAGGCGAAGGGCGAGGTGTCGACGGTGCGCGTCTCCCTTCCCGGTCACCCGCAGAAGCTGCACTTCAGGTTCGGAAGCGCTCAGATCAAGGGCAATCCGTGACCTCCGGACCGCGAACTCCCCGCCCAGGAACCCCGATGCGTACCGTCCTGCAGGTCACCCCGTACTACCCGCCGCACCTGGGCGGGCTGGAACGGGTCGTCGAGCACCTCTCCCAGCAGCTGTCCCACCGGCACGACGTACGCGTCGTCACCACCGTGCTCGGTGCCGGGGGAGCGGAACGGCACGAGCGGCAGGGCCGGCTGAGCGTGCGCCGGCACCGGGCGGTCGAGGTCGCCCACACCGCGGTCGCTCCCGGCCTCCCGATCTCCCTGCTCAGGGCCCCGCGCGGTTCGGTGGTCCACCTGCACTGCGCCCACGCGCTGCTGCCGGAACTGGTGGCGCTCACCAGTCTGGTGCGCCGCGGGCGGTTCCTGGTCCACTTCCACCTCGACGTGGACTCTTCCGGTCCGCTCGGCGGGCTGCTGCCGCTGTACAAGAAGCACGTCCTCGCCCGGGTGCTGCGGGCAGCGGTCGGCGTGATCGTCCTGACCCGGTCCCAGGCCGACTTCGTCCGCGACCGGTACCGCGTGCCCGCGGAGCGGGTGTTCGTGGTGCCCAACGGGGTCGGCCGGGAGTTCTTCCGGCCCGTCCGGGAGCCGCGGCAGCGTCCGCTCGAGCTGTTGTACGTCGGCCGGCTCAGCGCCCAGAAGAACGTCGCCCGCCTGCTGGAGGCCATGGCCCTCGTACGGCAGCCGGTCCGGCTGCGCCTGGTCGGCGACGGTGAACTGCGGGAGCGGCTGGAGGCCCGGGCGGCCGAGCTGGGCCTCGGATCGGTCGAGTTCGCGGGAGGCCTGCACGGGGCCGACCTGGTGGCGGCCTACGAGGCGGCGGACGCCTTCGTGCTGCCGTCCGACCGGGAGGGGATGCCGCTGGTCGCGCTGGAGGCCATGGCGGCGGCACTGCCGGTCCTGGCCACCGCCGTCCCCGGCAACACCGAACTGCTCGGCGAGGTGGGCCTGCTCGCAGCGCCCGAGCCGACCGCGCTGGCCGCCGCGATCGACCGGCTGGCCGCGGATCCCGCCCTGCGCGGGACGCTGTCGGCGCGGAGCGCCGAGGCCGCCCGCGGCTACTCCTGGGAGGCGGTCGCCGCCCGGGTCGAACAGGTCTACGGCGAGCTCTACGGCGAGCTCCGTCCCGCGGTGGCGGCATGACCGTGCCGGCCGTCCTGCGGGGGCGGCTCGGTGTGATGGTGGGCGTCGGCCTGGCCTGCGTGCTGGAGGCGGTGCCGGGGATGCCGGCCGTTCCGCGCACCCTGGCCGGTCTGTGGCTGCTCCTGGGGGCGCCGGTGGCGCTGTGGCGCGGTACCGCGAGCCGGGTGGTCTCCACCCGTGACGCCTCCCTGATGCTGTCGGTCGGCTTCGCCGTGATCACCGACATCCTGGTGGCCCTAGGGCTGAACACGGTGCTGCCACTGCTCGGGGACGACCGCCCGCTCGGGCGACTGGACCTGTCGGCGGCGACCATGACGGTGCTCCTGGTGATCGGCGTGCTCGCCCCCGAGGAGGAGCGCGAGGAACCGGTGGCCGGCTCGGGCCTGCCACGAGGCGCAAAGACCGTCGGAGGCCTCGGGGCGCTCGCCCTGCTGCTCTCGGTCGCCGGACCGATCCGGCTCAACAACGGCTTCAGCGGCGCGGTCAGCACGGTGGCGCTGGTGGTGATCGCCGCCCTGCTGGTGCTCCTGGTGGCCCGGCGGCGGCGCCACCCGGCATCCCTCACCGGGACCGGGCTGTACGTCGCCGCCACCGCGTTGCTGCTGCTCAACTCCCTGCGCGGCTGGTACATCACCGGCCACGACATCCAGCGCGAGTACAAGTACTTCCGGCTCACCCTCGGCGGCTCGCTGTGGGACCCCGCGACCTACGTCGACGCCTACAACGCCTGCCTGAGCGTCACCCTGCTGCCGGTGAGCGTGGTCCGGCTGACCGCCGTCCCGGACCTGTACGTCTTCAAGGTGCTGCTCCCGCTGCTGTTCGCCTTCACCCCGGTGCTGGTCTACCGGTCGGTGCGCAACGTGGCACCGCAGTTCGTGGCGCTGCTCTCGGCCGTCTACTTCATGATCTTCCCGACCTTCTTCAGCGACATGACCTTCCTGGGCCGCCAGGAGGTCGCGTTCTTGCTGCTCGGCTGCTCGATGACGGTGCTGACCGACCCGGGCAGGCCGCGGGCGCGGAGACGGTGGGCCTTCAGCGTGCTGATGGCCGGGGTGGTCCTCTCGCACTACTCCACGACCTACGTGGTCGTGGCCACGCTCGGCATCGCCTTCGCGGTCGACAAGACCTGGCGGCTGGCCGCGCGGGCGCGGGAATCGCGGCCCCGCCGACGCAGTCAGAACGACCAGTCCACCTCGTTCGTGACCTGGTGGATGGTGCTCCTGCCGGCCGTCCTCGCGCTGCTCTGGGCCGGGCCGGTCACCGGAACCTCGGGCCAGCTGCAGAGCACGCTGCGGATCGTGGCGCAGAACGTGCTGCACCCGGGCCAGGCGCAGAGCGGTTCGTCCGACACCTCGTACAGCCTGCTCGGCGGTACCAAGGCGAGCCCGGAGGAACTGCTGGCGGACTTCCGCGAGGAGTCCCTCGAACAGACCGAGAGCCAGCGCGCCGCCGGCGCCTACATGCCGCTCACCAAGCTGAAGTCCACCCCCACGCCCGTGGTGGCGCAGGCGGACCTGCCGGTGACCGGGGCCGGCAAGGCCCTGGAGGCGATCGGCATACCGGTGCCGGGGCTCAACGGGGCACTGCGCCAGGGGGCCGCTCTGCTCCTCCAACTGCTGGTGCTGGTCGGCTTCGTGGTGGTGTTCCGCAGCCGCAACCGCTCGTTCCGGCCGGCCCGGGACCAGATCACCCTGACCGCCGGGGCACTCGCGGTCGTCGCGCTGTTCACGCTGCTGCCGCAGCTGTCGGTGGACTACAGCGTGCTCCGCGCGTTCCAGCAGGGCCTGTTCTTCTTCGCGCCGTTCGTGGCGGCCGGCACCCTGTGGGCGCTGCGCTGGGCGAACCGGCGCACCGTACCGCTGGCCTGCGTGCTGACCACGGCGCTGTTCCTCGACCTGACCGGCGTGGTGCCCAAGGTGCTGGGCGGCTACCCGGCGCAGCTCCAGCTGAGCAACGCCGGCCGCTACTACGACATCTACTACCCGCATGCCGAGGAGCGCCAGGCGGCGTACTGGCTGACGCAGCGGACCGCCAACGACAAGGGGCAGCTGGTCCAGACGGACCGCTACGGCTTCAGCCGGCTGCAGACCCTGCTCACCGGCAAGAGCCAGGGCGAGATCTTCCCGACCTTCATGCGCACCCACTCCTACGTGCTGCTCGGCACGACCGCGGCCAGGAAGGACGAGGTGACCGTCTTCTACCGCGGAGACCTCATCACCTACCGTTACCCGATGGGCCTGCTGGACGCCACCAAGAACCAGATCTACAGCAGCGAGGGAGCGAGGATCTACCGATGAGCAGCGCCGGCGGGCCGCAACGGGTCCTGCTCGTCAGCCACTACTTCCCCCCGCACCTGGGCGGCATCGAGAACGTCGTGCGGCAGGAGGCGGTCAACCTGGTCGCCGCGGGCGCCGAGGTCACGGTCCTCACCAGCGGTGAGCGGAGCGTCGTCAGCGAGGACGACGGCGTCCGCGTGGTCCGGGTGGCGGCCTGGAACGGCGCCGAGCGGGCCGGCGTGCCGTTCCCCGTGCTGTCGCCGACCGCGCTCCCGGCCGCGATCCGCTGGGCGCGCTGGGCCGACGTCGTGCACGTGCACGACTGCCTCTACCTGACCTCGTGGACGGCCGGCCTCGCCGCCGTCCTCACCCGCACCCCGCACCTGCTCACCCAGCACGTCGCCATGGTGGAGCACCCGTCCGCGGTGGTGCGCGCGGTGCAGCGGGCGGTGTACGCGGTGGCCGGACGGGCCCTGCTGCGTCGTGCTGCGAACGTGTTCACCCTCAACGCCTCGGTCGCCGCGTTCGTGCTCGGCCTCGGCGCCCGCCCGGAGCACGCCCGCCATCTCGCCAACGGGGTCGACACGGCCCTGTTCCGGCCGGCCGGGTCGGCCGAGGAGCGCGTGCTGGCCCGCAAACGCCTGGGACTGCCGACCGACCGCCTCCTGGTGCTGTTCGCGGGCCGGCTGGTCCCCAAGAAGGGCTACGACCTGCTGCTGGCCGCCCACCGGGGCACCGCCGACTACGACCTGGTGTTCGCCGGGGACGGCGACTCGGCGGCGCTGGCGGGCCGGCCCGGGGTGCACCACCTCGGTACGCTCCCGCCCGAGGAGCTGGCCGAGGCCTACCGGGCGTGCGACCTGTTCGCGCTGCCGTCCACGGCCGAGGGATTTCCGCTGACGGTGCAGGAGGCGATGGCCTCGGGCCTCCCGGTGGTGACCACGGACGACCCCGGCTACGCCCCGTACCGCCTGGACCGCTCCCTGGTCGCGCTGGTGCCGCGCGAGGTCGAGGCGCTCCGCGCCACCCTGGACGAGCTGGCCGCCGACGCGCCGCGCCGCGAGCGGATGGGGCGCCACTCCCGGGAGCACGCGGTCGCCGCCTTCACCTGGGAGGAGCATGTGCGTTCGCTGCTCCGCCACTACCGGCAGGCTCGGACCGGGCGTGGCTAAGCACAGCGGACAGCGCGGCTCCAGACGGTCGACCCCGGGCGGTCGGTCGGCCCGGCACGCCCGCCCGACCGACCAGGTCTACCGCAGCTCCTTCTTCCTGCTGGCCTCGACCGTGATCACGGCGGCGCTCGGCTTCCTGTTCTGGGTGGTCGTCGCCCGGTACTACACGATCGAGCAGGTCGGCCTGGCCACCTCGCTGGTCTCGGCCAGCGTGCTGCTGGCCAACCTGAGCCTGTTCGGTCTGAACAACACGCTGATCCGCTTCCCCGCGCCGGCCTTCGCCCGCAACGGCCAGATCACCCAGTCGATCGTGGTGGTGGCGGGGACGGCCTGCCTGGCCGCCGTGGTCTACCTGCTGGGCCTGCCGCTGTACGGCAGCAAGCTGGTGTTCTTCCGGGACGAGCCGCTGGGGGCCGCCGCCTTCGTGGTGTTCTGCGCGCTGGCCGCGGTCAACCTGCTGACCAAGTCGGTGTTCGTCGGGGCCAGGGTGCCGCAGTACAACGTGGTCATCGACGGGCTGCTGCAGGGCGTGGTCAAGCTCGTCATGCCGACCGTCCTGGTGGTCTTCGGCACCGCCGGCATCGTCGGGGCGACCGGGGCCGGCTACGCGGTGGCCGTCGTCGGGGCGCTGTTCGCGATGCGCCGCAGGCTCGGGTTCCGGTTCGACGTGCGGACCCGGCGAACCAGGCTCCGCGAGCAGCTCCGGTACTCGTTCGCGAGCCACGTCTCCGGACTGCTCGGCATGGTGCCGATGATGGTGCTCCCGCTGACCGTGCTGCACCGGCTCGGCGCGGCCGCGGCGGGCTGCTTCTTCGTCGCCTTCCAGATAGCGGCGCTGCTCAACGCGGTGTCCTCGGCGGTGGGGGAGGCCATGTTCGCCGAGGCCTCCTCGGACCTGTCCCGGCTCGGCGAGCTGCTGCGCCGCTCCGCCCGGATCATCGCGGTGGTGCAGATCCCGGCGGTCGCGGCGGTGGTGCTCGGCAGCGGCCTGCTCCTGCACGTCTTCGGCGGCGACTACCGGAACCGGGCCCAGGGCCTGCTGGTGGTCCTCGCCCTGGGCGCGCTGGCCGTCGCGCTGCGGACCTGGGCCAACTCCGCGCTCAAGGTGACCCAGCGGATGCGCCACCTGGTCCTCAGCAACGTCCTCGGCGCGGTGCTCACCATCGGGCTCGCCCAGCTGTGGGCGCCGCGCGGACTGGTCTGGGTCGGATGGGCCTGGGGCATCGGCAACCTGATCTCCGGGCTGTACGCCGCCGGGGCCCTGCTCGGGCGGCGTCCGGCCGTCCCGCAGCAGCCGCGGCCGACTGCGCCCTCCGCCATGATTCCTGCCGAGGGGTACCCCCACTGATGAAGATCGTGGTCGTCAACGCCTACGTCCGGGAGAACGCCGGCGACGCCGCGCTGCTCTCCGTGTGCCTGCGCCACGTCCGGGAGGCCTTCCCGGAGGCCCGGACGGCCATCGCCGGCATGGAGAGCCCGGCCGTGCACGGCGACTTCGAGGGCGTCGCCAACCTGGGCTCGATCCGCCGGTACGTCGCGGACGGCGGGGCCGCGCTCGTGGTGCGCCTGGTCCGCCGCCTGATGGTGGCCGCGCTGTGCACCCTGGCCCTCCTGCTGCCGAAGCCCGCCGCCCGGGGGCTGCTGCGGCTGCTGCCCGCCGAGGCGCGGCGGGAGGCCCTGGCCGTCGCGCAGGCCGACCTGGTGGTCTCCATGGGCGGGGGCTACCTGCTCGCCCGGCCCGGCCTCGACGGCTACCAGAACGTCTACTTCGTGCTGCTGCCGGCGCTGATCGCGCAGAAGTTCGGCGTCCCGGTCGTGTGGGCGCCGCAGTCCTTCGGCCCGTTCCCGGCCGCGCTGCAGCGCCGACTGGTCGCCCACGCGCTGAAGCGGTCGCCGCTGGTCCTCGCCCGCGAGGACGTCAGCGTCGAGCTGTTGGCGGAGTGCGGGCTGCCCGCCGACCGGATCCGCCGGGCGGTGGACGCCGGGTTTGCGTTCGCCCCACCCGTGACCTCCGACTGGCGGTCCCGGCTCGGGGTCGACCCGGGGCAGTCACTGGTCGGCATCACCGCGCGCCGCTGGCTCCCTCCGGCGGCCCAGGAACGGTACGAGCGGGCGCTGGCCCGCACCGTCGACCGGCTCCAGGCGGACGGCGCCCGGGTGGTGCTGATACCCCAGGTCAGCACCGACTACCTCGGCGACGACGACCGGGTGGTCGAACGCCGGATCGCCCAGTACTGCGCCGAGGCGCCGATCCTGGTCGAGGACCGGGTCGACTACCGCGACCTCAAGGGCGTCTACGGGGAGTGCTCGATGCTGATCGGCACCCGGTTCCACTCGGTGATCTTCTCGCTGACCAGCGGCGTGCCGTGCGTCGCCATCGAGTACGAGCACAAGACCCGCGGCATCATGGCCGACCTCGGCCTCGGGCAGTGGGTGCTGCCCATCGAGGACGTGACCTTCGAGCGGCTGTGGCCGCTGGCGGCCGGCCTGCGCGACGACCCGGCGGCGTACCGCTCCGCCCTGCGGGACCGGCTGCCCGAGTACGTGGCGGACGCGGAGGGCTTCCCCGAGCTGCTGCGCCGGGTGGTCCGATGAGCGGCCGGCGGACGGTGGCGGTCGTCGCCCCGTACTACCCGCCCAAGATCGGCGGTGTGGAGAACTACGCGGCCCGGGTCGCCCGGGCGGTCGCGGACAGCCCGGACCTGCGGGCCGTGGTGATCACCAGCCGGCTCTCCGGCCTGCGGACCTCGGTCACCGACGAGGACGGCATCCGGGTGGTCCGGCTCGGCACCTGGCTGAGGCTGTCGAACACCCCGCTGAGCCCGCTGTGGCCCGTCCAGCTCCGCCGCTGGCTGCGCCGCAGCGGGGCCGAGGTGGTGAACGCCCACGCCCCGGTCCCGGGCATGGCCGACCTGGCCGTCGCGGTGGCGGGCCGCCGGCCCACGGTGCTGACCTACCACGCCGGTTCGATGCACAAGGGCGAGCCGGGCAGCGGACTCGCGGACCGGCTGATCGGCGCGTACGAACGCCGGGTGCTGCCCGGGGTCTTCCGGCGGGCCCGGACCCTGGTCGCGGTCTCGCCGGTGTCCCTGGCGGCCGGCCGGCCGCACGCCGTGGAGATCACGCCGGGCGTCGACACCGAGCGGTTCACCCCGGGCGTGGCCGCCTCGCAGCGGCCCCGCACCCTGGTCTACGCCGGCCGGATGGACCGTTCCTCGGCCTGGAAGGGCGTGGACGTCCTGGTCCGCGCCTTCGCCGAGCTGGCGCCGGCCCTGCCGCAGGCCCGGCTGCGCCTGGTCGGCGGCGGGGACGCCCTGCCCGGTCTGCTGGACCTCGCCGCCGAACTCGGCGTGGCCGACCGGGTCGAGGCCGTCGGCGAGCTGACCGGGGACGACCTGGTCGAGTCCCTGCGGACCGCCGCGGCGCTGGTCCTGCCGTCGCGGACCGAGGCCGAGTCCTTCGGGATGGCGCTGGTGGAGGCGATGGCCTGCGGCACACCCGTGGTCGGCTCGGCGGTCGGCGGCATCCCGTACGTCCTGGCCGAGGGCGAGACCGGCCTGCTGGTGCCCCCGGGCGAGGTGGCACCGCTGGCCGCGGCGTGTGCGCGCCTGCTGTCGGACGGGGAGCTGGCCGACCGCCTCGGCGCCGCCGGGCGCCGACGGGTCGAGCAGCACTACGCGTGGACCGGACTGACCGACCGCTACCTCGACCTGTTCCGTTCCCTCCGGCGCACCTGAGGCCGGCGCTACTGCGTCTTGCGCTGGTAGGCCGTGATCGCGTCCCGCAGGGCGTTGAACGCGGGCTTCGGCGTCCCGTCGTACCGCCGCAGGCCGTAGAACATCGAGCGGCGCTGCTTGTCCTTGGCCGTACCGGTGTCCTGGTGGGCGAACCAGAAGACCGCGCCGACGTGCTTGTTCGCGGCGGCGGCCGGCACCGTGTCGGCGGCGATCGCGGCCTGGAAGTCCTCGGTGACGTGGGTGGCGCCGTCCGGGATCGTGGTGGCGTCGGCGGCGGCGCCGGGCCCGTTGGTGGCGGCGCCGGTCTCGGTCAGCCAGATCGGGAGGTCGGGCGTGCCGTACTTGTCCAGGACCGCGACCAGGTTGTCCTTCGAGCTGCTGATCTGCTCGAAGGCGGTGCCGAAGTCGGTCTTCGCGCTGGGCAGGTGCGGATAGGTGTAGGGGTGGTAGGCGATCGCGTCCACCAGCTTGTTGGCCCCGAGCTTGGAGACCTGGTCGAGGAACTCGGTGTGCGACACGAAGCCCTTGGCCGGGTCGGTGCCGACCGCGGCCAGACCGCCCATCAGCAGGTACGCCTTGGGGTCGGCGGCGCGCATCGCCTTCGTGGTGAGCTTCAGCAGGTTCGTGTACGCCGCCGCGTCGGGCTTGGGCGCCCAGAACGGGATGTTCGGCTCGTTCCAGATCTCCCAGGTGTGCACGCCCATCGGCGCGTAGCGCTTGGCCGCGTCCTTGGCGAAGTTCGCGAAGTCCTCCGGCTTGGCCGGGGCGCAGGAGGGGTCGTCGCCGGGGCAGTTGGACTTCCGGGCCCACTTCGGGGTGTAGCTGATCGTCGGCAGCACCTCCAGACCGTGCTGCTGAGCGGCCTTCAGCACCCGGTCGAAGCGCTGCCAGTTGAAGTTCTTCGGGTTGTCCGGCTGGATGTTGTTCCAGGACAGGTCGACCCGGATCCACTTCGTGCCGAGCGCGGTGGCGTCGTCCAGGGCCGAGGCCAGCGCGTGGTCGGACTTCCAGGTCAAGGTGTCGCCGTAGGCCAGTCCGATCCGCAGGCGGTTGCCGTCCTGCGCCGGGGTCACGGGGGACGGCGACACCGTCGGCTCGGCCGAGGCCCCGGAGTTGTCCGCCGCGGAGGAGTTCGACGAGGTCTCGGCGGCCAGGATCGTCGCCGTGGCGGCCACGGCGAACGAGACCAGTGCGACGATCAGCCGCTGACGCTTCCCCGTGTGCGCAAACATGCGCAACAGAGTAAGCCAGTGCGGGTGGCTGTGTGTTCGAGAGCCCCCGGTCCGGAGTCCGGAGCCAGTGGTCCGGAGTCCGGGGTCCCGGGTCCGGTCAGAGCTTGCGCAGCAGGGCGCGGCGGACCTTGTGGTCCTGGCCCTTCTGCAGGATCAGGGTGGCCCGGCCGCGGGTGGGCAGCACGTTCTCCAGCAGGTTGGGCTTGTTGATGGTGCGCCAGACCTGGCGGCCGTAGTCCATCGCCTCCTCCTCCGGCACCTCGGTGAACCGGCGGAAGTAGGAGTTGGGGTCCTGGAAGGCGGTCTGACGCAGCTTCCGGAAGCGGTCCAGGTACCAGCGTTCGATGTCGTCGGTGCGCGCGTCGACGTAGATGGAGAAGTCGAAGTAGTCGGCGACCGCCAGCCGGGTCCGGCCGTCGGTGCCGGGCAGGGCGGGCTGGAGGACGTTCAGGCCCTCGACGATCAGGATGTCCGGGCGCTCCACGGTCAGCCGCTCGTCCGGGACGATGTCGTAGACGAGGTGCGAGTAGACGGGCGCGGAGACCCGGTCCTTGCCGGCCTTCACGTCGGCGACGAAGCGCATCAGCGCCCGCCGGTCGTACGACTCGGGGAAGCCCTTGCGGGCCATCAGGCCGCGGCGGCGCAGCTCCGCGTTGGGGAGCAGGAAGCCGTCGGTGGTGACCAGCTCGACCCGGGGGTGCTCGGGCCAGCGGGCCAGCAGCGCCTGCAGCAGGCGGGCGGTGGTGGACTTGCCGACGGCCACCGAGCCGGCCACGCCGATGATGAACGGCGTGCGGGTGCGCTCGGTGTCGGGGGTGTCCAGGAAGGTCCCGAGGGCGCCGCGCAGCTCGTGGGTGGCGTGGATGTACAGGTTCAGCAGCCGGGAGAGCGGCAGGTAGACGTCCCGGACCTCGTCGAGGTCGAGGGCGGTGCCCAGGCCACGCAGCCGCTCGACCTCCTCCGCGGTCAGCGGCAGCGGGGTGCGCTCGCGCAGCGCGCTCCACTCGGCGCGGTCCAGATCCACGTACGGGGAGGGGGTGGGCGTGGCGGCGCCCCGCGTACAGAGTTCGGTCAGCACATCGTCCATTGTGGGCCGTGCGGTGGAGGACGGGTGGTGTGGTGTCGGTCACCCGGCGTCGCCGCCGGCGCGACCTGAGCCCTTCGCGAGCCGCATATGCTGGCGCGCATGTGCGGAATTGTTGGATATGTGGGCCCTCAGTCGGCCCTTGACGTGGTGATCGCCGGTCTTCGGCGACTCGAGTACCGAGGGTACGACTCGGCCGGTGTGGCCGTGCAGACGCAGGGGGCCTCCGGGCAGTGGTCCCTCGCGACGGACAAGCGGGCGGGCAAGCTCGCCAACCTGGAGAAGTCGCTGGCCGACACCCCTCTGCCGGCCGGCACGACGGGCATCGGGCACACCCGGTGGGCCACCCACGGCGGCCCGACCGACGCCAATGCCCACCCCCACCTGGACGACCACCGCAAGGTGGCGGTCGTCCACAACGGCATCATCGAGAACTTCGCCCAGCTGCGGGCCGAGATCTCCGAGCGCGGCCACACCCTGCGCTCGGAGACCGACACCGAGGTGGTCGCCCACCTGCTGGCCGAGGCGTACGACGGCGACCTGGCCGAGGCCATGCGGGCCGTCTGCCGGCAGCTCGACGGCGCCTTCACCCTGGTGGCGGTGCACGCGGACGCCCCCGACGTGGTGGTCGGCGCGCGCCGCAACTCGCCGCTGGTGGTCGGCGTCGGCGAGGGCGAGAACTTCCTCGCCTCCGACGTCGCCGCGTTCATCGCGCACACCCGTGAGGCGATCGAGCTCGGCCAGGACCAGGTCGTCGAGCTGCGCCACTCCGGCGTGACCGTGACCAACTTCGACGGCACCCCCGCCGAGGTCCGCGAGTACCACGTCGACTGGGACGCCTCCGCCGCCGAGAAGGGCGGCTACGACTACTTCATGCTCAAGGAGATCGCCGAGCAGCCGAAGGCCGTCGCCGACACCCTCCTCGGCCGGATCGGCACCGACGGCCGGCTCACCCTCGACGAGCTGCGCATCCCGGACCGGGTGCTGCGCGAGATCGACAAGGTCGTCATCGTGGCGTGCGGCACCGCTTTCCACGCCGGCATGATCGCCAAGTACGCGATCGAGCACTGGACCCGCATCCCCTGCGAGGTCGAGGTCGCCTCGGAGTTCCGCTACCGCGACCCGATCATGGACGACCGCACCCTGGTCATCGCCATCTCGCAGTCCGGCGAGACCATGGACACCCTGATGGCGCTGCGGCACGCCCGCGAGCAGGGCGCCAAGGTGCTGGCCATCTGCAACACCAACGGCTCGACCATCCCGCGCGAGTCCGACGCGGTGCTCTACACCCACGCCGGCCCCGAGGTCGCCGTCGCCTCCACCAAGGCGTTCCTGACCCAGCTGGTGGCCTGCTACCTGGTCGCGCTCTACCTGGGCCAGGTCCGCGGCACCAAGTGGGGCGACGAGATCTTCGGCATCATCCGCGAGCTCGGCGACATGCCGAAGCACGTCGAGGAGGTGCTGGGGACCATGGAGCCGGTCCGCGAGCTCGCCCGCTCGCTGGCCGACGCCCGCTCGGTGCTCTTCCTCGGCCGCCACGTGGGCTTCCCGGTCGCCCTGGAGGGCGCGCTGAAGCTCAAGGAGCTCGCCTACATGCACGCCGAGGGCTTCGCCGCCGGTGAGCTCAAGCACGGCCCGATCGCGCTGATCGAGGACGGCCTGCCGGTCGTCGTCGTGGTGCCCTCGCCGCGCGGCCGCTCGATCCTGCACGACAAGATCGTCTCCAACATCCAGGAGATCCGCGCCCGCGGTGCCCGCACCATCGTCATCGCCGAGGAGGGCGACGAGGCCGTCGTGCCGTACGCGGACCACCTGATCCGCATCCCGGCCACCCCGACCCTGCTCCAGCCCCTGGTCTCCACCGTGCCGCTGCAGGTCTTCGCCTGCGAGCTGGCCACCGCCAAGGGCCACGAGGTCGACCAGCCCCGCAACCTGGCCAAGTCGGTCACCGTCGAGTAACCGCTCACGCCGGTTCGGTGCCCCTGCGGTGGCTGCGCTCTACCGCAGGGGCGCCGTGTCGAGCGTGAACGAGAACGGTGCGGGCAGTTCGAGCGGCTTGCCGAAGGTGACCTCGGTGTGTACGCGGTAGTCGCCGTCGGCCGGGTCGGTGAAGAGGGTGACCGTGGCGCGGCTGCGATCGACCAGCAGGTAGCAGGGAATGTCGGCGGCCGCGTAGCCGCGCCGCTTGGCCTCGCGGTCCCGCACCGGGTTGGTCGAGGTGATCTCGAAGACCAGCAGTACCCCGGCCGGATCGGCCCACGGCTCGGCGTCCTCGAAGTGGCCGACCGGAGCGATCGTCCCGTCCGGGACGAAGTGGCCGCCGGGCACCACCAGGCCCTTGTTTCCGGAGACGTCCACGTCGAGCACGGCCTTGCGGACGAACTGCTTGATGATCAGCGAGAACGCGGTCTCGTGAGATCCGTCCGGCGGTGGGGTCACGACGATCTCCGCTTCGATCAGCTCGGCCTTGTAGCCGGGCGGCGTCTCCAGCCCGAGGAACGTCCGCAGGAGGTCGTCCTCGGCGGGCAGCGGGTGTTCGACGGCAGGCATGGCGACCATGGCCCTTCTCCCTCCTGATGGGTCCGTGCCGGGCCACACGCTAGGTGGACGGGGCGGCGCGGGGAGGGGATCGAAGCGGTTCTCACCCGAAAGTGTGCCGTAAGGTCCCCGGGCAGGAGCGGAAGTCAGGGAGCGCGCAGGTGATCATCGGGGTCGGGATCGACGTGGCGGAGATCGAGCGGTTCGGGGCGACCCTGGAGCGCACGCCGGGGACGGCGGAGCGGCTGTTCACGGCGGGGGAGCTGGTGCTGCCGTCCGGGGCGCGGCGGGGCGTCGCGTCGCTGGCCGCGCGGTTCGCGGCGAAGGAGGCCCTGGCCAAGGCGCTGGGCGCGCCCGCCGGGCTGCGCTGGACGGACGCCGAGGTGCTGGTCGAGGAGTCCGGCCGGCCGGTGCTGCGGGTCACCGGGACGGTGGCGGCGCGCGCGGCGGAGCTCGGCGTGAAGTCGTGGCACGTGTCGCTGAGCCACGACGCGGGCGTAGCGTCGGCCGTGGTGATTGCCGAGGGCTGACCGTTCGGGAGGTACGGATGCGGCACGCGCACGCGGTCGAGCAGGTACGGGCGGCGGAGGCCGCGCTGATGGCCCGGCTGCCGGAGGGGACGCTGATGCAGCGGGCCGCCGCCGGACTGGCCGCGGTGTGCGTGCGCCTGCTGCCCCGGGTGTACGGCAGCCGGGTGCTGGTCCTGGCGGGCAGCGGCGACAACGGCGGCGACGCGCTGTACGCGGGCGCCCGGCTGGCCCGGCGCGGCGCGTCGGTGCGGGTGGTGCTGCTGACACCGGAGCGGGCGCACGCCGGCGGGCTGGCCGAGCTGCTGGCCGCGGGCGGGCGGGTGACGGCGGACCCGGCCGAGTTCGAGCGGGCGGACCTGGTGCTGGACGGCATCGTCGGGATCGGCGGGCGGGGCGGGCTGCGTCCCGCGGCCGCGCCGTACGCCGGGATGCGGCGGAGCGGCACGGTGGTCGCGGTGGACGTGCCGAGCGGGGTGGACGCCGACACCGGCGAGGTCGACGGCGTCGCGCTGCGGGCGGACGTGACGGTGTGCTTCGGCACGTACAAGCCGGGCCTGCTGATCGACCCGGGGGCGGCGTACGCGGGCGTGCTGCACCTGGTCGGCATCGGGCTGGAGCTGCCGCCCGCGCCGGTGACGGCGCTGCAGGCGCAGGACGTGGCCGGGCTGCTGCCGCGGCCCGCGGCCGAGAGCGACAAGTACCGGCGCGGCGTGGTCGGCGTCGCGGCCGGGTCGGCGCGCTACCCGGGGGCGGCGGTGCTGGCCGTCGCGGGCGCGCTGCGCGGCGGCGCGGGCGCGGTGCGGTACGCCGGGACGGCCGCTGAGGAGGTGGTGCGGCGCTTCCCGGAGGTGCTGGTCACCGAGGGGACGCCGGGCGGCGCGGGCCGGGTGCAGGCGTGGGTGGTCGGTCCGGGCGGCGGCGAGGGCGCGGGCGCGGCCCTCGCCGAGGCGCTGGCCTCCGACGTACCGGTGCTGGTCGACGCGGACGGGCTGACCGAGCTGGCCCGGCTCGGCCCGGACGCGCTGCGCGACCGGACCGCGCCGACCGTGCTCACCCCGCACACCGGGGAGGCGGCGCGGCTGCTGGCCGGCGCCCTGGGCGGGCCGCCGCCGCCCGCCGACACCCTGGCCGCGACGCGGCTGGCGACCGCCCGGCGGCTGGCGGCGGCGTACCGGGCGACCGTGCTGCTCAAGGGTTCGACCACGGTGGTCGCCGACCCCGGCGGCGGCGTCCGGGTGAACGCGACGGGCACGCCGTGGCTGGCCACCGCGGGCAGCGGCGACGTGCTGTCCGGGCTCACCGGTTCGCTGCTCGCCGCCGGCCTGGCGCCGCTGGACGCGGCCTCGGTGGGGGCGTACCTGCACGGCATGGCGGGACGGGACGCGGCGGAGCGGCGGACGCCGGTCACGGCGACGGAGGTCGCGGAGCACGTGCGGTTCTGACGGGGAGCCGTGGAGCCGGTCGCGGATTAGGCCTGTCGCGTGGTCGGTGTCGCCCGCGCGGCGGAGCCGCAAATCGACAGCGGCCCGAGCCCCTAGCGGGACTCCGGCCTTCCGTCTGGGAGACTGAGGGTGATGACGACTGCGAACACCACCGGGACGGCGGCTCTCACCACGGGGGCCCGCGCCGAGGCGACGATCGACCTGGGTGCGCTGCGCGACAACCTCGCGGCGCTCCGTGAGCGGGTGGCGGGGCCGGAGCTGATGGCGGTGGTCAAGGCGGACGCCTACGGCCACGGCGCGGTCCGGTGCGCGCGGGAGGCGGTCGCGGCGGGCGCCCGCTGGCTGGGCACGGCCACGCCGGAGGAGGCACTGGCGCTGCGCGCCGCCGGGATCGGCCCCGACCGGGCGCGGATCCTGTGCTGGCTGTGGACGCCGGGCGGCCCCTGGCAGGAGGCCCTGCGGCAGCGGATCGACATCTCGGTGAGCGGCCGCTGGGCGCTGACCGAGCTGCTGGCGGCGGTCCGGGAGACCGGCGTGTCCGCCCGGGTGCACCTGAAGGTGGACACCGGCCTGGGCCGCAACGGCTGCCAGCCGCACGACTGGCCGGACCTGGTGGACGAGGCGCTGCGCGCCCAGGCGGAGGGCCTGCTGGAGGTGGTCGGCCTGTGGTCGCACTTCGCGGCCGCCGACGAGCCGGGCCACCCCTCGATCCAGGCACAGCTGGACTCCTTCGCGGCGGCCCTGGCCTTCGCCGAGGGCGCCGGGGTGCGCCCGGAGGTGCGGCACCTGGCGAACTCGCCGGCCACCCTGACGCTCCCGCAGTCGCACTACGACCTGGTCCGGCCGGGTCTGGCGATGTACGGGCTGTCGCCGGTGCCGGACCTCGGCGGGCCGGCCGACTACGGGCTGCGCCCGGTGATGTCGCTGGCGGCGCGCCTGGCGCTGGTGAAGACCGCGCCGGGCGGCCACGGGGTCAGCTACGGGCACCACTACACGACGCCGGGCCCGACCACGCTGGGCCTGGTGCCGATCGGCTACGCGGACGGTGTGCCGCGGCACGCGAGCAACACCGGCCCGGTCCAGATCGGCGGCAAGTGGTACCGGGTCGCCGGCCGGGTGGCGATGGACCAGTTCGTGGTGGACCTCGGTGGCGACACGCCCGAGGTCGGCACCGAGGTGCTGCTGTTCGGCTCCGGCGAGCACGGCGAGCCGACCGCCGAGGACTGGGGCCGGGCCTGCGGCACCATCAGCTACGAGATCATCACCCGGATCGGCTCGCGGGTGCCGCGCCGGTACCTGCACGGGATCACCGCGTGACCGAGCCGGACGCCTCGAACCCGGTCGCGCAGGTCGCCAGGGCGGCCGAGGCCGCGACCGGGGTGAGCCGTGCCGGGCTGATCGGCATCTCGCTGGGCGTGGTGGCGGCGGGCGCCGCCGCCGGTGTGGCGATCGAGCGGCTGACGATGGGCCGGGCGATGCGCCGCCGGGCCCGCGAGGAGCTGGACGCCGACGCGGCGTTCGGCTCGCTGCGCGGCCGCCCGCGGACCGTCCCCGCCCCGGACGGCACCGAGCTGTATGTGGAGCTGGACGGCACCGGCTGGCCGGACCCGGTGCAGGTGCACCCCGAGCCGGACGGCTCCCGGCGCGGCTGGTTCCCGCGCCGGCGCGGCGAGGCACCGGTGGACCGCAGCGGGCTGCCCGGGGTGCTGGGCGGTTCCGGCGCGCTGGTCCGGGCGGCCGGCCGGCCGCTCTTCGGCGCCGCGCGGCGCACCGCCGACGGCGAGCCGCTGACCGTGGTGTTCTGCCACGGCTACTGCCTGAACCAGGACAGCTGGCACTTCCAGCGGGCCGCCCTGCGCGAGGGCCTGCGGCTGGTCTTCTGGGACCAGCGCAGCCACGGCCGCTCCGAGCGCTCGCGCTCGTACCTGGCCGGGGACCCGGCCTCGATCGACCAGCTGGGCGCCGACCTGAAGGCCGTGGTGGACACCGTGGCGCCGAGCGGCCCGCTGGTACTGGTCGGCCACTCGATGGGCGGCATGACGGTGATGGCGCTGGCCGACCGGCACCCGGAGCTGTTCCGCGAGCGGGTCGCCGGGGTCGCGCTGATCGGCACCCTGGCGAGCGACTGGGACTCGGTGACGCTGGGCCTGCCCGCGGCCGGTGCCCGGCTGTTCAAGCGGGTGGCGCCGGGCGTGGTGCGGCTGCTGGGCCGCCAGGTCGAGCTGGTGGAGGCCACCCGGCGGTTCGGCGCGGACGTCAGCGCGGTGTTCTACCGGCGCTTCTCGTTCGGCACCAAGGACGTCGACCCGGCCGTCGTGCGGTTCGCCGAGCAGCTGCTGGACGCCACCCCGATCGACGTGGTCGCCGAGTTCTACCCGGCGTTCTCCGCGCACGACAAGCAGGCGGCCCTGGCCGTCCTGAAGGACATCCCCACCCTGGTGCTGGCCGGCACCCGGGACCTGCTCACCCCGCCCGGGCACAGCGAGGCGATCGCCCGGGCGCTGCCCGGCGTGGAGCCGGTCCTGGTCCCGGACGCCGGGCACCTGGTGATGCTGGAGCGCCCCGGGACCGTCGACCGGCAGCTCGCCGCGCTGCTGGTGGCCGCCGCCGCGCACGCCCACGCCGCGCCGCTCCCGCCGTCCGTCCAGGACCTGGCGGACGGCTCGGACTGACCCCGAACACCCAGGAAGGACACCGACCCCCCGATGGGAAACCGGACCACTCTGACCGTCGACTCCGCCGCGCGGATGAACCGCCTCGGCCGGGAGCTGGCCGCGCTGCTGCGCCCAGGCGACCTGGTGCTGCTCTCCGGCGAGCTCGGTGCGGGCAAGACCACGCTGACCCGGGGCCTCGGCGAGGGGCTCGGGGTGCGCGGCGCGGTCACCTCGCCGACCTTCGTGATCGCCCGGGTGCACCCCCCGCTCGGCGACGGCCCGGCGCTGGTGCACGTGGACGCGTACCGGCTCGGCGGCGGCCTCGACGAGATGGAGGACCTCGACCTGGACGTCTCGCTGCCCGAGTCGGTGGTGGTCGTGGAGTGGGGCGAGGGCAAGGTCGAGCAGCTGTCCGAGGACCGGCTGGAGGTCCGGATCGAGCGGGCGCTCGGCGGCGAGGCGGCCGACGACAGCGATCCGCGCACGGTCACCCTCACGGGTCTGGGCGCGCGCTGGGTCGACGTGGATCTCACCGAAATGGGTGAGCGGCCGGTCGGTTCGTAACCGGTCCGCCCCCGGGGTGTTGCGGCGGGGCGCGCGCCCGTGATGGGATGGCCGTCACAGGTTAGGTATGCCTAACTGGGAGGCGCCCCATGTCGAGCACCACCCCCGCCGCCGAGCGGCCCCGACCCGTCGAGCAGCCCGCCCGGCCCGAGCAGGCCCCGGCCGAGGTACCGATGAGCGCGCTGCTGGCCGCCTGCCGGGCGGCCGCCGCCGTCTCCACCCCGCCGGAGCGCACCCCCAGGGCCGCCTAGCGCAGCCGGCCGTTACGGGAGCACGACCACCCGGGTGCCGGTCGGGGCGAAGTCCCACAGCGTCTGGCCGTCGGCCCGGGAGGCCCGGATGCCGCCGGTCTTCAGGCCGGCCGCGGCGGACGGCGCCGGCGCCTTCTCGTCGACCAGCGCGCTGAAGCCGAAGACCGTCTCGCCCTGCTTGGCGAACCGCACCACGTGCTCGATCGGCCGCTGGTCGGTGCCCGTGCCGGAGGCCGTCCGGCCGTACACCGTGTAGGTGCCCACCGCCGGGTCCACCGAGCCCGGGGAGACCTTGAACGCGGCCACCACCTGCGGCGTCTTCCTCGGGTCGACCAGCCAGACCTGGTGGTCCTTCACCGCGTACACCACCCGCAGCCCGGAGCCCGACTCGGCGGGCAGCGCGGGCCCCGCGACGGTCGCGGAGGGCGACGGCGAGGCCGAGGCGGAGGCCGGGGCGCTCGGCGCGGCCGCGGCCCGGCCCGGCGCGCCGCTCGCCTGGAAGGCCAGCACGCCCACCACGGCCAGCGCACCCGCGGTCAGCCCACCGACCACCACACCAGGACCCAGCTTCGCCACGTCAGCTCCCACCGTCGGCTCGTGCCCGCATCAGCTCTCCGCGCCCATCGTGCCAGCTCCGCACCGCACAGCCCGACTCATCGGATTGTGTTCCCACGTGGTCCTGCGCCCCGCCCGGCACCCTCTAACCTTGGAGCCGTGCTGCTGCTCGCGTTCGACACCGCAACCCCCGCCGTCACCGCCGCCGTCCACGACGGCACGGCCGTCCTCGCCGAAGCGTTCCAGGTCGACGCCAGACGCCACGGCGAGCTGCTGCTCCCGACCGTCGACCGGGTGCTGCGCGAGGCGGGCGTCGACAAGCGCGACCTGACCGGGATCGCGGTCGGCGTCGGCCCCGGCCCGTACACCGGCCTGCGGGTCGGCCTGGTCACCGCTGCCGCGCTCGGCGACGCGCTCGGCCTGCCCGTGCACGGCGTCTGCACCCTGGACGCGATCGCCCACCAGGCCCGCCGCGAGGGCGTCGAGGGGCCGTTCACGGTCGCCACCGACGCCCGGCGCAAGGAGGTCTACTGGGCCGCCTACGACGCCGAGGGCCGCCGCACCGCCGGCCCCGCCGTCGACCGTCCGGCCGAACTGCCGCCGGTCGAGCGGGCGGTCGGCGCCGGCGCGCTGCTGTACGGCCTCGGCGGGGCGAGCGGCCCCGAGCACGTCTCGGCCGGCGCGCTCGCCGACTTCGCCGCGGCCGAGCTGGCCGCCGGCCGCGAGCTGCTCGCCAACGCGCCGCTCTACCTGCGCCGCCCGGACGCCCAGGTGCCGGCCGGCTACAAGGCGGTGCTCCCGCAATGACCGCGGTCACCCTGCGACCCATGCGGTGGTGGGACATCGAGCCGGTCATGGAACTCGAACTGCGCCTCTTCCCCGAGGACGCCTGGTCGCGCGGCATGTACTGGTCCGAGCTGGCCGAGGCGCACGACGGCGGCACCCGCCACTACACCGTCGCCACCGACCCGGACGGCGCGATCCTCGGCTACGCCGGGCTGATGGCGGTCGGCGGGGAGAGCGACGTCCAGACCATCGCCGTCGACACCGAACGGCAGGGCCGCGGCCTCGGCGGCGCCCTGCTCACCGACCTGATCGAGGAGTCCCGCCGCCGCGGCTGCGCCGAACTGCTGCTGGAGGTGCGGGTCGACAACGCCCGCGCCCAGCAGCTGTACGAGCGCCACGGGTTCCGGCCGGTCGGCATCCGCCGCGGCTACTACCAGCCGGCCGACGTGGACGCGCTGGTGATGCGCCTCGACCACCCCACGCACGAAGCTCACGAATCCAAGGACCCTGACCATGGCTGACGAACCCCTCGTCCTCGGCATCGAGACCTCCTGCGACGAGACCGGCGTCGGCATCGTCCGCGGCACCACCCTGCTCGCCGACGCGGTCGCCTCCAGCGTCAACGACCACGCCCGCTACGGCGGCGTCGTCCCGGAGATCGCCAGCCGCGCGCACCTGGAGGCGATGGTCCCCACCATCCAGCGCGCCCTGGACACCGCCGGGGTCAAGGCGAGCGACCTGGACGGCATCGCGGTCACCGCCGGCCCCGGCCTGGCCGGCGCCCTGCTGGTCGGCGTCAGCGCCGCCAAGGCGTACGCCTGGGCGCTCGACAAGCCGCTGTACGGCGTCAACCACCTCGCCTCGCACATCTGCGTCGACCAGCTGGAGCACGGCCGGCTGCCCGAGCCGACCATGGCGCTGCTGGTCTCCGGCGGCCACTCCTCGCTGCTGCTGTCCTCCGACATCACCAGCGACGTCCGCCCGCTCGGCGCCACCATCGACGACGCCGCCGGCGAGGCCTTCGACAAGGTCGCCCGGGTGCTCGGCCTCGGCTTCCCCGGTGGCCCGGTGGTCGACCGGATGGCCCGCGAGGGCGACGGGAAGGCGATCGCCTTCCCGCGCGGCCTGAACAACGCCGGCGACCCTGCGTACGACTTCTCCTTCTCCGGCCTGAAGACCGCCGTCGCCCGCTGGGTGGAGGCCAGGCGCCGGGCCGGTGAGGAGGTGCCGGTCGCCGACGTCGCCGCGTCCTTCCAGGAGGCCGTCACCGACGTGCTCACCCGCAAGGCGGTCCGCGCCTGCAAGGACAACGGCGTCGACCACCTGATGATCGGCGGCGGCGTGGCCGCCAACTCCCGGCTGCGCGAGATGGCCCAGCAGCGCTGCGACAAGGCCGGCATCGTGCTGCGGGTGCCCCGGCCGGGCCTGTGCACCGACAACGGCGCGATGGTCGCCGCGCTCGGCTCCGAGATGGTGTGGCGGAACCGCACCCCCTCCTCCCTCGACCTGTCCGCGGACTCCTCGCTGCCGGTCACCGAGACGCACGTGCCCCACAAGGACTTCCACGCGCACGCCCATCAGGCGCTCTCCTCGTGACCCTGGCCCGGATGTGGGAGGCCCGCGCCGCCGACGGGCGCGGGCCCGAACTGCACGCCTGGGTCCGGGAGGTCGCACTGCCCGCGCTGCGCGGCACGCCCGGCCTGGAGCGCGCCGAGGTGCTCACCGCGCCGGGCGAGCGGGTGCTGCTGATCACCTGGTGGACGGGCGAGCCCGCGGACGCGGACGTGCCCGAGACCCCCGCCGATCTGCTGGCAAGACCCGCCCACAGGTGGACATTCAGCCGCACCCACGTCGAGTAGCGTTCCCCGGGACGTCGCTGGGCGATTCCGGGGAGAGCGGTAACGGTGAAGAAGACGTACGGCGCGGTGGCCGTCCTGGCCCTGCTGGCGACCGCCACCGGCTGCGGGGGATCCACGCCGAGCTCCGCCAACAACCTCCCCGTACCGGCCGCCTCGGCCCCCGCGGCCGCGCCCTCGGCGTCCGGTCCTGCCGCCGCGTCAGCGGCCGCCGACTCGGGTGCGGGGTGGGCCAAGTGGGGCCTGCAGCCGCTCGCCGCCGCCCCGGCCGCGCCCGCCGACAGGCCGATCAAGCTGGCCGGGTCCGGTGCCGTGCCGGTGTTCAGCGAGGTGCCGACCAAGGACAGGGTCGTCTTCATCACCATCGACGACGGCGCCGAGAAGGACCCGAGGTTCGTCGAGATGATGACCGACCTCAAGGTCCCGGTCTCGATGTTCCTGACCCGCGACATCGTCAAGGACGACTACGGCTACTTCAAGCGGCTCCAGGCGCTGGGCAATCACATCCACAACCACACCGTGGACCACGCGATCATGAGCAAGGTCCCGGCCGAGAAGCAGCACTCCGAGATCTGCGACGCCCAGACCGCCCTCACCGAGCAGTACGGCACCGCCCCGCTGCTGTTCCGCCCGCCCTACGGCGACGGCGCCAACACGGCCGCCCTCAACACCGCGGTGCAGCAGTGCGGTCCGCGCGCGATCGTGCTCTGGCGCGAGTCCATGCAGATCCACGACATGCAGTACCAGGCCGCCGACAAGAAGCTGAAGCCCGGCGACATCATCCTCGCCCACTTCCGCGGCCCCAAGGACCTCAAGGGCGAGACCATGACCGAGATGTTCGCCGAGATGCTGCGCCGCATCCACGAGCAGGGCTTCGCGGTCGCCCGCCTGGAGGACTACATCCAGGCACCCTGATCAGAGCGGCTGACCCAGCATCATCAGCGGCCCGTGGTCGGTGCGGGAGAGGATCACCGTCGCCGTGTTCGGCCCGGTGGGCTTCAGTTGGCGGCGCAGCTCCTCCGGGGTGATCGACATTCCGCGCTTCTTGATCACCACGGTGCCGACCTTCCGTTCGCGCAGCAGCGCCTTGAGCTTCTTGACGTTGTACGGCAGGACGTCGGTCAGCTCGAAGGCGTGCGCGAACGGGGTGGGCACCAGGCGGTCGGAGGTGACGTACGCGATCATCGGGTCGATCAGCCGGCCCTCGACCTGCGCGGCCACCTCGGCGACCATGTGGGCGCGGATCACCGCGCCGTCCGGCTCGTACAGGTAGCGGCCGACCGGGCCGGCCTCCGGGTCCGGGAGGTCGCCGCCGGCCAGCGTCCGGTCGCCCGGGAGCAGGGTGGCGCGGTGCGGGGCGGCCGCCCCCGTGCCGAACCAGATCACCGCCTCCTTCACGTCGCCGTGGTCGGAGACCCACTCCGCCTCCGCACCGTCCGGGACCAGCTCGTGCGGGATGCCCGGGGCGACCTTCAGCGCGCCGTACGGGGTGCGCCGGGCCGCCTCGATCGCCCAGGACAGCGGCGGCGAGTACGCCTCCGGGTCGAACACCCGGCCCCGCGAGGTGCGCCGCGCCGGGTCGGTGAAGACCGCGTCGTACCCGGCGGTGTCGACCTCGAAGACGTCCGCGCAGCGCACCTCGACCAGCTCGGCCAGGCCCAGCGCCGCCGCGTTCGCCTCGGCGACCGCGCAGGTCAGCGGGTCGCGGTCGACCGCCAGCACCGCCACCCCGGCGCGGGCCAGGGCGATCGCGTCGCCGCCGATCCCGCAGCACAGGTCGGCGAGGCGCTTGACGCCGAGTCCGGCGAAGCGCCGGGCCCGCCAGTCGGCGACGCTGCGCCGGGTCGCCTGCTCGACGCCGTTCGGGGTGAAGAACATCGCGTCGGCGTCCGCGCCGAACTTGTCGCGGGCCCGCTGCCGCAGCCGGGCCTGCTCGAAGGCGGCCCGGACCAGGTCGGCCGGGTGGTCCCGGCGCAGCCGGGTGGCCAGCGCCAGCTCCTCGGAGGGTGTGAACTCCCGCAGTTCGGCCAGCAGGTCGCGGCCCTGACCGGTCAGCAGCGCCCGGAACGATTCGATCTCCACGGGCCCATTCTCCCCCCGGGTTCGCGCGAGTCCCGCGCGACGCTGTTGGCACTCTGGTTGACTGAGTGCTAACGGCGTCCTATGGTCGTTCCTGGCACTCCCCCCAGGGAGAGTGCTAACGCGATGGAGCGCGTCTGACCCCCGCGACGGCAGACGTGCAGTCATCGCCACCTACCTGAAAGACAACCCCGTAATCTCCGAAGGGGAGCTCGGACGTGACCACCAGCAGCAAGGTTGCCATCAAGCCGCTCGAGGACCGCATCGTGGTCCAGCCGCTCGACGCCGAGACCACCACGGCCTCCGGCCTGGTTATCCCGGACACCGCCAAGGAGAAGCCCCAGGAGGGCGTCGTCCTGGCCGTCGGCCCGGGCCGCTTCGAGGACGGCCAGCGCCTGCCGCTCGACGTCGCCGTCGGTGACATCGTCCTGTACTCGAAGTACGGCGGCACCGAGGTGAAGTACCAGGGCGAGGAGTACCTGGTCCTCTCGGCTCGCGACGTCCTCGCGATCATCGAGAAGTAAGTCGTTCCAGCCCGCCCCGGATCCGTGTCAGTACTGACAGGGGCCCGGGGCGCGGTTGTTGGTTCACGTAGACAGCACAACCCTAGGGAAACGGGATCATGGCGAAGACCCTGCAGTTCGACGAGGACGCCCGCCGCTCGCTGGAGCGCGGTGTCAACAAGCTGGCCGACACCGTCAAGGTGACCATCGGCCCCAAGGGCCGCAACGTCGTCATCGACAAGAAGTTCGGCGCCCCCACCATCACCAACGACGGTGTGACCATCGCCCGCGAGGTCGAGCTCGACGACCCGTACGAGAACCTCGGCGCGCAGCTGGTCAAGGAGGTCGCCACCAAGACCAACGACGTCGCGGGCGACGGCACCACCACCGCCACCGTGCTGGCCCAGGCCCTGGTCAACGAAGGCCTGCGCAACGTCGCCGCCGGCGCCGGCCCGGCCGCCCTGAAGAAGGGCATCGACAAGGCCGTCGCCGCCGTCTCCGAGCACCTGCTCTCCATCGCCCGCGAGATCGAGGGCCAGGAGGACGTCGCCGCCGTCGCCGCCCTCTCCGCGCAGGACCCGCAGGTCGGCGAGCTGATCGGCGAGGCCATCGCCAAGGTCGGCAAGGACGGCGTGATCACCGTCGAGGAGTCCAACACCTTCGGCGTGGAGCTGGACTTCACCGAGGGCATGCAGTTCGACAAGGGCTACCTGTCGCCGTACTTCGTCACCGACGCGGAGCGCCAGGAAGCCGTCCTCGAGGACCCGTACATCCTGATCAACCAGGGCAAGATCTCCTCCATCCAGGAGCTCCTGCCGCTGCTGGAGAAGGTCCTGCAGGCCGGCGCCTCCAAGCCGCTGCTGATCATCGCCGAGGACGTGGACGGCGAGGCGCTCTCCACCCTGGTGGTCAACAAGATCCGCGGCACCTTCAACGCGGTGGCCGTCAAGGCCCCGGGCTTCGGCGACCGCCGCAAGGCCATCCTCGGCGACCTCGCCACCCTCACCGGCGGCCAGGTCGTCTCCGAGGAGGTCGGCCTCAAGCTCGACCAGGTCGGCCTGGAGGTGCTCGGCACCGCCCGCCGCGTGACCGTCACCAAGGACGAGACCATCGTCGTCGACGGCGCCGGCGCCCCCGACGAGGTGGCCGGCCGGGTCAACCAGATCAAGGCTGAGATCGCCAACACCGACTCGGACTGGGACCGCGAGAAGCTGCAGGAGCGCCTGGCCAAGCTGGCCGGCGGCGTCTGCGTCATCAAGGTCGGCGCGGCCACCGAGGTCGAGCTCAAGGAGCGCAAGCACCGCCTGGAGGACGCCATCTCCGCGACCCGCGCCGCGGTCGAGGAGGGCATCGTCGCCGGTGGTGGCGCCTCCCTGGTGCACGCCCAGAAGGTGCTGAACGACGGCCTCGGCCTGACCGGCGACGAGGCGACCGGTGTCGCGGTCGTCCGCAAGGCGCTCGCCGAGCCGCTGCGCTGGATCGCCCAGAACGCCGGCCTCGAGGGCTACGTCATCACCCACAAGGTCGCGGAGCTGGAGGCCGGCCACGGCTTCAACGCCGCCACCGGCGAGTACGGCGACCTGCTGAAGGCCGGCGTCATCGACCCGGTCAAGGTCACCCGCTCCGCCCTGGAGAACGCCGCCTCCATCGCCTCCCTGCTGCTCACCACCGAGACCCTCGTGGTGGAGAAGAAGGAGGAGGAGGCCGACAACGGTCACGGCCACTCGCACGGCGGCCACGGCCACAGCCACTGAGGCACGCGGCACGGCTGAACAGCTGACCAGGGGCGCGAGGAACCACTCCTCGCGCCCCTGGCGCTTTCCGTATCGTTGACCCCGTGATCGAAGCCCGCCATCTGCGTGTCCTGCGTGCCGTCTCCAGGACCGGCTCCTACTCCGCCGCCGCCCGGGAGCTGGGCTGCACCCAGCCGGCGGTGAGCCAGCAGATGAAGGCGCTGGAGAAGTCGGTGGCCACCCCGCTGGTGGTGCGCTCCGGCAAGGGCATGCAGCTGAGCGAGGCCGGCCGGGTGCTGCTGAAGCACGCCACGGGGATCCTCGCGGGCCTGTCCGCCGCCGAGGAGGAGGTCGCGGCGATCGCCGGGCTGCGGGCCGGACGGGTGCGGTTGGTGTCGTTCCCGACCGCGAGTTCCACCCTGGTGCCGCGTTCCGTCGCCCGGTTGCGTGCCGCCCGTCCGGGGGTGCGCGTGTCGCTGGTGGAGGCGGAGCCGCCGGAGTCGCTGACGATGCTGCGCGGCGGCGAGTGCGAGGTGGCGCTGGCGTTCCGGTACCCGGACTCGCAGGGCGGCGCCGCGTTCCGCCCGTCGCCGCACGCCACGCCGCGCGAGGCGCGGGCCGAGGCGGCGCTGGAGGCGGCCGCCTCGGCGGCGGCGAACGACTGGTCGGACCTGGTGGTGCGCCCCCTGCTCGACGACCCGCTGGTGGGCGTGGTGCCGGAGGGCCACCCGCTGGCGGACCGCGACGCCGACCGCCCGGTGGAACTGGCGGAGCTCTCCGGCGAGCAGTGGATCGCGGGCTGCCCGCAGTGCCGGGGACACCTGGTGGAGCTGTGCGCGGACGCCGGCTTCGAGCCCCGGATCGACTTCGCGACCGACGACTACCCCGCCGTGGTCGGCCTGGTGGCGGCCGGGCTGGGGGTGGCGGTGCTGCCGGGGCTGGCGCTGGAGTCGGTGCGCCACACCGGGGTGGTCGCGGTGCCGGTGCGGGCGGCGATCGGCGGGCCGGCCCGGCGACAGGTGGTGGCGTTGACCCTGCCGGACCTGGCGGAGGTTCCGGCGGTGGCGCTGATGCTGGATCAGCTGGAGGCGGCGGCGGCCCCGCACTGAGCGCCGCCCGGCCCGTTCGGCGAGGTCAGCGCCGGATGGTGCTCGGCATGGCCAGCGGCACCTCGGCCAGCCGGTTGCGGGCGCGGCCCAGCAGCTCCTCGCGCTCGTCCTCGGTCAGTCCGCCCCAGACGCCGTAGGGCTCGCGCACCGCCAGGGCGTGGGCGGCGCACTGGGCGCGTACCGGGCAGCGCATGCACACCTCTTTGGCGCTCGCCTCGCGCGAGCTCCGGGCGGCCCCGCGTTCGCCCTCCGGGTGGAAGAAGAGCGAGCTGTCCACGCCGCGGCAGGCGGCGGACAGCTGCCAGTCCCACAGGTCGGCGTTGGGGCCGGGGAGGCGGGAGAAATCTGCCATGGCTCATACCCTTCGAGGACTCGGGACCTGACAGCTCGGCGAGGATGGTGCGGCGAGGCTGCACGGGGCCGGTAGGGACACCTGGAAATATGACTTACGCCAACCAACAGGACAAGTCACCCACAGACCGACACAACAGTCAATGACCCCACAGAAGCTATAAAAACGGACAAACGGGGCAATAGGTTTGGACGGGCGCGCTGCGACAACCGGGTGGCGCGCCGGGCGTGGAAGGCCGTCGGGCGGCGCGCAGGACGCGGGTACCGCGCACGAGCAGCACAAAAGTGCGGCGTGTGCACCGCGAGGTGCCTGATCCGTGATGGGTTGGCCACGTACAGTGGTGGAGATGGCCCTGAAGGCCGTAACTCATTCGGGTGACGGTCGTTGGATGTGCGGAGGCGGTTAGCGGGCGTGGGAGCCCGGGAACGATCGCGGTGGCATCGGCGATCAATTCCGGGGTCCGTCGTCGGCCGGCCGTGTCGGAGAGGTTCGTACCAGCCAGGAGGCTCAACGTGACGCGGATCAGCTGCGGAGGACGACGGTCATGACATCCGTACTCGTCTGCGACGATTCCCCGCTCGCCCGGGAGGCGCTTCGCCGAGCGGTCGCGACCGTGCCCGGCGTCGACCGGGTGACCACTGCGACGAACGGTGAGGAGGTCCTCCGCCGCTGGGTGGCCGACCGCTCCGATCTCGTTCTGATGGATGTCCGGATGCCCGGCCTCGGCGGGGTGGAGACGGTCCGCCGACTGCTCTCGGCCGACCCGGGCGCCCGCATCATCATGCTCACCGTCGCCGAGGACCTGGACGGCGTGGCGCTCGCGGTCGCCGCCGGCGCCCGCGGGTACCTGCACAAGGACGCCTCGCGCGCCGAACTGCGGGCCACCGTGACCCAGGCGCTCGCCGACCCGACCTGGCGGCTCGCGCCGCGCCGGCTGCGCAGCCCCGACATGGGTGCCGCGCCGACGCTGACGGCGCGTGAGATCCAGGTGCTGGAGGGCATGAGCCACGGGCGCAGCAACGCCGAGATCGGTCGCGAGCTGTTCCTCTCCGAGGACACCGTGAAGACCCACGCCCGGCGGCTGTTCAAGAAGCTCGGCGCCTCGGACCGCGCGCACGCGGTGGCGCTCGGCTTCCGCTGGGGCCTCGTCCGCTGAGCGCGGACGTGTGACGTTGCGGTCCCGAGGCTGCACCATGGAGGAGTGGAGCACCTCGGGGACCAGCGGACAGGCAGGGGAGGCGGCACGGTGCACGCGGCGACGCATAACGTTCCGATGCACAAGTCCGGACGCGGTGCCGCGTTTTCCGCGCCGAGCAGGCACCATGGACCGATGCGCGACGACGAGGCAGCCGCCCCGAGTGCGGCTCAGCCCGAGCCGGCCCGGCCCGAGCCCGAGGGCCCGGCCGCCGATCCGTCGTACGCGTCGGACCGTCGTGCCAAGCAGCCGGCCGGCTCCACCTCGCCGGAGATCGCCGAACTGGTCGCGGCCGCGGTGCGCGGCGAGGGCCCGGCGATCGAGGCGCTGCTGGGCTACGTCCTCCCGCTGGCGCTGCGCTACTGCCGGGGCCGGCTGGTCCGGCTGCCCGGCAACGCGAGGCACCACGTGGACGACGTCGCGCAGGAGGTCTGCGTCGCGGTGTTCGTGGCGCTGCCGCGCTACCGCGACACCGGGCGTCCCTTCGAGGCCTTCGTGTACGGGATCGCCGCGCACAAGGTCGCCGATCTGCAGCGGGCCGCGATGCGCGGGCCCGGCTCGACGGTGATCCCGCCGGACGACCTGCCGGAGACGCCGGACGAGTCGCTCGGCCCGGAGGAGCGGGCGCTGCTGAGCAGCGACGCCGCCTGGATCAAGGAGCTGCTGTCCAACCTGCCGGCCCGCCAGCGCGAGCTGGTGCTGCTGCGGGTGGCGGACGGGCTGTCGGCCGAGGAGACCGGTGAGGTGCTGGGGATGTCGCCGGGCGCCGTCCGGGTGGCCCAGCACCGGGCGCTGAGCCGGCTCCGCGCGCTCGCGGAAGAGTCCTCGTAGCTCCGGTGTTGTCAAGAAGGCGCGACGGGGACACCCCCGGACACCAGTACCATGGGGTATCGGCGCCTGGTCGGGTCGCCAAAGTTTCGTGGGTGTGAGCGGGGTTCCCTCGGAGGTTCCTCCAAACACCGGGCGTCTTGGCGGCCGAGGCCGATGCCGGTGCGCGCGGGTGGTCGCCGCGACCGCGGCCGTCCACCCAGCAGAGAGACGTGCCCGGAAACCCTCGCTGGGCGCGACAGAGATCGACGGCCCGCCACGGAAGGTCCCCTTCACATGTCTTACAACGCCGCAGGCGTACCCGAGAAGTTCGCGATGCTCGGACTCACGTACGACGACGTCCTGCTGCTGCCCGGGGCCTCCGAGGTGCTCCCCAACCAGGTCGACACCTCCTCGCGGGTCTCGCGCAACGTGCGGGTCAACATCCCCCTGCTGTCCGCGGCGATGGACAAGGTCACCGAGTCGCGGATGGCGATCGCGATGGCCCGTCAGGGCGGCGTCGGCGTGCTGCACCGCAACCTGTCGATCGAGGACCAGGTCAACCAGGTCGACCTGGTGAAGCGCTCCGAGTCCGGCATGGTCACCGACCCGATCACCGTCGGCCCGGAGGCCACCCTGGCCGAGGCGGACGCGCTGTGCGCCCGCTTCCGGATCTCCGGCGTGCCGGTCGCCTCGCCCGACGGCAAGCTGCTGGGCATCGTCACCAACCGTGACATGGCCTTCGAGAGTGACCGCAGCCGCCGGGTCTCCGAGATCATGACGCCGATGCCGCTGATCACCGGCAAGGTCGGGATCTCCGGCGAGGACGCGATGGCGCTGCTGCGCCGCCACAAGATCGAGAAGCTGCCGCTGGTCGACGACGAGGGCCGGATCAAGGGCCTGATCACCGTCAAGGACTTCGTCAAGGCCGAGAAGTACCCGAACGCCGCCAAGGACGCCGAGGGCCGTCTGCTGGTCGGCGCCGCCGTGGGCGCCTCCGCCGAGGCCTTCGACCGGGCCCAGGCCCTGGTCGGCGCCGGCGTGGACTTCCTGGTCGTCGACACCTCGCACGGCCACTCGCACAACGCGCTGGCCTGGATCGCCAAGATCAAGGCCGCGGTCGGCGTCGACGTGGTCGGCGGCAACGTCGCCACCCGTGACGGCGCCCAGGCGCTGATCGACGCCGGCGTGGACGGCGTCAAGGTCGGTGTCGGCCCGGGCTCCATCTGCACCACCCGCGTGGTCGCCGGCATCGGCGTCCCGCAGGTCACCGCGATCTACGAGGCCGCGCTCGCCTGCCAGGCGGCCGGCGTGCCGGTGATCGGCGACGGCGGCCTGCAGTACTCCGGCGACATCGGCAAGGCGCTGGCCGCCGGTGCCGACACCGTGATGCTCGGCTCGCTGCTGGCCGGCTGCGAGGAGTCGCCGGGCGAGCTGCTGTTCATCAACGGCAAGCAGTTCAAGTCCTACCGCGGCATGGGCTCGCTGGGCGCCATGCAGTCCCGCGGCCAGGCGAGGTCCTTCTCCAAGGACCGCTACTTCCAGGCCGACGTCTCCTCCGACGAGAAGCTGATCGCCGAGGGCATCGAGGGCCAGGTCCCCTACCGCGGCCCGCTCTCCGCGGTGCTCTACCAGCTGGTCGGCGGCCTCCGCCAGACCATGGGCTACGTGGGCGCCGCCACCGTCGCCGAGATGGAGTCCAAGGGCCGGTTCGTGCGGATCACCTCCGCCGGCCTCAAGGAGAGCCACCCGCACGACATCCAGATGACCGTCGAGGCGCCGAACTACACCAGCCGCTGACGGTACGACCTTCGAGGGGGCGCGGGGTTCCACCCCGCGCCCCTTCGCGTGCGCTAGCCCAGGTCCAGGTGGATCGGGGTGCCCGGGGGGAGGTCGCGGACCTGGACGGCGATCTGGGTGAACAGGGTGCGGTGCACGTCCTTGTCGCTCAGCTCCAGGTTGTCCACCTCGTCCGCGCCGCCCAGGAAGAGCGGGTGGCGGTGGCACACCACCTGGTCGAAGGCGAGCGGGCCGGTCTGCGGGTTGGCGGCGCGCCACTCCAGGTACTGGGCGAGCAGCAGCAGGTCGTCGGCCTCGGCGGCGACCACGTCGTGCCACTCGTCCAGGCTCAGCTCGCTCTCCAGGAACTCGTCCGAGCCGAAGTCCACCGCGGCCACCGTGCCGTCCTCGGTGTTCACCGCGAACTCGCGGCCCAGCCAGTCGAAGGCGAACACCCCGTACCGCTCGGCGAAGCCCGGGACCAGCTCGGCGCAGGCGGCGTTCGCCGAGGCGGCGCTGTCGGCGGTGTGGAACCGGTACAGGCCGTCGGCCAGGGTCGTCCCGCCCATCGGGCCGAGCACGCGGCGGACGGGATCGGGGTACCCGGACAGGTCCCCGGGCCGCGCTTCCCGTGCCGTGACGGGAAACGCGTCGGTGAGAGCAGCGAACATGGGCGAACCCTAAGCGTCCGCCACTCGGCCGGGCGCGGCAGGGGGCCGGACGGTGCGGGATACTGGTGGGCGGCCGGGGTGACCCGGTCGGGAGATGAAAGCTGCAGAAGGGCTCGAAGTGACTGAGATCGAGATCGGGCGAGGCAAGCGCGGCCGACGGGCGTACGCCTTCGACGACATCGCCGTCGTCCCCAGCCGCCGTACCCGGGACCCGAAGGAGGTCTCGATCGCCTGGCAGATCGACGCCTACCGCTTCGAGCTGCCGTTCCTCGCGGCCCCGATGGACAGCGTGGTCTCGCCCGCCCAGGCGATCGCCATCGGCCAGCTCGGCGGCCTCGGCGTGCTGAACCTCGAGGGCCTGTGGACCCGCTACGAGGACCCGCAGCCGCTGTTCGACGAGATCGCCTCGATCTCCGACGAGGTGGCCGCCACCCGTCGCCTGCAGGAGATCTACGCCGAGCCGATCAAGGCCGAGCTGATCAAGGAGCGGATCAAGCAGGTCCGCGACTCCGGCGTGGTCACCGCCGCCGCGCTCTCGCCGCAGCGCACCGCCGAGTTCTCCAAGGCCGTCGTCGACGCCGGGGTGGACGTCTTCGTCATCCGCGGCACCACGGTCTCCGCCGAGCACGTCTCCGGCGCGGCCGAGCCGCTCAACCTCAAGCAGTTCATCTACGAGCTCGACGTGCCGGTGATCGTCGGCGGCTGCGCCACGTACACCGCCGCGCTGCACCTGATGCGCACCGGCGCGGCCGGCGTGCTGGTCGGCTTCGGCGGCGGCGCCGCGCACACCACCCGGGGCGTGCTGGGCATCCAGGTGCCGATGGCGACCGCGGTGGCCGACGTGGCCGCCGCCCGCCGCGACTACATGGACGAGTCCGGCGGCCGCTACGTGCACGTCATCGCGGACGGCGGCGTGGGCTACAGCGGCGACATCCCGAAGGCCGTCGCCTGCGGCGCGGACGCGGTGATGATCGGTGCCGCGCTGGCCCGGGCCACCGACGCGCCCGGCAAGGGCTACCACTGGGGCATGGAGGCGGTCCACGAAGAGCTGCCGCGCGGCAAGCGCGTGGACCTCGGCACCGTCGGCACCACCGAGGAGATCCTCACCGGCCCGTCGCACACCCCGGACGGCACCATGAACCTGTTCGGCGCGCTGCGCCGGGCCATGGCGACCACCGGCTACACCGAGCTGAAGGAGTTCCAGCGGGTCGAGGTGACCGTCAACCCGGCGCTCAACCACCGCTGACGATCCGTCAGTTGACGATTCGGGCCCCCGCCGCCGGCGGGGGCCCCTCGTATTTCCCCGCCCGGGCGGGCCGGGCGGCGGCGAAGGGTGGGGCCGGTTGGCCAGCGGGTGCCCGGACAGGGGATGATGGAACCTCTGGCCGGTAACACACGGGGGAGAGCGCACCGATGACGCAGCCGCAGAAGTCCACCGGCCGTCTGTTGGCGGGGCGCTACCGGCTCAACGACGTGCTCGGCCGGGGCGGCATGGGCACCGTCTGGCGGGCCGAGGACGAGATGCTCGGCCGGATCGTCGCGGTCAAGGAACTGCGGATGACCGGCGCCGTCGACGAGGACGAGAAGCACCGCCTGATCGTCCGCACGCTGCGCGAGGCCAAGGCCACCGCCCGGATCCGGCACACCGCCGCCGTCACCGTCTTCGACGTGGTCGAGGAGGACGAGCGGCCCTGGATCGTGATGGAGCTGGTGGAGTCCCGCTCGCTCGCCGAGGTGATCAAGGACGACGGCACCCTCACGCCGGTCCGGGCCGCGGAGATCGCGCTCGACCTGCTGGGCGTGCTCGGCGCCGCGCACGCCCAGGGCGTGCTGCACCGCGACGTGAAGCCGTCCAACGTGCTGATCGGCGAGGACGGGCGGGTGGTCCTCACCGACTTCGGCATCGCCAGCGTCGAGGGCGACACCTCGATCACCTCCACCGGCATGCTGGTCGGCGCCCCCTCCTACATCTCGCCCGAGCGGGCGCGCGGCCAGAAGCCCGGCCCGCCCGCCGACCTCTGGTCGCTCGGCGGCACGCTGTACGCGATGGTCGAGGGCAAGCCGCCGTACGACCGCGGCTCCGCGCTGGCCACGCTGACCGCCGTGATGACCGAGGAGCTGGAGACGCCGGCGAACGCCGGCCCGCTGGCACCGGTGATCGAGGGCCTGCTGGCCAAGGACCCGGCCGAGCGCCTCGACGCGGCGGCCACCCGGGCGATGCTCAAGCGGATCGTCGCGGACGGCGCGGCCCGCGCGGAGGCGACCACGCAGCAGGCGGTGCCGGCCCCGGTGGCGGCCGCGGCCGGGGCGGCGGCGTCCGGGTCGGCTGCGAAGGCGAAGGCCGACGGCGCGGCGAAGGCCGGTGCCGAGCAGGCCTCCCGCGCCCCGCAGGGCGCTGCGCGGCCCGCGACCGCCTCGCGGGGCGTGAGCGTCCGGCGTGCTCCGGGCGCGGTCCGGGGCGGGAGCGCCGCCGGCGGTGCGGTGGCCGCGGCGGGCGGTGCGGGCGGTGCGGGCGTTCCGCACGGCGCGGACGTCGTGAGCGGCGCGCCCGCTCCGGCGGCCGGCGTCGGCGCGCCCGGCGCGGCGAACGCCGTGGTGGAGCCCGCCGAGGCGGAGACCGGCCTGTTCGCCGCGGTCGGCGTCCGGCTGACCGCGGACCGGCGGCGGACCGCGCTGCTCGCCGGCGCGGCCCTGGTCGCGGTCCTGGCGCTGGTCGCCGGGCTGGTCGCGCTGCTGGGGGACGGCGATCCGGACGGCAGGACCTCCGCCGACGGCGCGCCGGCCTCGGCCTCGGCCCAGGCGTCGGCCGCCGGTACCGCCGGTACCGGTGGGACGGGCGCCTCGGGCACCCCGGGCGCCCCGGCGAGCCCGGCGGCCTCGACCCCGGCCCCGGCGGCCTCGCCGCAGGGCGGTGGCTCGTCGCAGGGCGGCGGGGCGGCGTCCGGGGGCACCTCGGCGGGCGGCACGCTGCCGGCCGGGTTCGCCACCTTCAAGGACGCCTCGGGCTTCTCCATAGCCCTGCCGGACTGGCTCGCGGACAAGGGTCCGGACTACGACGAGACCAGCCGGCGTTTCGAGGGCCGCGGCGTGCGCCTGGTGATCGACTGGCGGAGCCCGGCGGGCGGCAGCGCCCTGAAGGACTGGCAGGACTCCGACCGGTCGGCCAACTTCAGCAACTACCGGCGGGTCCGGGTCGAGGGCATGACCTTCCGGACCTGGACCAACGCGGCCGACTGGGAGTGGACGTACTCCGGCAAGAGCGGCGCCACCCAGCACTCGCTCAACCGGGGCTTCGTGACCGGCGGCGGCAAGTACGGTTACGCGATCTACTGGACCATGCCCGAGTCGGACTGGAGCCTGCCGGCCAACTCGCAGGCGCGGCAGGTCTCGTACGACACCTTCGAACCGGCGCCGTAGCGCCGGCGCGGCCGGCCCGAGGGGTGCGGGCGCGGCGGTACGGCGGCGGACGGCGGCCGTTTCGGCGGCGGGCGCCGTACCCTGGCCCGAGAGGGCGGCGGGGAGGGATGGGAATGCGAGCGGTCCCGGGGCAGGTGGTGGGCGGGCGGTACCGGGTGACGGACCGTCCGGCCGAGGTGCCGGCGCACCCGTCGGCGGGCGTCCCCGCGCGGGACGCGGTGGGCGGCGCGCTGGTGACGCTGTCCGCGCTGGAGCTCCCCGAGTTCCTCGACCCGCTGCGGCCCGAGATGGAGGAGCAGCCCGGCCAGGGGCCTCGGGTGGCCGAGCGGGTGGCCGCGGTGGCCGCGGCCGCGCCGGACCATCCGCGACTGCTGCGCGGCCTGGGGGCGGTGCCCGAGGGCGGGCTGCTGTGGGTCGCGGAGGAGCGGCTGCCGGGTGAGCCGCTCTCCCGGCTGGCCGGCAACGGGCCGGTCTCCCCGTACCGGGTGGCGGAGATCGCCGCGGACCTGGCGGGCGCGCTGGAGGCGCTGCACCGCACCGGTCTGACGCACGGCAACCTGACCGCCGAGGCGGTGGTGGTGTGCGAGGACGGCGCGGCGGTGCTCGGCGGGCTGCTGCGCGGCGCCGCGGAGGAGGAGCTCTGCCAGGCGGTCGGCGGCCCGGTGCCGCGCCGGGTGTACGAGGCCCGGGCGCTGCTGGTGGGGGCGCGGGCGGAGCGGTGGCCGATCGACGCGGGCGCGCCGGCCGACTGCTGGGCGCTCGGGGTGCTGCTGTACCGGCTGCTGTCCGGGTACGGGCCCTACCCGGAGCAGGACCTGCCGACGCTGCTCGGCGCGGTGCGCGACGGCCGGTTCCGTCCGGCGGACGGCTGCGGGGTGCTGCGGCCGCTGGTCGAGCGGCTGCTGCAGCCGGAGGCGGGGCTGCGGCCGGACGCGGCGGCGGTGCGGCAGGAGCTGCGGACGGTGCTGGCGGGTGCGCCCGAGCCGTTCGGCGCGGGGGCGGTGCCGGCGCCGCTGCTGCCGGTGCTGCGGCCGCCGGCCGGTCCGCTGGTGCCCCGGCCGCGCGGGGCCCGGGCTGTGCGGCGGACGGATCGTCAGGGTGCGGAGCACCGCGCCGAGGTGGAGCTCCGGCGGCCGCCGCGGGTGCCGCCGGCGCTGCTCGGCCCGCTGCTGGTGGGCGGGGTGGTGCTGGCGCTGGTCGCGGCGCTGGCGGCAGTGGTGGCGTTCGCGGGCTGAGCCGGGCGCGGTCGCGCCGCGGCCACGGTTGCGGGACGGGCCGGGGCGACCGTACGGGCGTGTGATGTGCCGCATAGGCTGGGCCCGGAAAGAGACGTTGCGGTGACTGCGGTGCACCGGCCCTCCGCCGGAGCGGCGGCGGGGTGATGAGGGGGAGCGGTCGCCAGATGGGTTTTCAGGACCAGTCGACGGGCCGGGTGCTCGCGGGCCGGTACGCGTTGGGGGAGCGGCTGGGCCGGGGCGGGATGGGGACCGTCTGGCGGGCTCGGGACGAGATGCTGGACCGGGAGGTGGCGGTCAAGGAGCTGACCGTCAGCCACCTGTCGGAGGAGGACCTGGAGATCCTCCAGTCCCGGATGAAGCGCGAGGCGAGAGCCGCCGCGCGGATCAAGCATCCGGGGGTGATCACCATCCACGACGTGGTGGAGCAGGACGGCCGCCCGTGGATCGTGATGGAGCTGGTGGACGGCCGCCCGCTGTCCGCCGTGGTCTCCGAGGACGGCGCGCTGAGTCCGCGCGAGGCCGCCGAGGTCGGGGTGCAGGTGCTGGCCGCGCTGCACCGGGGGCACCAGCTCGGTGTGCTGCACCGGGACGTGAAGCCGGCCAATGTGCTGCTGGAGCACGGCACCGGGCGGGTGGTGCTGCTGGACTTCGGCATCGCCAAGTTCGAGGGCGCGGGCATCGAGCTGACCCGGCCGGGCGATCTGGTCGGCTCCCCGGACTACCTCGCGCCGGAGCGGGCCCAGGGCCACCGGCCGGGCCCGGCCTCGGACCTGTGGGCGCTCGGCGCGACGCTGTACACCGCGGTGGAGGGGACGTCCCCGTTCCGCCGGGACACGCCGCTGGGCACCCTCGCGGCGGTGGTCGACGAGCCGCTGCCGGAGTCGCACCGGGCGGGCGCGCTGGCGCCGGTGCTGGCCGCACTGATGGGCAAGGACCCGGCCGGGCGGCCGGGCGCGGACGAGGCGCTGCGGATGCTGCGCGAGGTCGCGGCCGGGGCGACGCTGGGCATCCGGGCGTCCGGGCCGGGCCCGGCGGAGCCGTCCCGGGTGCCCACCCAGTACGTGCCGGTGGTGGACCGGGTCGACCCGCCGGCCGCCGGACCCGCGGCGGACGGGGCGGCCTCGCCCACCGCCGCCACCGCACCCGCCGTCCCGGCCGTCCCCGGTGTTCCCGGTGTCCCCGGTGCTCCCGGTGCTCCCGGTGCTCCCGGTGTTCCCGCAGGTCCCGGGGCTCCCGGCGCGACCGCGGCCGCCCTGCCGGGCGCGCCGACCGAGCAGGTCCCCGCGGTGGGCCCGCGTCCGGCCCGTCGTCGGCGCCGGCTGCCGGTGCTGCTGGGCGGCGCGCTGGTGCTGGCCCTGGTCGCGGGCGGCGGCGCCTGGGCGGTGCTGCAGAACCGCGCCGAGGGCCCGGGCGGCGACCCGAACCCGTCGGTGACCGCGGTGGACCCGATCGCGTCGGGCGACCCGGCGCCGGCCGGCTGGACCTGGCGGGACGACGTCGAGGGTTTCCGCTTCCTGCTGCCCACCGACCAGCAGTGGCTGCGCACCGAGGAGAACGGGCAGGTCTACTACAGCCCGGACGCCAAGGTGCACTACCTGCAGTTCGCGGTGACGGTCGGGCAGCCGCTGACCCCGCGCGAGCACTTCAAGGAGATGGAGACGGCGGTCAGCAAGAGCCTCAAGGACTACCAGTCGCTGAGCATGTCCGCCGCCCGGATCAACGACCGGGAGGGCGCGGTGTGGGAGTTCTCGTACACCGCGAAGGACGGCTCGCGCCGGCGGGCGAAGGAGGCGGAGTTCCGGGACACCGACGGCACCTCGTACGCGGTGTACATCTCCGGTCCGGAGAAGGACTGGACGGCGCTGCAGCGCCGCTTCACCACCGTCCTCAACAGTTTCGCGCCCACCCGCTGAGGTAACTCCGACACAGAGCATTTCCTGTTACCGACGGGTACACAACGGCGCGCGGAGCGCCTAGGGTGTCCGCCATGACGGACATCTCGGCAGACGCACAGGCCCCCGCCGCCGGCACGGCCGGGCGCAACCCCGCGGCCCCCGGCGGCGGGCGCACGGTCGGCGCGGCGGTCACGCCCGCCGTGATCGCCCGGCTGGCCCGGGGCGTCACCGCGGACGGCAGCGCCGGTACCGCCGACACCATCGCCCCGCTGACCGGCGAGAAGCTGGCCGAGCTGCCGCTCTCCGGGCCGGTCGACGTCGAGCGGGCCTTCCGGCAGGCCCGGGCGGCGCAGCCGGCCTGGGCGGCGCTGCCGGTGCGCCGGCGGGCCGCGGTGCTGCTGCGCTTCCACGACCTGCTGCTGAAGCGGCAGGACGAGGTGCTGGACCTGATCCAGGCCGAGACCGGCAAGGCCCGGCTGCACGCCTTCGAGGAGGTGATGGCGGTCGCCTCGGCCGCCCGCCACTACGGCCGCAAGGCCGCCTCCTACCTGCGCGACCGCCGCCGCGGCGGCGCGGTGCCCGGCCTGACCAGTGCCGTCGAGGCGCGCCGCCCCAAGGGCGTGGTCGGCCAGATCTCGCCGTGGAACTACCCCTTCGAGCTGTCGGTCGGCGACGCGCTGCCCGCCTTCGTGGCCGGCAACGCGGTGGTCAACAAGCCGGACACCCAGACCGCGCTCACCGCGCTGTGGGCCCGCGAGCTGTTCGTCGAGGCCGGGCTGCCCGCCGAGATCTGGCAGATCGTGCTCGGCGACGGCCCGGTGGTCGGCCCCGAGGTGGTCGACCGGGCCGACTACGTGGCCTTCACCGGCTCCACCCGCACCGGCCGCGAGGTCGCCCAGAAGGCCGCCGCCCGGCTGGTCGGCGCCTCCCTGGAGCTCGGCGGCAAGAACGCCATGCTGGTGCTGGCCGACGCCGACCTGGACAGGGCCGCCGAGGGCGCCGTCCGGGCCTGCTTCTCCTCCGCCGGCCAGCTGTGCATCTCGATCGAGCGGCTGTACGTGCACCGCTCGGTCGCCGAGGACTTCCTGGCCCGGTTCGCCGCCCGCACCGCCGCGCTGCGGCTCGGCGGCGGCCTGGCGTACGGCGCCGACATGGGCTCGCTGGTCTCCCCGCGCCAGCTGGAGACGGTCGGCCGGCACGTCGAGGAGGCGGTCAAGGCCGGCGCCACCGTGCTGGCCGGCGGCCGCGCCCGCCCCGACCTCGGCCCGCTGTTCTACGAGCCGACCATCCTCGACGGCGTCACCCCCCAGATGGCGGTCTGCGCCGAGGAGACCTTCGGCCCGGTCGTCTCGATCTACCGCTTCGACACCGACGACGAGGCGGTCGCCGCCGCCAACGCCACCCCGTACGGCCTGAACTCCAGCGTCTGGACCAGGGACACCCGGCGCGGCCGGGCGGTCGCGGCCCGGCTGCGCACCGGCACGGTCAACGTCAACGAGGCGTACGCGGCCGCCTACGGCTCGGTCGCCTCGCCGATGGGCGGCATGGGCGAGTCCGGCCTCGGCCGGCGGCACGGCTCCGAGGGCATCCTGCGCTACACCGAGGCGCAGACCGTGGCCGTGCAGCGGATCCTGCCGATCGGCCCCTCCATGGGCCTGGACGACGAGGCGTTCGCCCGGCTCTTCACCACCGGCCTGAAGGCCATGAAGGCGTTCCGGCTCAAGTGAACGACCACCACACCCAGAAGCAGGAGTCGGTCATGACGGACAGCGGTTTCGACTACGACGTGGTCGTGGTCGGCTCGGGATTCGGCGGCGCGGTCTCCGCGCTGCGGCTCACCGAGAAGGGCTACCGGGTCGCGGTCCTGGAGGCCGGGCGCCGCTTCGGCCGCGACGAGCTGCCGAAGAACTCCTGGGACACCAGGAACTACCTGTGGGCCCCGGCCCTGGGCCTCTACGGCATCCAGCGGATCCACCTGCTGCGCAACGTGCTGATCCTGGCCGGCGCCGGCGTCGGCGGCGGGTCGCTCAACTACGCCAACACCCTGTACGTCCCGCCGAAGCCGTTCTTCGAGGACCGCCAGTGGGCGCACATCACCGACTGGCAGGAGGAGCTCGCGCCCTTCTACGACCAGGCGCAGCGGATGCTGGGCGTGCGGCTCAACCCGACGCTGACCCCCTCGGACGTCCACCTCAAGGAGGCCGCCGAGAAGATGGGCTGCGGGGACACCTTCCACATGGCCCCGGTCGGCGTCTTCTTCGGCGACGGCCAGGACTCCGACGGCGACTCCAAGACCACCCCCGGCGCCGAGGTCCCCGACCCGTACTTCGGCGGCGCCGGCCCCAGCCGCAAGGCCTGCGTGGAGTGCGGCGAGTGCATGACCGGCTGCCGGCACGGCGCCAAGAACATGCTCACCGAGAACTACCTCCACCTCGCCGAGCGGAACGGCGCCGAGATCCACCCGCTGACCACCGTCGCCCGGCTGCGCCCGCACGGCGAGGGCTACGCCGTGGACGTACGGCGCACCGACTCGCGCTCGAAGGACCCGAAGAAGGCCGGCGCCCGCACCATCACCGCCGCCCGGGTGGTGGTCGCGGCCGGCACCTACGGCACCCAGACCCTGCTGCACCGGATGCGCGAGGGCGGCCACCTGCCCGCGATCTCCGGCCGGCTCGGCGAGCTGACCCGCACCAACTCCGAGGCGCTGGTCGGCGCGCAGACCACCGACCGGCGGTACGGGGAGCGGGTCGACTTCACCAAGGGCGTCGCCATCACCTCGTCCATCCACCCGGACGCGAACACCCACATCGAGCCGGTCCGCTACGGCAAGGGCTCCAACGCGATGGGCGCGCTCTCCATCCAGCAGGTCCCCGGCGCCGGGCGCGGCCCGCGCTGGCTGCGGTACGCGCTGACCGCCGCCCGCCACCCGTGGATCTTCGCCCAGTCGATGAACCAGCACCGCTGGTCCGAGAAGATCATCATCGGCCTGGTGATGCAGTCGCTGGACAACTCGCTCACCGTCTCGCTGAAGAAGTCCGGCACCGGCAAGGGCAAGCTGACCTCCCGCCAGGGCCACGGCGCACCCAACCCGACCTGGATCCCGGCCGCCGAGGAGGGCGCCAAGGCGCTCGCCGAGTCGATCAACGGCTTCCCCGGCTCCACCGTCGGCGAGATCTTCGACATCCCGATGACCGCGCACTTCCTCGGCGGCTGCCCGATCGGCGACAGCGCCGAGACCGGCGTCGTCGACCCCTACCACCGCCTCTACGGCTACCCCGGGATCAGCGTGGTGGACGGCTCCGCGGTCTCCGCCAACCTCGGCGTCAACCCCTCACTGACCATCACCGCCCAGGCCGAGCGCGCCATGTCGATGTGGCCCAACCGCGGCGAGGCCGACCCGCGCCCCGCCCAGGGCGAGGACTACCGCCGCGTCCGGTCGGTCGCGCCGGAGCGGCCCGCCGTCCCCGAGAACGCCTTCGGCGCGCTCAGGCTGCCGCTGCTCGCCGTCCCGGAGGTGCCGAAGCGCACCGAGGCCTGAGCGTCCGACAGCCCCCGCGGCCCCATGGGATATAACAGCCCTTCCGGTGAACCACAGGGCTACGGGGCGGGGGCGGGACGGCATGGCGATCTGCATGGTCTGCGGGGCGGGCTCACCGGAGGGCACCCGGCGGTGCGCCTCCTGCGGCACCGCCTTCGCCACCGGTGACGACTCCGGCCCCGGCGCCGTCCTCGGCGGCGCCGGGCCGGCCATCGGCGAGGTGGTGGAGGAGACCGGCGGCGCACCGGCCACCTCGCACTGGGGCAAGGGCGTGGTGCACCACGCCCGCGGCGAGCGCCTGCGCTTCGACCGGGCCTGGCTCGTCGCGCCCCGCACCCTGCTGCTGCCGACCGCGCTGCTGCTCGCCCTCCCGCTGCTCCTCGCCGGTGCCGCGAGCGGCTGGCTGATCCGCAGCGGCGGAGACTACGCGGAGCACTACGGCACCTGGCTCGCCTTCGTCCTCACCGCCTTCGGGGCGCCGTGGCACTCGACCGTCGTGTTCGAGGGCGGCGCGGTCTCCTTCGGCACCACCACCGAACTGCGGGCCGTGCCGCTCGTGGTGTCGCTGGGCTGGCTGCTGCTGCTCCGCCTCACCGTGCGGCGGGCCCTGCGCGCCCGGGTCCGGGCCGGCGCCGCGCCCTCGCTGCGCGAGGCGGGGGTCGAGGCAGCCCGGACCGCCCTCGCCGCGGGCCTGATCGCCTGGCTGCTGGCCACCGTCGGCGGCGTGCGGATCGCGGTCGGCACCGACGAGGACATGGACCGCTACACCGGGATCGACGCGGGGGCGGTGGCCTGGCAGGCGGCCCTGACCTTCGCCCTCGCCGCCGGCCTGCTCGCCTTCGCCACCTACGGCCGGGACGCGCTGCGCGCGGAGGCCGGCCGGCGCCGCGCGCTCGACGGCTGGCTCACCGCGGCGGGCATCTCGGCCCGGGCGGCCGCGGCCACCCTGGGCCTGGCCGCCGTGGTCGGCTGGGTCTTCGCCGCGTTCGACGGGGAGAGCTGGACCCGCTCGCTGCTCGGCGCGAACGTCGGCATGTTCGTGCTGGGCCTCGGCTCCGGCGCCGAGGCCATCGCGCCCGAGGGCGGCTATCTCGGGACCGGCGAGCAGGTTTTCGTCTCGCTGTTCGACCTCGACGGCAGGTCCCCGCACCTGTGGTGGCTGGTGCTGCTGCCACTGGCCTGCGCGGTGCTGCTCGCGGTGCTCGCCCGCCGCGCGGCCCTCGGCCCGGCGGACCGGCTGAAGCTCGCGGCGGTGCACGGCGCGGTGCTCTGCGGGCTGACCCTGGCGGCCTCGGCCACGCTCACCTTCTCCCAGGACAGCCCCGACGAGTTCGGCGCGGAGGCCGTCCGCAACGGCCAGTCGGTCGACCTCTCCACCGGGTGGGCGGCGGGAACCGTCCTGCTGGCGAGCGTGTTCTGGGCCGCGCTCGGCGCGTTCAGCGGGGTCTCCTCGCTCCGGCCCGCGCCGCCCGTCGTCCCGGCGGAGGGGGCGGAGCCGGCCCAGGTCGAGCAGGTCGGGGCGGTGCTGCCGGACGAGCCGGCGCCGGTGCCCGCGCCCGCCGGCGGGGACGCGCACGCCGCCTACCGGCGGCCGGTCGGCGACTGAACCCGCGCGGGGCGGCCGGCGGAGCGGCCGGGCAGGGCAAAGGGCCGGGCAAAGGGCCGGGCAGGGCAAAGGGCCCCGCGGGGGAACGGGGCCCTTTGTCGCTCAGCACGCGGCGTCAGGGCTGCGCCGGTGCTGGGGTGACGGCGCCGGGGGAGGAGCGCCGTCTCGTCGAATGGTCTGTGGCACGCGCGCGGACCGTGGGGCTCACGGAGCGTGAGGTGATAACCGTTCTCGTCAACGGTCTTCGGGTGGACCGGATCGGTGGTCCGGTGGCCCCCCACATCAGCATCGTGCTGGAAGAAGGCCGTACTGTGCAACCGATTCGACGCACTTCGGCACAGTCCAATTTCGGACGGGCCGCCCCGGACCGGCCCGTCCGGGAGCCGACGGGCAGTCACGGTGCGTAGTACTCGGCAGGTGGGGGCGCACTGGGGCGTACGCCGGGGCGGGCGGTCCGAAGGGGTGTGGCGGCCGGCACCGGTACCGGCCACCACACCCCCGGGTCCGCCCGGTCGCGGTCGGGGGTCGCTGTCCCCTGCTGACCCGACCGCAGCACCGGAGCGCGGTCCCACGGCGGGCCCGTGCCCGCCACGCGCACCGGTGGACCGGAGTGTTGATCCACGCGTGGTTCTCCGTACCCACCGCCCGCTTCCTGGCTGGCCGCGCGGCGGTCGTACGGTCTGCCGGGTGCAACGATTCGGCACCCCGGCCGGTCACGGCGCGCCGGGTCGGCAGACGAGTGAACCGGGGGCGTTCGAGCAGCCCGGTAGACTCGACCCCAGACACTCCCCACACCGCTGCCGGAAGGCCGTCCGTGTCCTCTGCTATTCCCGTTCAGTCCGTACCTGAGAACGACACCGTCCTGGTGGTCGACTTCGGTGCCCAGTACGCCCAGCTCATCGCCCGTCGGGTGCGTGAGGCGAGGGTCTACAGCGAGATCGTGCCGAGCAGCATGCCGGTCGCCGAGATGCTCGCCAAGAACCCGAAGGCGATCATCCTCTCCGGCGGTCCGTCGTCGGTCTACGAGGAGGGCGCGCCGCAGATCGACCGGGCGCTCTTCGAGGCCGGCGTCCCGGTCTTCGGCATGTGCTACGGCTTCCAGCTGATGGCCGTGACGCTCGGCGGCACCGTCGACAACAGCGGCGCCCGCGAGTACGGCCGCACCCCGCTGTCCGTCTCCCGCACCGGCTCCACCCTGTTCGAGGGCACCCCGGCGCAGCAGTCGGTGTGGATGTCGCACGGCGACGCCTGCTCCGCCGCGCCCGAGGGCTTCACCGTCACCGCCTCCACCGACGTGGTGCCGGTCGCCGCCTTCGAGAACGACACGCTGAAGCTGTACGGCGTGCAGTACCACCCGGAGGTCATGCACTCCGAGTACGGCCAGCAGGTGCTGGAGCACTTCCTGTACCGCGGCGCCGGCATCGCCCCGAACTGGACCACGGTCAACGTGGTCGACGAGCAGGTCGCGCTGATCCGCGAGCAGGTCGGCGACAAGCGCGCCATCTGCGGCCTGTCCGGCGGCGTGGACTCCGCCGTCGCCGCCGCGCTGGTGCAGCGCGCCATCGGCGACCGCCTGACCTGCGTCTACGTCGACCACGGCCTGATGCGCAAGGGCGAGACCGAGCAGGTCGAGAAGGACTTCGTGGCCGCGACCGGCGTCAAGCTGGTGGTCGTGGACGCCGAGGAGCGCTTCCTGAACGCCCTCAAGGGCGTCTCGGACCCCGAGGAGAAGCGCAAGATCATCGGCCGGGAGTTCATCCGGGTCTTCGAGCAGGCCCAGGCCGACATCATCGCGGACGAGGGTCCGGCGGTGGAGTTCCTGGTCCAGGGCACCCTGTACCCGGACGTGGTGGAGTCCGGCGGCGGCACCGGCACCGCCAACATCAAGTCCCACCACAACGTCGGCGGCCTGCCCGAGGACCTCGAGTTCCAGCTGGTCGAGCCGCTGCGCAAGCTGTTCAAGGACGAGGTCCGGATGGTCGGCCAGGAGCTCGGCCTGCCGGAGGAGATCGTCCAGCGCCAGCCGTTCCCCGGCCCGGGCCTGGGCATCCGGATCGTCGGCGAGGTCACCAAGGAGCGCCTGGACCTGCTCCGCGACGCGGACGCGATCGCCCGCGAGGAGCTGACCGCGGCCGGCCTGGACCGTGAGATCTGGCAGTGCCCGGTCGTCCTGCTCGGCGACGTCCGCTCGGTCGGCGTCCAGGGCGACGGCCGCACCTACGGCCACCCGATCGTGCTCCGCCCGGTCTCCTCCGAGGACGCGATGACCGCCGACTGGTCGCGCCTGCCGTACGAGGTGCTGGCGAAGATCTCCACCCGGATCACCAACGAGGTCCGCGACGTGAACCGCGTGGTGCTGGACGTCACCAGCAAGCCGCCGGGCACCATCGAGTGGGAGTAGTCTCCCCACGCGTTCGAATCGGCCGCGCCGCCGCTCCCGTACGACAAGGGAGTGGCGGCGCGGCCGTGTGTGCGCCGTGTGTGCACACGAGAAGGCAGAATCGGACCGGAACCGGTCGGAAGTCGACCGGTGGTGAGCGAGAGGCAGCGGCATGACGGGCGGGCATGGCGACCAGCGGACGACGGACAGAGCTGCCGGCTGGAAGGAGACCGCTTCCACGTACGCACTGCTGCCGCTGCGGCTCTTCCTCGGCGTGACCTTCGTCTACGCGGCCTTCGACAAACTCTCCGACTCCCACTACCTGGCCGGCGCCGGGGACGCGGCGTCCTTCTACTCCCAGACCCAGGCGGTCAAGGGGAGCAGCCCGATCGGCTTCCTGCTCGGCCCGGCGCTGTCCGCGCCGACCCTCTTCGGCCTGCTGATCGCCTTCGGCGAGCTGGCGGTCGGCCTCGGCACCCTGTTCGGCCTCTGGGGCCGGGTCGCCGCGGCCGGCGGCGCCGCGCTCAGCGCCACCCTCTGGCTGACCGTCAGCTGGGGCGTCAGCCCGTACTACCTGGGCAACGACCTCGCCTACCTCTTCGCGTGGACGCCGCTGCTGCTGGCCGGCACCCCGTACCTCTCGGTCGACGGCTACCTGGCCGCCCGGGCGCGGCGCGACCGGCGCCGGGGCCTGGACGACGCCGCGGTGCGCCGGCGCTCACTGCTCGACGGCGGCATCGCGGCGGTCGCGCTCGGCGGCGCCGGGCTGCTGGCCGGCTCGCTGACCGCCACCTTCGTCCGGAAGAAGGACACCGCCCCGGTCGCGGCCACGCCCGGCTCCACCGCCCCGGCGCCGGCCGCGTCCGGTGGCGCGTCGGGCGGGGCCTCCGGCGGGGCGAAGGTGACCGTGGCGGCCGCCTCGGTGCCGGTCGGCGGCTCGGCGCAGGTGCAGGAGCCCGGGACGGGCGACGCGGTGTACATCGTGCAGCCGACCGCCGGCCAGTACTGCGGCTTCTCCTCGATCTGCACCCACTCCGGCTGCACCGTCAACGCGCCGAAGAACGGCGAGCTGTACTGCCCGTGCCACGGCTCCAAGTTCAATGCCACCACCGGAGCGGTGATCACCGGCCCGGCCACCAAGCCGCTGCCCAAGTACACCGTCACCAAGAACGGCGACCAGCTGGAGCTCGGCGCCAAGCAGAGCTGACCCGGGCCCCGGCGGGTCAGCGGCCGCGGCCCCGCCGGGCCATCGCCACCACCGCCCCGCCGAGGCCGGCGGCCATCAGCGTCACCACCGCGACCGGCACCACCAGGTGCCCGGCCACCTCGTGGTCGGTCGCCGCCGCGACCAGGTACAGCACCGCGATCCCGGTGAACAGCACCCCCGCGACCAGCGAGAACAGGTCGAACCCGTGCTTCCTCATCCCTGTACCACCTCAGCGTCGCCGAGCCCGACCAGCACCGTGAGGTCGAGCGTTCCCTTGGCGGCCTGACCGCCCGTCGGATGGAGCTGCACGTCCCGGTCGGTGCCGCCGCCGGAGATCTTCTCCCCGCCGGGCAGCGTCACCTCGCCCAGGCCGTTGCGGACCGTCAGCCGCACCTCCACGTCGTCCGGCACGGTCACCGTCAGATCGCCGGCGCCGAGGCGGACCTCGGTGGTGAGCGTCGCGCCCGCCGGGTCGAGCCCGGACAGGTCCAGCTTCACGTCGCCCGCGCCCAGGCTGTAGTGCGGCTGCAGCTCGGCCGCCGACGTCACCGTCCAGTTCCGGTCGCCGAAGGTCGAGTCGACCGTCGCCGCCGAACCCGCCGCCCCGGCCAGCGCCAGCGTCAGCACCATCGCCGGCACGGCCAGCCCCCGCACCCGGCCCCACCGGGTGCCGACCAGCATCGCCAGGCCGAGCGGCAGCAGCGCCGCCGCCAGCACCGCCGTGAGCGGCAGACCCGGGTGGTCGCGGCCGACCAGGAACGCCGCCGTGCCCGCCCCGATCGAGGCCAGCACCGCCAGCGGACCCAGGTACGAGCGGTGCCTCACCACCTTCACCGGCGCCGCGGCCCCGCCCTCCGCGTCGAGCGGCCGCTTGCGCAGCGGGTCGCCCTCCGGCAGGTCGGTCCGCTGCCACCAGGCCTGCGCCGGAGCCCCGGGCGGCGGCGTCGTCCCCTGGTACGGGTTGCGCTCCGGGTGCCGCGGGTCCCACAGGTAGCCGCTCGGACCGGCCGGCGGGGTGTCGGAGGGCACCTTGCCGCTCTCCCGGGCCTCGGCGTGCGCCCGGTGAGCCGCCGTCATCCGCTCGTGCACCTCCGACGCCCTCGCCTCCCACTCGTTGCGCAGGTCCGCCGAGAGCCGCCGGCCCCAGGTCGTCCAGTCCACCGGCTCGCCGGAGTCGGCCAGCCGGTCCCGCGGGCCCGGCGTGCTCGCACCGGGCCGGCCGTGGCCGGGCTCGCCGTGCGCCCGGCGGCGGCGCTCGGGGTCGTAGCGGACCGCCAGGAACACCAGGCCGCCGAGCAGCAGCAGCGGGAACAGCTGGTCGCCGTCGCCCATCGAGGAGAAGAACACCCCGGTGCCGATCACGGTCAGCAGCACCGCGCCGATCGACTGCCCGTCGACCCGGCCGGTCAGCACCCGCTGCACCTCGCTGCGGCCGTCGTCCCCGTCGGCGCCGACGGCCTCGCGCGGGACCACCAGCCAGGCCAGGCCGTACAGGAAGAGACCGAGGCCGCCGGTCAGCCCGAGCACCGCGACGACCACCCGGAAGACCACCGGGTCGATGTCCAGGTAGCGGCCGAGGCCGCCGCAGACGCCCGCCACCACCCGGTGCCGGGAGGAACGGGTCAACGGCGGTCGCGCCGGGGTCTCTTCGCGCTCGTTGTCAGGGGCGTCCGTCATACCCACCATCCTGGCCGCTCCGGCCGCGTTCTTTAACCGCCGGACGCCCCGGCCGGACCCTGAACTCTCCCTGATACCCGTATCAGGGCCGGACCCTGATGCGCCCGCACCCGCGCACCTGCGACCATCGGACCCGTGGCAGCACCCGACACCAGGCCGAGCGCCCCCGAGACCGCGGCGGGCGACCCCGCGACCGCCGAACCGCTCCCGTACCGCCGGCTCTACCGCAGCCCGCGCGGCCGGATCCTCGGCGGCGTCGCCCACGGCCTCGCGGTCCACCTCGGCCTGCCGGTCGCCTGGGTACGGATCGCCTTCATCCTGCTCTTCTTCACCGAGGGCATCGGCGCCCTGCTGTACGCGGCGTTCTGGGTCGTGGTGCCGCTCGGCATCGGCGAGCCCGCGCCCGGCAGCGCCGACCGCTGGGTCTACACCCGCGGCGGCTTCGTCCGGGCCGGCGCCGGCGAGGGCGGCGGCGAGATCAGCAAGGGCGCGCTCGGCCGCGCCGGGCGGCTGCGCGAACTGGTCCAGCGCTCCTTCCACGGCGAGACCGACCGCGACCCGGCGGCAGAACCCGGCGCCGTCGGGTCCGGCGACACCAAGCGCGGCGGCGGGCTCGGCCAACTGTTCGCCCTGCTCGCCCTGGTGATCGGCCTGATGGCGCTGCTCAGCGCCCTCGGCATCCAGACCGCCAAGCCGTACGTCTGGCCGCTGCTCGCCGTCGGCGTCGGCGTCGCCCTGGTCTGGCGGCAGGCCGACGACTCGCGCTGGCAGCGCTGGTTCGGCCTGGAGGACGGCAGCCGCAAGAGCCGCGCCTACCTGCGGATCGGTGCCGGCGTCCTGCTGGTCCTGGTCGGCATCGTGGTCTTCTTCATCCTCCAGGGCCACGCCTCCCCGCTCGCCCTGGTCATCGAGTCGATCGTCGCCGTCCTGGCCGGCTGCCTCGTCCTGGTCGGCCCGTACGCGCTGCGCCTGTGGCAGGACCTCGGCGACGAGCGCACCGCCCGCATCCGCGCCCAGGAGCGCGCCGAGATCGCCGCGCACGTCCACGACTCCGTCCTGCACACCCTCACCCTGATCCAGCGCCGCGCCGAGGACCCCAAGGAGGTCCTGCGCCTCGCCCGCGCCCAGGAACGCGAACTGCGGCTGTGGCTCTACCGCCCCGAGGCGGTCGCCGAGGCCGCGCCCGACACCATGGCCGAGCGCCTGCGCGAGGTCGTCGCCGAGGTCGAGGACCGGCACGGCGTCCCCGTCGAACTGGTCTGCGTCGGCGACTGCCCGATGGACGAGAAGATCTCCGCGCAGATGCAGGCCGCGAGGGAGGCGATGGTCAACGCGGCCAAGTACGGTGGCGGGGGACCGGTCCAGGTCTACGCGGAGGTCGAGGGGAGGACGGTGTCGGTGTTCGTTCGCGACCACGGCCCCGGCTTCGACCCCGACGACCTGCCCGAGGACCGGATGGGCGTACGCGAGTCGATCATCGGCCGGATGAGGCGCAACGGGGGCACCGCCAAGGTGCGGCCCGCGCCGGACGGCGGCACCGAGGTCGAGCTGGAGATGGAGAGGGCAGATGACTGAGTCCGGCGTTGAGACCGCCGTGGAACCGGGACGCACCGCACGCGTGGTCCTGGTCGACGACCACCGCATGTTCCGGACCGGCGTGCGCGCCGAGATCGGCCGCACCGAGACCACCGGCATCGACGTGGTCGGCGAGGCCGACGACGTCGAGTCCGCGGTCCAGGTGGTCGCCGAGACCCGGCCCGACGTGGTCCTGCTCGACGTCCACCTGCCCGGCGGCGGTGGTGTCGAGGTACTGCGCCGCTCCGCCCCGCTGATGGGCGAGTCCGGCGGCGTCCGCTTCCTCGCGCTCTCCGTCTCCGACGCCGCCGAGGACGTCATCGGCGTCATCCGCGGCGGCGCCCGCGGCTACGTCACCAAGACCATCACCGGTACCGACCTGGTCAACGCGATCTTCCGGATCGCCGACGGCGACGCGGTCTTCTCCCCGCGGCTGGCCGGCTTCGTCCTCGACGCCTTCGCCGCCACCGACACCCCGCCGGTCGACGAGGACCTCGACCGCCTCACCCAGCGCGAGCGCGAGGTGCTGCGCCTGATCGCCCGCGGCTACGCGTACAAGGAGATCGCCAAGCAGCTCTTCATCTCGGTGAAGACCGTCGAGAGCCACGTCTCCGCCGTGCTGCGCAAGCTCCAGCTGAGCAACCGTCACGAGCTGACCCGCTGGGCCGCTGCCCGCCGCCTGGTCTGACCGGGGTCCGGCCCGGGGTCCGACCGGGGGCCGACCGGGGGCCGACCGGGGTGGTGCGGCGGACGGGCCGTCAGGCCGGTCGCACCGCCCCGGCGAAGGGCATCACGTCGATGGACTCGTAGCGGACCGGGGCGCCCGGGTGCGGGGCGTGGATCATCCGGCCGTTGCCGGTGTAGAGGCCGACGTGGCTGATCCCGGAGAAGAAGAACACCAGGTCGCCCGGCTGCAGCTGGTCGCGGGTGACCCGGGGCGCGGCCGCGATCTGGGACCAGGTGGTGCGGGGGAGCGAGACGCCGGCGCTCCGCCAGGCCGCCTGGACCAGGCCGGAGCAGTCGTACGAGTCCGGGCCGGTGGCGCCCCACACGTAGGGCTTGCCGAGCTGGGCGCGGGCGAACGCGATGGCCTGGGCCGCCCGCGCGTCGGTGACCGGGACCAGGGCGTCGAGGGCGGTGGCGGTCAGCGCGTCGATGCCGGTACCGGTGTCGAGCAGGGCGCGGGCGCCGCTGCGGGAGGCCCGGGCGACAGCGGCGCGCTGGGCCGGGTCGAGGCGGGCGAGCAGGGTCTGGGTCTCGGCAAGCCGCCGCTGCACCTCGGCCTTCTGGCCGGCCAGGCGCTGCTGCCGCTCGGCGAGGTCGGCCAGCCTGGCCCGGGCCTCGGCGGCCCGGTCGCGGGCGGCGGCCTGCTGGCGGCCGAACTGCCGCAGCGCCTCCTGCTCGGCCTGGCCGGCCTGCCCGAGCCGGGCGGAGCGCTCCAGGAACTCCTGCGGGTCGTCGGAGAGGGCCAGCTGCATCGCGGCGGAGAAGCCGCCGCTGCGGTACTGCTCGGCGGCGACGGCGCCGAGCCGCGTCCTGGCCTCCTCCGCCTCGGAGGTGCGCCGGGCCAGCTCGTCCTGGAGCTGGGTGACCTGCCGCTGCAGGGTGTCGATCTCGTCCTTGGTGCCGTCGTACTGCTGGGTGGCCTGCTCGGCCTGCTGGTACGCCTCGTCGATCCGGGCGGCGATCTGGTCCGGACCCGCGACCGGCTCGGCGTGGGCGGCCGGCGCCAGCGTGCCGGTGACCGCGGCGGCCCCGGCGGCGGTGGTGAGGGCGAGGACACGGGTGCGACGGACCGGGGCGGGCTTGCGGTGGCGGTTGCCGATCGGTTTTTTGTGCGACGCCATGGCGGCGCTCTCCTTTCGAGCCGGCCCGCGCGGGTGGTTCCGGGGTGGGCGGTCCGGCGATGGGAGGGCGACGCTAGCCGTCCGCGGCGCGCGACAGGCCGTACGTCACGGGCGTGATCGCAATCCTGCGGAACTGTCCGTTCCTGTCCGCGGCGGTGGCGGGGAGGGCGCGGGCGGCGACCGGTTCGGGTGGCCGGGGCGACCGGAGATGAAGGGCCTCCGGGCTGTCGGCGGCGGGCCATAGACTCGGAGTGCCATGAGTAGCCTCTTTGACGACCTCCCGCTCCCCGGTTTCGAGGACCCCGCCGTCGGGTCTAGCCGTCCCGCCGCCGAGCCCGTGCCCTACGACGAGGAGCCCCCGTACGAGGAGGCTCCGCCCTACGACGCCGTGCCCTACGACGCCGTGCCGTTCGAGGAGGAGATCCCCGGGGATCTGTTCCAGACGGACTTCGCCGCGCAGGACGAGCGCGACGCCTTCTACCGCAACGGCGCCGCCCGGCCGGTGATCGACCCGGCGCAGCTGCTGGAGGGCATGAACGACCCGCAGCGCGAGGCGGTGCTGCACCACGGCTCGCCGGTGCTCATCGTGGCGGGCGCCGGCTCGGGCAAGACCCGGGTGCTGACCCACCGGATCGCCCACCTGCTGGCCGCGCGCGGCGTGCAGCCCGGCGAGATCCTGGCGATCACCTTCACCAACAAGGCCGCCGGCGAGATGCGCGAGCGGGTGGAGGCCCTGGTCGGGCCGCGGGCCCGGGCGATGTGGGTGTCCACCTTCCACAGCGCGTGCGTGCGGATCCTGCGCCGCGAGTCCAAGCTGCTCGGCTTCACGTCCAGCTTCTCGATCTACGACGCGGCCGACTCGCAGCGGCTGATGGCCCTGGTCTGCCGCGACCTCGACCTCGATCCCAAGCAGTTCCCGCCGAAGTCCTTCACCGCGAAGATCAGCAACCTGAAGAACGAGCTGATCGACGAGGAGACGTACGCCGACCAGGCCGCCAACCCGATGGAGAAGAAGCTCGCCGAGGCGTACTTCCTCTACCAGCGGCGGCTGCGCGAGGCCAACGCCCTCGACTTCGACGACATCATCATGACCACGGTGAACCTGCTGCAGGCGTTCCCGGACGTCGCCGAGCACTACCGGCGCCGCTTCCGGCACATCCTGGTCGACGAGTACCAGGACACCAACCACGCCCAGTACACGCTGGTCCGCGAGCTCAGCGGCGGCACCGCCGCGCACACGCCGAAGCTCACCGTCGACGGCGACTTCGTGAACCCGGCGGACGCCCGGCTCGCCCAGATCCCCCCCGCCGAGCTCTGCGTGGTCGGCGACGCCGACCAGTCGATCTACGCCTTCCGCGGCGCGACCATCCGCAACATCCTCCAGTTCGAGGAGGACTACCCGAACGCGACCACGATCCTGCTGGAGCAGAACTACCGCTCCACCCAGACCATCCTGAGCGCCGCCAACGCCGTCATCGAGCGCAACACCAACCGGCGCAAGAAGAACCTCTGGACGGCGGGCGACCAGGGCGAGCAGGTGGTCGGGTACGTCGCCGACGACGAGCACGGCGAGGCGCAGTTCATCGCCGACGAGATCGACCGGCTGACCGACGCCAAGGACGCCCGCCCCGGCGACGTGGCGATCTTCTACCGGACCAACGCGCAGTCCCGCGTCTTCGAAGAGGTGTTCATCCGGGTCGGCCTGCCGTACAAGGTGGTCGGCGGCGTGCGCTTCTACGAGCGCAAGGAGGTCAAGGACGTCCTCGCCTACCTGCGGGTGCTGTCCAACCCCGAGGACACCGTGCCGCTGCGCCGCATCCTCAACGTGCCCAAGCGTGGCATCGGCGAGCGCGCCGAGGCGATGATCGACGCCCTCGCGGCGCGCGAGCGGATCAGCTTCGCGCAGGCGCTGGTCCGGGTCGACGAGGCGTACGGGATGGCCGCACGCTCCGCCAACGCGGTGCGGAAGTTCAACGAACTGCTGGCCGGGCTCCGGCAGGTCGTCGAGTCCGGCGCCGGGCCGGCCGCCGTGCTGGAGGCGGTGCTGGAGGAGACCGGCTACCTGGCCGAACTCCAGGCCTCCACCGACCCGCAGGACGAGACCCGGGTGGAGAACCTCCAGGAGCTCGCCTCGGTCGCCCTCGAGTACGAGAAGGACCCCGGCGAGCGCCCCGAGGGCGAGGGCGACGACGGCCCGCCGGTCGGCTCGCTCGCCGACTTCCTGGAGCGGGTCGCCCTGGTCGCCGACTCCGACCAGATCCCGGAGGACGACGAGGACGGGTCCGGGGTCATCACGATGATGACCCTGCACACCGCCAAGGGCCTGGAGTTCCCGGTGGTCTTCCTGACCGGCATGGAGGACGGGATCTTCCCGCACATGCGCGCCCTCAACCAGGTCAAGGAGCTGGAGGAGGAGCGCCGGCTCGCCTACGTCGGGCTCACCCGCGCCCGGCAGCGGCTCTACCTGACCCGGTCGGTGCTGCGCAGCGCCTGGGGGCAGCCCTCGTACAACCCCGCCTCGCGGTTCCTGGAGGAGATCCCGGACTCGCTGGTGCAGTGGAAGCGCACCGGCGCCGCGTCGGCGCCGCCCTCCCGGCTCACCGGCGGGTCGTACGGCTCGTACGGCGGGTCCTCGGGCGGTTCCGGCGGCTCGGGCGGTTCTGGCGGTTCGCGGGGCGGCGGGCGGATGTCGGGCGGCGGCGCGCACGCCGCGCCGAAGGCCGGCTGGGGCAAGTCCGCGCGCACCGTCGCCGACCGGGACGTCGTCGCGCTCGCCGTCGGCGACCGGGTCACCCACGACACCTTCGGCCTCGGCACGGTCGTCGCCACCCAGGGCGTCGGCGACAAGGCCCAGGCCACCGTCGACTTCGGCTCCGCCGGGCGCAAGCAGCTCCTGCTGCGCTACGCGCCGGTGGAGAAGCTGTAGCGGAGCACCGGCCGGCCCGGTAGCCGGTCGGGCGCTCGCTCGGCGCGCGGTCGGTCGGTGGTCGGCGGTGGTCGGTGGTTGGTGGTCGGCCGTGGTGGTCAGTGGTCTGCCGTGGTCGGTCAGCGGTCGGTCAGCGGTCGGTCAGCGGGGGTCCAGGCCGTGGCCGAGCAGCCACGGGACGGGGTCGACCGGGTTCTCGCCCTCCGGCCGGACCTCGAAGTGGAGGTGCGGCCCGGTGCTGTTGCCGGTGGACCCCGAGTAGGCGATCACGTCGCCCGCCCGGACGGGGCCCTTGCGCACCCGGTACGACCGCAGGTGGCCGTACCAGGTCTGGGTGCCGTCCGGCGCGGTGACCGTCGCCAGGTAGCCGTACGCGCTGCTCCACCGGGTGGAGACGGTGCCGTCGGTGACCGCCCGGACCGGCGTGCCGGTGGCCACCGGGAAGTCGATGCCGGTGTGCCGGGCGGTCCAGTGCGCGCCGGTCTGTCCGAAGCCGGCGCTGAGCCCGTGCTGCTCGACCGGCAGCGCGTAGCGCGGCCGGACGGCCTCGGCCTCGGCCGCGGCCTGCGCCTCGCGCTGGGCCAGGGCGGCGCGGTCGGCCCGCTCGCGGTCGGCACGCTGGGCCTCCCGGCGGGCGAGCTGCCGGCGGACGGCCTCCTGCTGTTCGGCCCGCTGCTCGGCCTGGTGCCGTCCGGCCCCGCCGAGTTCGGGACCGGCGAGTCCGGTGCCGGCACGGGCACCGGTGGCGCCGTTCTCGCCCCGGCCGGGGGAGGGGGTGGGGTGGTCGGCGGTCCGCTGGTGCACCACCACGGCGGCCGCGGCGAACACGCCGAGGGTCGCCGCCGAGGGCAGCGCCACGGTCAGGACGGCCGTCCGGGTCGCGCTGCGGGCGCGGGCGCGTCGCTCGGCCCGGAGTTCGCTGCGGTTTCCGGTGCGGGTGGTCGGTGCCATGGTGCCGCCTCGGGGAGGTGCTGCCGAATCAGGAGAAATCAGCCGAGACTGTAGTCCTTTGCGGTCAGAGCGGACAAAGTGTGCATCTCAGCAGGCGTGGCGCTCCGTCAGCTCCGGCGTCAGCTCCGGCCCGGAGAGCGCGTGCCGGACCAGGGCGAGCGTCAGCGGGTGTGCGGGCAGGGCGAGATGGCCGACGCCCGGGACCATCAGATTGTCGGACGGCAGGTCCGGGTGGCGGATCCAGGCGCTGCGACGGGGCACCACCACCTCGTCCAACTCGGCGGCGAGCGCGGTGAACCGGGCGGTGCAGCCCGGCGCCGGCCGCCGCAGCTCGACCAGCAGATCGCTGCCCGGGCGCAGCTGGCGGGTGATCGGCAGCAGCGCGGGCAGCCGTGCGACGGCCGTGCCCTCGTGCGGGGTCGCGAGGGTGACCACGTGCGGGGCGAGGCCCGCCCCGCCGAGGCGTTGGACGTAGTACCGGGCGATCAGGCCGCCCAGGCTGTGCCCGATCAGGGTGACCGGGCGGCCGTCGTGCGCGCGGGCCGCCCACTCGACGTGCCGGGCGAGCAGGACGGCGGCGGCCCGGACGTCGGCGGTCAGCGGCGAGTGGTTGAGGGCGTGCAGGTGCGTCCAGCCGTGCCGGTGCAGGTGGCGCAGCAGCGGGCCGAAGACCGCGCGGTTGTCCACCAGGCCGTGCAGCAGCAGGACCGGGCCGTGGTGCGGCGGGGCGGTGACCGGCCGGGCCGGGCACACGGCGGCGACCGTACGGTTGCCGCCCACGCCGGTGGGGTAGCGGAGCAGGTGCTGGGCGAGCGCGGCCGCTTCGCCGCCCGCGCCCCGGAGCGCGGCGGTGGTCCGGCCGAACGGGATGGTCATCGGCTCTCCCGGGGTGGGGCTTTGATTTTCCCCGCGCCTCGGCAGCCGGAAACGGCGAACCGGCCCGGCGGGCGCCGCCCGCCGCCCGGCCCGGAGGGAACCCGTCGGTACGGGAGTCGTGGACGGCAGCGGTCAGGAGGCAGCGATGGGTGTGTCGGGGCCGATCCGTGTCGTGGTCGCCAAGCCGGGGCCGGACGGCCACGACCACGGCCACGACCGCGGGGCGAAGGTCATCGCCCGCGCGCTGCGCGACGCCGGCATGGAGGTCGTCTGCACCGGCCTGCACCAGACGCCGGAGCAGATCGTCGGCACGGCGATCCAGGAGGACGCGGACGGCATCGGGCTCTCCGTCCTCTCCGGTACGCACATGACGCTCTGCGCCGAGGTCGTCGAGCTGCTCCGCGAGGGGGACGCCGAGGACATCACGGTGTTCTGCGGCGGGATCGTCCCGGACGAGGACATCGCCGAGCTGAAGGCCCTCGGCGTCGCCGAGGTCTTCACGCCCGGCACCTCCACCCGGGCCGTGGTGAGCTGGGTCGAGGCGAACCTGCGCCCGGCGGGCTGAGACCCGCCCGCGCGGCGGCGGCGGGGGGCCGGGGCGGATGCCCGACCCCCTTCGCGCCTCGTCCTGCGTCCGGTGCTCAGTACTTGGTACTTGGTGCTCAGTGCTCAGTGCGGCTGCCCGGTGAGCTCGTCGAGCATCGCGGCGCGGAAGCGCAGGGTGCCGGCCAGCCGGCCGAAGGTGTCCGCCCAGGCGGTGTCCGGCGAGGCGTCGGCGGCCAGCGCTTCCACCGCCGGCGCGGTCTCCGGGGCGAGCGCCCGCTCGGTCATGCCGAGGACCCCGCTGTGGCTCCACGGGTACGCCCCGGTGGTGGCGGCCCGCTCCAGCGCGGCCACCACGGCGGTGCTGAGCGGTGGCGTCCACGGCGTCGCGCAGGCGCCGAGCAGCTGGAAGGCATCGCCGAGCCCGTGGGTCCGGACGAACGCGGCCGTCCAGGTGGCGCGCTCGGCCGGGGGCAGGACGGCCAGCAGCCGGGCGGGCGCGCCCGGGGTGCGGTCGGCCCGGCCGGGCTTCGGCGCGGGCCCGAGCAGTGCCCGGGCCCAGGCCGCGTCCTGCTGGCGGACCGCCGCGCGGGCCCAGGCCTCGCGCAGGTCGTCCGTCCAGTCCGCGTCGCCGTCGGCGGCGGGCAGCCGCAGCAGCTCGTCGGGCGTCAGGCCGGTGTCCGCGGTCCACAGCGAGAGCGGGGCGGCGGCCACGATCTCGCCGAACCACCACGCCCGCTCGCCCCGGCCGGTCGGCGACTTGACGGGTATTCCGTCGTGCTGCATCGCGGCGTCGCACTCGGCGGGCGGGGTGACGAGGATCCGCCCGGGGGCGGGCTCCAGGTGGACGGCGGCCCGGGCGCGCTCGGCCATCCGGGCGGCGAGGGCGGAGCCGGGCAGGGTGGAGAGCAGCTCGGCGGCGGTGGCCCGGACGTTCTTCGAACGGTCCGCCAGGGCCGCCTCGACGAAGGGCTCGTCGGCGAGGGAGAGGCCGTCCTGCAGGGCGTCCAGGAAGAGCACCCTGTCCTCGGCGCGCTCGGTGGACCAGGTGGAGCGGAGCAGGGCCAGACCGGCGGCCGGATCCCGACGGCGCAGCCTGGTCAGGTGGGTGACCCGCTCGGCGAACAGGCCCTCCTGCCAGAGCTGGTCACCGCTCTCGGCGCCGCTCCGGCCGCCAGTGCCGCCAGTGCCGCCAGTGCCGCCCGCGTCGGCCGTGCCGGACCTGTCGGGCGCGTCGGGCGTGCCGGTGGGGTTGCCGGTGGCGGTCGGAGTGGCGGGCGCGGGTGTGGCTTCCGGGGCTTCCGCCGTCTCGGAGGTCTCGGCCGTTTCGGCGGTCTCGGCGACGGTGCGGGCGACGAAGCGCCACTCGGTGTTCCGCGCGGCGAGCCAGCGGCCGAGCGGGCCGGCCAGGGCGACCGCGTCGGGCCGCAGCTCGCTGCGGGCGCGGGCGGCGTCGAGCAGCGCCGGGACGAGTGCGGGCGGCAGCCGGTACCCGTGCTCGCGGGCGACGGTGAGCCACTGCGGCAGCAGCTCGGCCAGATTGGCGGTGGTGGCGGCGGACCGGCCGCTGACCAGGACGGAGAGCCGGCGGGCGGCGGCCTCGGGGACCTCCGGGCGCGGGTCGGCGGGTGCGGGCTCCGGCAGCTCGGGTGCCGGGTCGGCGAGCGCGCCGGCCCGGCGGCGGACGGCGGCGAGCGAGGCCAGGTCGAGCAGTGCGGTGGCCTGGTCGGTGCGGTCGATGGCGTCGGCGGCGGCCAGCAGCGCGGTGCTGCCGACCGGTGCGGGCAGCGGCCGCCGGTCGGTGCCGAGCAGGGCGGTGGTGCGCAGCTCGGCCCAGTCGTCGCCGACGGGCGCGGCGGCCGGCGTGGCGGTGGCGGCGGTGGTCACGGGCGGGCTCCGATCGACGGGCGGGCCCCGACCGGACGGCGGGCCCCGGGCGCCGGGCGGCGGGGGGAGGCGGACGTCGGCCGGCGGGTGGCGGGCGCGGTGCCCGGGCCGGGGGCCGGACGGCCGGCGACGGCCGACGCCTCGCGGTGGCGGACGGTGCGCCACCTGCGGCTCCAGCCGGTGGCGGTGGGCATGAGGTGGGTCGTCACTGGCTCACTCCGATCGGTCGGGCGGACTGCGTCCAGGCGGTGACGGGGGCGAAGCCGGCGTGGCCGCACTCGCCGAAGAGGGTGACCGGGTGGCCGGCCGAGACGGCGGCCAGCCGCCACAGGGCCGACTCGGGCACCGAGCCGGGGCGGATGCGCAGGGCCCGGTGGCCGTCCGTCAGCTGCCAGCCGTCCGGCCCGAGGACCGGGACCACGCCGGTGAGGACGGTGGGCCAGGCGTCCAGCCAGGGGTCGTCGGCGACGGCGGAGCCGTACTCGACCATCGCCTCGGCGGGGGACAGCCCGACCGGCGGCTCGGCCGGACCGGCCTCGGGCGTGCCGTACCGGGTGCCGAGGACGGCGCGCAGCTGCCGGGCGCCGGGGTGGAAGGCGAGCTCGGCCTCGACCGTCTGCCCGGTGGGCAGGGCGAGGTCGGGGGCCTGACCGGGCCGGCCGAAAGCGAGCAGCAGGGCGTTGCGGCCGGTCTTGGCGCCGCGCAGCCACAGCCGCCGGGTGGTGAGCCGCTCGTCGGCCGTGTCGCGGCTGCCGAGGACGTGCCAGCGGTCGCGGACGGTGGGGCCGGCCAGCAGCTCGGCGGAGTCGGCGGTGAAGCCGACGCGGGTGCGGACGGTGGCCGCCAGCGGGGCTGGCAGGGTGTCGATCCGGCCGTAGGCGCCGGCCAGCAGGTGCAGCATCGCGTACTCCTCCAGCAGGCTCTCCTGCGGTGCGTCGGCCAGCTCGCGGACCCGGCCGGCCAGGCCGGGGGCCTGGGCGTCGACCATGCGGGCCGCGACCTCCTCCCAGACGCCGGGCGGGGTGGGCTCGGCGAGGCCGCGCCGGATGTCGTCGGCCAGGCGCAGCCGCAGCTCCTGGGCGCCCGCGGCGACCCGGGCGGCCCGCCGCTCGGCCCGGCGGCCGGCGGCGGCCGGGTCGGCCTCGGTGGCCCTGGTCTGCTGCCGGGCGGCCTTCTGCTCGGCGGCCCGGCGGCGCCCGCCGGTCCACTCGGCGACCCACTCGGGCGGCTCGGAACCCTCCTGGACCGCCTCCGGGCTGCCGCTCCACAGCAGGAGCAGCCCGAGGGCGTGCTTGCACGGGAACTTCCGGCTGGGGCAGCTGCACGTGTACGCGGGCGTGCCGAGCTCGACGGCCGTCCGGTACGGCGTGCTGCCGCTGCCCTTGCACTGGCCCCACAGGACGCCCTCGCCCCAGCCGGTCTCGGACCAGGGCGCGGGGGCGGACAGCTTGCCGGCGGCCTTCCGGGAGGCCGGGTCGGGGGCGAGGGACAGGACGTGTTCGGTGCTCCAGCGTTCCTCCATGGCCACGACGCTAGGAGCCGCCACTGACAAATCCGGGGGATCGGGCCCGACCGTCACTCGAACTGATGAACGATCAGAATCCGGGCCCGGTTCTGTCAGTGGCGGGGTGCATGGTTGTTCCCACAGGCCGCGAACGGGCGTACGAAACGCCTGGTCCGGGCCCCTGCACGGCCTCTGCGCCGATGGTCCCGCCGATCCCCTGAGCTGCTCGCGCCCCGCCACCGGTGCATCCCGAGCCGCCCGTCCGAAGGAGCAGTTGATGACCACGACGACCAGCGAGCCGACGACCACCGGGGCGGTGCTCCGGCAGCACGCGGAGGACGCCTTCGCCGCCGAGCTGGCCGCGCTCGCGGCGCACGACGACCGGCCGCGCCCGGAGCGCTGGCGGCTCTCGCCGTGGGCGGTGGCCACCTACCTGCTCGGCGGCGAGCTGCCCGACGGCACCGTGATCACGCCGAAGTACATCGGCCCCCGCCGCGTGGTGGAGGTCGCGGTCACCACCCTGGCCACCGACCGCGCGCTGCTGCTGCTCGGCGTCCCCGGCACCGCCAAGACCTGGGTCTCCGAGCACCTCGCGGCCGCGATCAGCGGCGACTCCACGCTGCTCGTCCAGGGCACCGCGGGCACCCCCGAGGAGGCCGTCCGCTACGGGTGGAACTACGCGCAGCTGCTCGCCCACGGCCCCAGCCGCGACGCCCTGGTCCCGTCCCCGCTGATGCGGGCGATGGCCGACGGCCGGATCGCCCGGGTGGAAGAGCTCACCCGCATCCCCGCCGACGTGCAGGACAGCCTGATCACCATCCTCTCCGAGAAGACCCTGCCGGTCCCCGAGCTCGGCACCGAGATCCAGGCCGTCCGCGGCTTCAACCTGATCGCCACCGCCAACGACCGCGACCGCGGCGTCAACGAGCTCTCCTCCGCACTGCGCCGCCGGTTCAACACCGTCGTGCTGCCGCTGCCGGCCACCCTGGAGGAGGAGGTCGAGATCGTCACCCGCCGGGTCGGCCAGCTCGGCCGCTCGCTCGACCTGCCGGAGCTGCCCGGGGGCGCGGAGGAGATCCGACGGGTCGTCACCGTCTTCCGCGAGCTGCGGGCCGGCCTGACCGCCGACGGCCGCACCAAGGTGAAGACGCCCAGCGGCACCCTCTCCACCGCCGAGGCGATCTCGGTGGTCACCAACGGCCTCGCCCTCGCCACCCACTTCGGCGACGGCGTGCTGCGCGCGGGCGACGTCGCCGACGGCATCCGCGGCGCCGTGGTCCGCGACCCGGTCGCCGACCGGCAGGTCTGGCGCGAGTACCTGGAGGGCGTGGTCCGCGAGCGCGACGGCTGGAAGGACTTCTACCGGGCCGCCCGGGAGGTGCGCGCATGACGACCCCCCAGGTGACGCTGCTGGGCATCCGCCACCACGGTCCCGGCTCGGCCCGGGCGGTGGCCGCCGCCCTGGAGCAGCTCCGGCCGGACGCCGTGCTGATCGAGGGTCCGCCCGAGGCGGACGCGCTCGCCGCGATGGCCGGCGACAAGGAGCTGGTGCCCCCGGTGGCCCTGCTCGCCCACGTGGTGGACGACCCGGGCCGGGCCGCGTTCTGGCCGTTCGCCGTCTTCTCCCCGGAGTGGGTGGCCCTGCGGTACGCCGCCGACGCCGGGTCCGCGGTCGGCTTCATCGATCTCCCCGCCGCGCTGACCTTCGCGCTCGCCGCCCGGCGGGCCGAGGAAGCGCAGAGCGGGCCGGGCGCCCCGTCGGGAGTGCCGGGGGGCACTTCCGACGGGACGGGCCCGCAGGAGGACGACGGCCCGACGATCGGCGACCCGATCGGCGAGCTGGCCCGCGCCGCCGGCCACGACGACCCCGAGCGCTGGTGGGAGGACGTGATCGAGCACCGCTCGCCCGGCGCCGACGCGCTCGCCCCGTTCGCCGCGGTCGCCGAGGCGATGGCCGCCCTGCGCGAGGAGGGCACCGCCGGGCGGAGGGACGAGCTGCGCGAGGCGTGGATGCGCCAGCAGATCCGGGCCGCCCGCCGCGCCGGGCACCAGCGGATCGCCGTGGTCTGCGGCGCCTGGCACGTCCCCGCCCTGCAGTCCATGCCCAGCGTCGCCCACGACCGCGCGCTGCTCGCCGGTCTCCCGAAGAAGCCGAAGACCGAGGTCACCTGGGTGCCGTGGACGCACCGCAGGCTCTCCCAGCACACCGGGTACGGCGCCGGGATCGACTCGCCCGGCTGGTACCACCACCTCTTCACCACCGGCCAGGACGACACCCGCGGCACCGCCGGCACCGGCCCGGCCACCGGGCGGGACACCATCGCCCACTGGATGACCCGGGTCGCCGAACTGCTCCGCGCCGAGGACCACCCGGTCTCCTCCGCCCACGTCATCGAGGCCGTCCGGCTCGCCGACACCCTGGCCGCCATGCGCGGCCGCCCGCTGCCCGGCCTCACCGAGACGCTGGACGCCGTGCGCGCCGTCATGTGCGACGGGTCGGACGTCGCGCTCGCCCTGGTCCACGACCGGCTGGTGGTCGGCGACGCGCTCGGCGAGGTCCCGGCCGACGCGCCCGCCGTGCCGCTCCAGCGCGACCTCGCCCGGGTCCAGCGCAGCCTGCGGCTCAAGCCGGAGGCGGGCGAGCGCGAGCTCGTCCTCGACCTGCGCAAGGAGCTCGACGGCGAGCGTTCCCGGCTGCTGCACCGGCTGCGCCTGCTCGGCATCGACTGGGGCACCCCCAGCCGATCGACCGTCAACTCCACCGGCACCTTCCGGGAGACCTGGCGCCTGCGCTGGGAGCCCGAGTTCGCCGTCCGGGTGGTCGAGGCCGCCCAGTGGGGCACCACCGTGGAGTCCGCGGCGACCGGCAAGGCCGTCGAGGAGGCGGTCCGCGCCGCCGAGCTCGCCGAGCTGACCGCGCTGGCCGAGCGCTGCCTGCTGGCCGGGCTGCCCGACGCCCTGCCTGCCGTGATGCGGCTGCTCGCCGACCGCGCCGCGCTCGACACCGACGTCGCCCACCTGGCGGCCGCCCTGCCCGCCCTGGTCCGCTCGCTGCGCTACGGCGACGTCCGGGCCACCGACGGCCACGCCCTCGGCGAGGTCGCCCACGGCCTGGCCGAGCGCATCTGCGTCGGCCTGCCGCCCGCCTGCACCGGCCTGGACACCGACGGCGCGACCGCCATGCGCGCCCACCTGGACGCCGTCCACGCCGCCGTCGCCCTGCTCGCCGGCCCCGGCCGCGCCACCGGCTCCGCCGCACCGGCGACGGACGGCGGAGAGCCCGGCGGCCAGTCCGAGCCCGTTGCCGTTGCCGAGCACGCGGGCACTCCGGGTGTCCCCGCCGCCGGGGCCGGGATCGACGAGCGGTGGGCCGCCGCCCTGCGCTCGCTGGCCGAGCGGGAGCCGGCCGGCGGCCCGGCGACCGGGGTGCCGGGGCTGCTGCGCGGCCGCGCCGTCCGACTGCTGCTGGACGACGCCCGGCTCGACACCGCCGAGGCGGGTCGCCGGATGGGGCTGGTCCTCTCCACGGCGGGCGCGCCCGCCGACGCCGCCGGCTGGATCGAGGGCTTCCTGGCCGGCCAGGGCGCCCTGCTGCTCCACGACACCGCCCTGCTCGGCCTGCTCGACGACTGGCTGTGCGCGGTCCCCGCCGACTCCTTCACCGATCTGCTGCCGGTGCTGCGCCGCACCTTCTCCGCCCTGGAGGCGGGTGTCCGCCGCACCGTCGGCGAGCGGGTCGCCACCGGGCCGCTCACCGACCGGCCCGTCCCGGTCGCCGCGGTCGCGGCCGATCTCGACCCTGGCCGCGCCGACGCCGCCCTGCCCACCCTCGCCCTGCTGCTCGGGCTGCCCGCCGCGGCCCCGTGCCACCGGCCCGGCGGGCCGCGCATCCCCCGCCAGACCGACCGCCGGGCCTCCTGACCGGCCACCGCTGCCCGACCGCACCGCTGCCCGACCGCATCGCCCGCCGCCCCGAAGCGCCTCCGCCGCCGCGGACAATGCCCCGCCCCACCACCCAGCTCGAAGGAGTGTCAGATGACCACCGTTCAGGCACCCGCCGACCCCGCCGTCGAGCGGCTGCGCCGCTGGCGGCTCGTGCTCGGCGGGGAGGCCGACGGCACCGGCTGCCGGCTCTCCGGCCGGGACGCGGCGATGGACGGCGCGCTGGCGGCGCTGTACCGGGGCGGCGAGTCCGGTGGTGAGGCCCGGTCCCGGTCGGCCCGCTCGGCGGGCCTGGGCGGTTCGGCCCCGCAGGTGGCCCGCTGGCTGGGCGACATCCGCGAGTACTTCCCGACCTCCGTGGTGCAGCTGATGCAGCAGGACGCGATCACCCGCCTCGGGCTCGACCGGCTGCTGCTGGAGCCGGAGATGCTGGAGGCGGTCGAGCCGGACGTGCACCTGGTCGGCACCCTGCTCTCGCTCAAGCACGCGCTGCCCGAGACCACTCGGGAGAGCGCCCGCGCGGTGGTCGGCAAGGTGGTGGCGGAGCTGGAGCGCCGGCTGGCCGACCGGACCCGCTCCACCCTGGGCGGCGCCCTGGACCGCAGTGCCCGGGTCAACCGGCCGCGCCACCGGGACATCGACTGGGGCCGCACCATCCGGGCCAACCTGAAGAACTACCTGCCCGACGCCGGGCCGGACGGGCGCGGCACGGTCGTCCCCGAGCGGCTGGTCGGCTACGCCCGCGCCCAGCGGGCGGTGAAGAAGGACGTCATCCTCTGCATCGACCAGTCCGGTTCGATGGCGGCCTCGGTGGTGCACTCGGCGGTGTTCGGCGCGGTGCTGGCCTCGATGCACAGCCTGGACACCCGACTGGTGGTCTTCGACACCTCGGTGGTCGACCTGACGGAGCAGCTGGACGACCCGGTCGACGTGCTGTTCGCGACCAGGCTCGGCGGCGGTACCGACATCAACCGGGCCCTGGCGTACTGCCAGTCGAAGATCACCCGGCCGTCGGAGACCGTCGTGGTGCTGATCAGCGACCTCTACGAAGGCGGTATCCGCAACGAGATGCTCAAGCGGGTGGCGGCGATGAAGGCGTCGGGCGTCCAGTTCATCGCGCTGCTCGCGCTCTCCGACGAGGGTGCCCCCGCGTACGACCACAGCCACGCGGCCGCGCTGGCCGCGCTCGGCGCGCCGGCCTTCGCCTGCACGCCGGACGTGTTCCCGGACATCATGGCCGCCGCGATCGAGAAGCGGCCGCTGCCGGTGCCGGAGCAGCGCTGACCCGATCCGGTTCACCCGGCCGAGTGATCCGGGCGGGTGCTTTCCGGCCGGTCCCCGGGCGGCTGCCGGGCGGTCGCCGACCGGCCCCGTCGGACCTCACCGTGCGGCGGTGCGGAAGGTGAGGCCCGCGGAAGGACAAGGCCGGAGCCACCCGCTGTGACGGTTCTCACCAAAGCGGACCCGGTCCCGGGCGAAACACGCCCGTCGTACGGGGATAACCTGCCAGACGGACGTGACGCGCGTGTTGATTGACGATGCGCCCGGTAGCTGCGTGGGCCGCAAGGCTGTACATCTGCGTACCCGCTCAGCCCCGACGACCCGCAGCGAAGATCCTGCCGTGGCACGCTCGTAGAGACACATTCCGCGACCACGAACAAGGACAAACACGTGGACCTGTTCGAGTACCAGGCGAGGGACCTCTTCGCCAAGCACGGTGTACCCGTGCTTGACGGTGATGTCATCGAGACCGCCGCAGACGCTGCCGCCATCGCGGAGCGCTTCGGCGGCCGCGCCGTCGTCAAGGCTCAGGTGAAGGTGGGTGGCCGAGGCAAGGCCGGTGGCGTGAAGCTCGCCGCCGACCCGGCGGACGCCGTCGCCAAGGCCGAGGCGATCCTCGGCATGGACATCAAGGGCCACACCGTGCACAAGGTGATGCTGGCCCAGACCGCGGACATCAAGGACGAGTACTACGTCTCGTTCCTGCTGGACCGCACCAACCGCACCTTCCTGGCCATGGCCAGCGTCGAGGGCGGCGTGGAGATCGAGGTCGTGGCCGAGGAGAACCCGGACGCGCTGGCCAAGATCCCGGTCGACGCCAACGAGGGCTGCACCCCGGCCAAGGCCGCCGAGATCGTCGCCGCGGCGAAGTTCCCGGCCGACGTCGCCGACCAGGTCGCCGATGTCCTGGTGCAGCTGTGGAAGGTCTTCATCGCCGAGGACGCGCTCCTCGTCGAGGTCAACCCGCTGATCAAGTCCGGCGACGGCAAGATCATCGCGCTTGACGGCAAGGTCTCCCTGGACGAGAACGCCGAGTTCCGTCAGCCCGAGCACGAGGCGCTCGAGGACAAGGCCGCCGCCAACCCGCTCGAGGCGGCGGCGAAGGCCAAGGGCCTGAACTACGTCAAGCTCGAGGGCGAGGTCGGCATCATCGGCAACGGCGCGGGTCTCGTCATGAGCACCCTGGACGTCGTCGCCTACGCCGGTGAGAACCACGGTGGCGTCAAGCCCGCCAACTTCCTCGACATCGGTGGCGGCGCCTCCGCCGAGGTGATGGCGAACGGCCTGGAGATCATCCTGGGCGACACCGACGTCAAGTCGGTCTTCGTCAACGTCTTCGGCGGCATCACCGCGTGCGACGCGGTCGCCAACGGCATCGTGCAGGCGCTCGCTCTCCTCGAGGAGAAGGGCGAGGCCGTCACCAAGCCGCTCGTCGTCCGTCTGGACGGCAACAACGCCGAGCTGGGTCGTCAGATCCTGACCGACGCCAACCACCCGCTGGTTCAGCAGGTGGACACCATGGACGGTGCGGCCGACCGCGCCGCCGAGCTGGCGAACGCCAAGTAAGGAAGGGGACTAACACCATGGCTATCTTCCTTACCAAGGACAGCAAGGTCATCGTCCAGGGCATGACCGGCTCCGAGGGCATGAAGCACACCCGCCGCATGCTCGCCTCCGGCACCCAGATCGTCGGCGGTGTGAACCCGCGCAAGGCCGGCACCACCGTTGACGTCGATGGCACCGACGTGCCCGTCTTCGGCTCCGTGGCCGAGGCCATGAAGGAGACCGGTGCCGACGTCACCGTCATCTTCGTGCCGCCGAAGTTCACCAAGGACGCCGTCGTCGAGGCGATCGACGCCGAGATCGGCCTCGCCGTCGTCATCACCGAGGGTGTGCCGGTCCACGACTCGGCCGCCTTCTGGGCGTACGCCGGTTCCAAGGGCAACAAGACCCGGATCATCGGCCCGAACTGCCCCGGCCTGATCTCCCCCGGACAGTCCAACGCGGGCATCATCCCGGCGGACATCACCTCCACCGGCCCGATCGGCCTGGTCTCGAAGTCCGGCACGCTGACCTACCAGCTCATGTACGAGCTGCGTGACCTCGGCTTCTCCTCCGCCGTCGGCATCGGTGGCGACCCGGTCATCGGTACCACCCACATCGACGCCCTCGCGGCGTTCGAGGCGGACCCGGAGACCAAGATCATCGTCATGATCGGCGAGATCGGCGGCGACGCCGAGGAGCGTGCCGCGGCCTACATCGCCGAGCACGTCACCAAGCCGGTCGTCGGCTACGTCGCGGGCTTCACCGCGCCCGAGGGCAAGACCATGGGCCACGCCGGCGCCATCGTCTCCGGCTCCTCCGGCACCGCCCAGGCGAAGAAGGAGGCCCTCGAGGCCGCCGGCGTCAAGGTCGGCAAGACGCCGTCCGAGACCGCCCGCCTGGCCCGCGAGCTGTTCAACGCCGCGAAGTAACACTCGGGGCAACGCCCCACGCGGTACACGCCGAGGGCGCCGCGGACGGTTCTTCCGTCCGCGGCGCCCTCGGCGTTCGTGCGCTGTGGAGAAACGTTTCAGCGGGTGGCCGGCGGCGACTGCACCGACTGCACCGACTGCGTCGGATCCTGAGCGACGGGTGCCTGCCCGGCCGACGGCTGGGCCCCGGACGGCTGGGCCCCGGACGGCTGCGCGGCCGCGGCCAGGGCGGGCGGCGCGACGAGCCGGGCGGGCAGACCCGGCGCCGGGCTGCACCACGCGCTGCGCAGACCGGGCGAGCCGTCCGGCTGCGCGGCCGGTCCGGCGCTGCCCAGCGACGCCGTGGTGCACACCGCGGGCGGCGCGGGCTCCGCCGGCCGGAACAGATCGGACGGGCCGCTGCCCAGCAGCGTCGTCACCACCGCCGTCCCCATCGCCACCGACAGCAGCGCCGCCGAGCCCGTGGTCACCGTCGACCGCAGCCGGCTGCCGGACGCCAGCATCGCCGGAGCATGCAGCCGCGGCGACGGGCAGCCGTGCACCGCCGCCCGGTACAGCAGACCGCCGAGCCGCTCGCCGAACCCGTCCTCCGCCGGATCCCCGCCGACCAGCTCCGGCACCGACCTGGCCAGCGCCGCCCGGGCCGTCAGCACCCGTCCCTCGGCGGCCGCCGTGCTCGACTCCACCGACGCCGCGACCGCCGACACCGGCAGGCCCAGCGTGTCGTGGAGGACCAGAGCCTGCCGCTGCGGGCGGGACAACCGGTGCAAGGCCTTCAGCAGCGCCCGGTCGCGCGGGGTCAGCCGGTTCGGTGCCTCCGGTTCCGTCGCCGGGCCGACCTTGATCCGGCGGTGCGGCAGCCGCAGCAGGTGCGAGCGGCGCGGGCTGCCCCGGCGCCACGGCGACAGCGCGGACTCGAACGCCCGCGCCCGGACCCAGCCCTCCGGGTCGGGCAGCGCCGACACCGCGGCCCAGCTGCGGCACGCGTCGCCGAGCGCGAGGTTCACGCAGTGCGTGGCGCGGCGGCGGTGGCCGGTCAGCAGGTACGTCTGCTGCACCAGGCGGGTGTGGGCGACCGCGCACAGCTCGGCGAAGCCCGCTGGTGCGGCCTCGGCCGCGACGGCCGGCGGGGCTGCGGGGTCCGGCTCCGCGGGGGCCGGCGCGGGCGCGGGGGCCGGCGAGGGTTGGGGGGCTTCCTCGGCCTCTGGAGTCGCGGCCGGGGCCGGTTCGGACTCGGGGACCGTACCCGGGGCCGGGGCCGGGGCCGGGGCCGGAGTCGCAGCCGGGGACGGGGTGGTCGGGCTCGGCGCGAGGGGCGCAGCCGCAGCGGGTGACGGTGTCGGGCCCGGCGCGGTCGCAGGGGTCGGAGGCGTAGTCGGCGTCGTGGTGGTCGGGCTCGGCGCGAGGGGCGCAGCCCCAGCGGGCGGCGGGGTTGGGGCCGCGGTCGGTGTCGGCGGCGGGGTGGGCGCGGAGGCCGGAGCGGGTGCCGGTGTGGGGCCGGCGAGCAGGCCGGTGAGGGCGAGGGCCTCGTCCCGGCTGCTGACGCCGAGCTTGCGCATCGCGCGGTGGACGTAGGCGCGCGCGGTGGCGGGCGCCAGGCCGAGGTGGTCGGCGGCGGCGCGCAGGTCGTCCCCGGCGGCGAGCCGGGCGAGGACCTCGGCCTCACGTGGCGTCAGCAGGCGCAGCGCCTTGGCGGCGTCGGCCCGGGCGCGCGCGGACGGACCTCCGGGCTGCGGGGGCTCGGCGGTCTCGGGCGAGGTCGGAGGCGAGGGGGTGGTCACCGAGCGTGGACCTCCCCACCGGACGGGCGTCCCGGAATTACGCACATAGACTGATAATCAGGGACACGGCGAAGGTTTGCCCGTTGACACCCCGCAACGGGTGATCTTGGGAGCATGAAGCCCATGACGCAGCTGATGGGTCGTCCGATTCTGGGGCTGCCGGGCGAACTGGGTGCCCGTTCGGCCCTCGCCGACCTGCTCGCCGGCGTCCGTACCGGGCTGCTCACCTTCTCCCTGGTCGCGGTGCCCGTGCTGGGCCTGTGGGTCCTGGCCCCGTACGGCGACGACACCGCTCCCGCGGCGGCCCGGGTGGCGTCCGCGATCTGGCTGCTCGGCCACGGCGGACCGCTGCGCAGAGGCGTGGAGGAAGCGCCGGTGACGGTCGCCCCGCTGCTGCTGACCGTGATCGCCGCGGTCCTGCTGCACCGCGCGGGGCGGCGCATCGCCCGGCGCGGACGGTTCAGCTGGCGCGCCCCGCTGGCGGTGGGCGCCGGATACCTGCTGGTGGCGGCCGGGGCGGTGGCACAGTGCGCGGTACCGGACGCCACCCTGCGCGCCCGCCCGGTGGCCGACCTGGCGGCAGTGGCGGCGCTCGCCGCAGCCGCGCTGACCACCGGCGTACGGGCGGGCCTGCGCGGCGCCCACCGGGACGGGACGCCCGGGCACCCGGCCGCCCGGCGTGCTGTCCGCCCGGCCGCGCACCGGGCGGCCGACGGAGTCGGCAGGGTAAACGGGGCCGGCGGGGCCGAACGTCGGACGGACCGCTGGTCGCACCGGGTACCGGCGGCGCTCCGGCCCGCCGGGGCGGCCCGGGTGGCGGGCCGGGCGGCCGCGCTGTGGCTGCTGGCGATGGTGGCGGCCGGGGGAGCGGTGCTGGTCCTCGCGGTGGTGCTGGGCACGGCGGGCCGGTCGGCGCGGCTGCTCGGGACCGGGCCGGCGGACTGGCTCGGGATCCTGCTGGCGTGCGCCGCGCTGCTGCCGAACGCGGTGGTCTGGGCCGCGGCGTACGCGCTCGGCCCGGGCTTCGCGGTCGGCACGGGGACGGTGGCGGCGCCGTTCGGCACCCGGCTGGGCGCGGTGCCCGACTTCCCGCTGTTCGCGCTGGTACCCGCGCCGGGCGGCGCGGGCTGGGGGCTGCTGGCCTGCGCCCTGCCGCTGGGGGCGGGCGTCCTGCCCGCGCTGCTCCTCGGCCGGGCGGCGATCGAGGCGGACTCCCGGTACCCGGCCGACCCGGCGGGACCGGAGGGATCGGGGCACCTGGTCGACCCGGTGGAGTACGGCGCCTCCGGCGACGGGTCGCGGGTCCTGCGGGGCCGGGTGGTGGCCGCCGACGGCCGGGCCCTGTCCGGCTCGGCCCGCTACGGCGACCACGAGGCGGTGGCGGCGGCCGACGCGGGGCACGGCGCTGCGCCCGGCTCCGGCGGTCGGTGGTACTCGGGCGGCTCGCAGCACTCCGGCGGGCGGTACGCCGACGGCGGGCAGGACCCGGCCGGCGCCCCGCAGGCCGGCGGGCGGTGGGGGGTGCGGGGGACGGCGGTGGCTGCGCTCGGGGCGGCGGGGTGCGCGGGGGGCGTGGCAGCGGTGGTGGCGTGGGCGGCGGGCGGCGCGCTCGGGGCGGGGCGGATGTCGGCGCTGGGGCCGTCGGTCTGGCAGACCGGGGTGGCCGCGGCGGGCTGGCTGGCGCTGGCGGCGGTGCCGGGCGCGGCGCTGGTCCGCTGGTGGGGCCTGCGCGGCGCGGAGCGGGACTGGTGGGCGCGGCTGACCCGGCTGGGCGTGCGGTGGACGGCGCGGCCACGGGTGGCGCTCAACCGGACGCTGGCGTGGCTCGCCGCCCTGCCGTCACCCTGGGCGGCCCTCCGGCGAAACGGCTGACCCGCCCCGCGGAGCCGCCGGGCCGGGCCGGTCGGGGCCGGTTCGCTGCTGCCGGATCGCCTGCGGCGGGTCGGCCGAGACCGGGTCACGGGCCCAGGACACCGGCGCCGGGCTGCCGCTGCGCGGACGCCGAGTCGGGCTCCGACGCCGGGCCGCCGCTGCGCGGACGTCGGGCGCGGGCTCCTGCGTCGGGCCGCCGGGACCGGGGCGCTGCTCCGGTTCCGGCGGGGGTCGGCTACTGCGGGCCGGTGATCAGGTTGACCAGCCAGTGCGGTGCGAGGTTGCTGCAGGAGGCGGCGCCCTGGTCGGTGAGGGCGTCGCTCATGCAGCTCAGGTAGTCCTGGTAGTACAGCTGGACGCCGAACCAGGCGAAGGTGAAGAGCAGCGCGATGCCGCCGGTGATGAGTCCGCCGAGCGCGGCCGGGACCTGGGGCGGGGTGGGCCAGCCGGCCAGGTTCCCGCCGTTGCCGTTGCCGCCGGCGGGGGCGCCGGTCGGGGCGGGTGCGGCGGCGGCGCGTCCGGCGCGCAGGGAGCTGAGCGCCCAGTGGACCGCGAGCAGGCCGAGCACCAGCGCCACGTACGACAGGCTGAGCAGGGTGCAGAACATCGCCCCGAGGCCGGCGCTGAGCGCGTAGCGGGAGCGGCGCTGCACCGGGTCGTTGGGGTCGAACTTCGGCTGCGGCGGCGTGGGCGGCTGCTGCGGGGGCGCGGACCAGCCGCCCCGGTAGCCGGGGCTCCAGGGGTGCGGCGGCGGCACCTGGACGGGTCCGTCCTCGTCCGCACCGCCGGACGAACCGTTGCCGGACGAGCCGTTGCCGGCCGACCCGCCGTTCGGCCCGCCGCCGGCCGGGGTGCGGGGACGCCACGGCTGGTCGGGGGTGCCCTCCGGCGGGGGCGCGAAGGGGTTGCGCTCGCCGGTGTCCTCGCCGCTGCTCATGGTGTCGGCCCGTTCCTTCTCGTGAGGGCGTGCGGGCGCCGGGTGGCGGTCCGCGGGTCAATGATCCCCCAGCCGTTCGACGCCCGGACGGCGCCCCGCCCGTTGGGTTCGGCGGGTGGTGGTGGGAGCTCGGCCCGGGTGGGGTCCGGATCGGGGCGAGATCCCTGTCTCAACTACGCGCGTAGCGTTGCCCGGCGGTTACAGATGGCCTTCGACCAGCCGTTATCGTGGTGACGGTCAGCAGCTCACCACGGTTCCCGGGCGGTCCGCAGCGCCGCGTCTCCCGGTGCATCCGCCGGTACCCGGTTCGACCTTCCGCGCCCCTTGTAGTGGCCCCACCGCCGGTGGATGTACCAGCATGGGGGCACCTCCCGGCCGAAGGCTGGGGGAGCAACATGACGTACGGAGATTCGCGCAGTGGCCGCCGCTTCCGCCCAAGTGTTCCCGCCCCGCACGCCCGGACCGGCCCGGCTGGTGGTGCTGGTCTCCGGTTCCGGCACCAACCTGCAGGCGCTGATCGACGCCGCGGTGGACCCGGCGTACGGCGCCGAGATCGTCGCCGTGGGCGCCGACCGCACCGACATCGCCGGCCTGGAGCGCGCCGAGAAGGCCGGTATCGGGACCTTCGTCGAGCGGATCAAGGACCACGCCGACCGGGCCGCCTGGGACGCCGCGCTGACCGCCGCCGTCGCCGCCCATCAGCCGGACGTGGTGGTGACGGCCGGCTTCATGAAGATCCTCGGCCCGGAGTTCGTCGCCGCCTTCGCGGGCCGGATCGTCAACACCCACCCGGCCCTGCTGCCGGCCTTCCCCGGCGCGCACGGCGTCCCGGACGCCCTCGCGTACGGCGTGAAGGTCACCGGCTGCACGGTCCACCTGGTCGACGCCGGGGTGGACACCGGGCCGATCATCGCCCAGGGCGTGGTGGAGGTCGAGGACGCCGACCACGCCGACGGCGGCGAAGCGCTGCACGAGCGCATCAAGACTGTCGAGCGCAAGCTGCTCGTCGAGGTCGTGGGCCGGCTGGCCCGCGAAGGCCATCGCATCGAAGACCGAAAGGTATGGATTCCGGCATGAGCGCCGCCTCCAGCACCACGCCCCCCGTGTCCGAGAACGTCCGCCCGATCCGCCGCGCGCTGATCAGCGTGTACGACAAGACCGGTCTGGAGGAGCTGGCCCAGGGCCTGCACGCCGCCGGGGTCACCATCGTCTCCACCGGCTCCACCGCCGGCCGGATCGCCGCCGCCGGCGTGCCGGTCACCGAGGTGTCCGAGCTGACCGGCTTCCCGGAGTGCCTGGACGGCCGGGTGAAGACCCTGCACCCCCGCGTGCACGCCGGCGTCCTCGCCGACCTGCGCCTGGAGTCGCACCGCGCGCAGCTGGCCGAGCTCGGTGTCGAGCCCTTCGACCTGGTCGTGGTGAACCTCTACCCGTTCAAGGCGACCGTCGCCTCCGGCGCCACCCCGGACGAGTGCGTGGAGCAGATCGACATCGGCGGCCCGTCGATGGTCCGCGCCGCCGCCAAGAACCACCCGTCGGTCGCCGTGGTCGTCGACCCGGCCCGCTACGGCGACGTGCTGAAGGCCGCCGCGGAGGGCGGCTTCGACCTGCTGACCCGCAAGCGCCTGGCGGCCTCCGCGTTCGCGCACACCGCCGCCTACGACGTGGCCGTGGCCTCCTGGTTCGAGGAGTCCGGCTACACCGAGTCCGAGGACGCGTTCCCGGCCTTCCTGGGCGCCACGTACGAGCGCCAGAACGTGCTGCGCTACGGCGAGAACCCGCACCAGTCGGCCGCCATCTACTCCGACGGCTCCGGCGGCCTGGCGGGCGCCGAGCAGCTGCACGGCAAGGAGATGTCGTACAACAACTACGTGGACACCGACGCGGCCCGCCGCGCCGCGTACGACCACGCCGAGCCGGCCGTCGCGATCATCAAGCACGCCAACCCGTGCGGCATCGCCACCGGCGCGGACGTCGCCGAGGCGCACCGCAAGGCGCACGCCTGCGACCCGCTGTCGGCGTTCGGCGGCGTGATCGCGGTCAACCGCCCGGTGAGCGTGGAGATGGCGGAGCAGGTCGCCGAGATCTTCACCGAGGTCGTGGTGGCCCCGGGTTACGAGGACGGCGCCGTCGAGGTGCTGGCCCGCAAGAAGAACATCCGCGTGCTGGTCGCGCCCGAGGCCCCGGCCAACGCCAAGGAGGTCCGCCCGATCTCCGGCGGCGTGCTGCTGCAGGAGACCGACCGGATCCACGCCGAGGGCGACGACCCGGCGACCTGGACGCTGGCCACCGGCGAGGCGCTGGGCGAGGCCGAGCTGGCCGAGCTGGCGTTCGCCTGGCGGGCCTGCCGGGCCGTCAAGTCCAACGCGATCCTGCTGGCCAAGGACAACGCCTCGGTGGGCGTGGGCATGGGCCAGGTCAACCGGGTCGACTCCGCGAAGCTCGCGGTCGAGCGGGCCGGCGAGCGGGCCAAGGGCTCGTACGCCGCGTCCGACGCGTTCTTCCCGTTCCCGGACGGCCTGCAGGTGCTGATCGACGGCGGCGTCAAGGCCGTGGTCCAGCCCGGCGGTTCGGTCCGTGACGAGGAGGTGGTCGCGGCCGCGACCGCCGCCGGGGTGACGATGTACCTCACCGGTACCCGGCACTTCTTCCACTGACGGAACGGTGAAGGCCCCGCACTCCGAGCTCGGAGTGCGGGGCCTTCACCGTTCGCGTCACTGGGACTTGACGACCACGGTGCTCATGATCTTGTCGGCGAAGGTCTGCTTCTTCGCGTCCCACAGCGGCCACAGGTAGCCGAGGCAGCAGAAGCCGTCCAGCACGTGGCAGAGCTGGCGGACGAACGCCATGCCCCAGCCGACCGGCTGGCCGTCGGCCTCGCGGACCAGGCGGATGTTGACCGCGCGCTGGCCGAGGCTCTGGCCCTTCACACCCTGCAGGTAGGTGTAGAACGCCACGGCGGCGAGCTGCAGCAGGCCGCCGATCAGGAAGAAGACGGTGCCGCTGCCGGCGTCGCTCGCGCTCATGGTGCCCGCGACGTACTCGCCGTTGGCGTCGATGTAACCGGCGTTGGCGGCGTCCACCGTGGCGCTGATCATCTTCGAGTAGCCGATGCCCAGCACGATGCCGGGGATCAGGAAGATGGTGAACTGGTCGATGATGCGCGCCACCACGCGGCTGCCCCAGCCCGCGTAGAAGTTCGCCACCATGCCCGCGTTGGGGTAACCGCCCGGGTAGCCGGGCTGCTGCGGGTAGCCGTAGCCCTGCTGCGGGACGGTGCCGTAGCCCGGGGCCGGCTGCTGCTGCGGGTAGCCGTAGCCGGGGGCCGGCGGCGGGGCCTGCTGCGGGTAGCCGTAGCCGGGCTGCTGCGGGGCGCCGTAGCCCTGCGGCGGCTGCTGGCCGTACGGGTTGTTGGGGTCGGGCGGGTAGCTCATCAATGCCTCCGGGCAGGATGGGACATGAGGACGGGTGACAGGAAGATCCTGGGACGGACGGGCATGCGAGTTGCCGACCGGGTGGGAGATTAGCGGACGGCGGTGACGCTGGGGAGAGCGATCTCGACCCAACGGGCGTCCGCCGGAGCGCGGTTCAGGGCCGGGAGATGCCCAGCCGGTGCAGCTGCCAGGTCCAGGCGGCGACCACGGCCGCGCCGATCAGGGCACCCCGGCGGCGGTTCGACAGGCCCCACCACCAGCGGCCGGGGCCGAGCGGGGCGAGCAGCAGGCCGGTGACGGCGATCACGGTGACCGGGTTGGCGGCCAGGGCGGCGGTCCAGTCGCCGTGCCCCGCCTCGATGAACACCGTGGTCGACCCGCAGGCCGGGCACGGGATCCCGGTGAACCGGCGCAGCAGGCACAGCACTCCGGGGTCGTGCGCGTCGTGCACCTGGGCGACCGCCACCGCGGCGACCGCGCCGCCGGCGCCGCGCAGCAGCACCCGCAGCAGCGCGCCCTGCACCGAGTCGGCGGAGCGCCGCCAACGGTCGGTCAGTCGTGCGGCGGCCGCGCCGGTGCCACTCATGCGTCCGGGGCGACGACGACGAACACGATGACGGCGATGAAGACCAGCACCGCCAGGGTGTTGAGGACGATCCCGCCGATCGCCGCGCCGCGGCCCTGGCCGGTCTTGGTCGACCGGTTCAGGCCGCCGATGCCGATGCCGAGGCCGACCAGGCCGAGGATGCCGCCGTAGAAGCAGGAGAGCAGGATCGAGATGAAGCCGATCACCACGGACGCGGTGGCCAGCTGGTTCTGCGGCGGGGCCGCGACCGGCTGCTGCGGGTAGGGCTGGTACGGCTGCTGCGCCTGGTACGGCGGCTGCTGCTGCGGGTACCCGCCCTGCTGGTAGCCGGGCGGAGGCGTCTGCTGGGGGTACCCGTAGCCGGGCTGCTGCTGCGGCTGGCCGTAGCCGCCGCCCTGACCGTACGGGTCGGGTGTCTGGTACGGATTGCTCACCTTGGTTCCCCCGAGATCGTTCCCCCGTCGCGACCGACCCCCCGTCACCAGGTCGGATCGGCACATGTCTGCAGCCCACATCGTCGCGGGTGGCGCCCCGCGGTGTCCAGCGGCGCTCATCGCACGGACACAACTGTGGCGCAACCGCAACGCGCTCCATACGGGAGAATGGGCGCATGACTGCCCAGATTCTCGATGGCAAGGCCACCGCGGCCGCGATCAAGTCCGAACTCGCCGTCCGCGTGGCGGCCCTCAAGGAGCGGGGCATCGTCCCCGGCCTCGGCACCGTCCTGGTCGGCGACGACCCGGGCAGCCGCTGGTACGTCAACGGCAAGCACAAGGACTGCGCCGAGGTCGGCATCGCGTCCATCCAGCGCGAGCTCCCGGCCACCGCCACCCAGGAGGACGTGGAGAACGTCGTCCGCGAGCTCAACGCCGACCCGGCCTGCACCGGCTACATCGTGCAGCTGCCGCTGCCCAAGGGCCTCGACCCCAACCCGGTCCTGGAGCTGATGGACCCGGACAAGGACGCCGACGGCCTGCACCCGACCTCGCTCGGCCGCCTCACGCTCGGCATCCGGGGCCCGCTGCCCTGCACCCCGCTGGGCATCGTCGAGCTGCTGCGCCGGCACGACGTGCAGCTGGACGGCGCCGAGGTGGTCGTGGTCGGCCGCGGCGTGACCGTCGGCCGCTCGATCGGCCTGCTGCTCACCCGCCGCACCGAGAACGCCACCGTCACGCTGTGCCACACCGGCACCCGCGACCTCGGCTACCACCTGCGCAAGGCCGACGTGGTGGTGGCCGCCGCCGGCGTGCCGCACCTGATCAAGCCGGAGGACATCAAGGCCGGCGCGGCCGTGCTGGACGTCGGTGTCAGCCGCAGCGAGGGCAAGATCGTCGGCGACGTCCACCCGGGCGTGGCCGAGGTGGCCGGCTGGATCTCCCCGAACCCCGGCGGTGTCGGCCCGATGACCCGCGCGATGCTGCTCAACAACATCGTCGAGGCGGCCGAGCGCCGCGCCGGCGTCTGACAGGCATGGCCAGCCGACGCCGGCTGCCCGGGCGGACCACCAGCACCCATCCGCCCGAGGGTGCCGCTCCCGCGCTGGACCGCAGCCACCCGCTGCCGGTCCGGCAGTGGCCGATAACGATGGTGCTGGCCGTCGCGGGCCTCGGCCTGCTGATCACCTCCACCGGCGGGTTCCGGCTCGGCCTGCTGGTGGTCGGCGGTTCGCTGCTGGTCGCGGCGGTGCTGCGACTGGTGCTGCCGGAGGTCGGCATGCTGGCGGTGCGCAGCCGCTTCACCGACGTGGCGGTGCTGCTGTTCCTCGGCGGGGTGATCACCGTGCTCACCCTGGTGGCCCAGCCGGACCCGTGGCTGCGGATGCCGCTGCTGGACAACATCGGGCGGCTGGTCGGGCGCACACCGCACTGACCCGGTCGGCCGCCCGCCGCACCGACGGCGGAGTAACGCTCGTCTCATGGGGAGCCCGTTCGCAACCGGCGGGCTCCCCTTGCGATAACCTGGGTCGGTTCTCTCGATATCGAGAGATCATCCTCGGCTCCAGTGCGCCGACGTGCCTGGGGCACCTGGCGATTTGCTGGAGTAGGTAGATATGACTCGCACCCCCGTCAACGTCACGGTCACCGGAGCGGCCGGCCAGATCGGCTACGCGCTGCTCTTCCGCATCGCCTCGGGCCACCTGCTCGGCGCCGATGTCCCGGTGAACCTCCGTCTGCTGGAGATCCCGCAGGGCCTCAAGGCCGCCGAGGGCGTCGCGATGGAGCTCGACGACTGCGCCTTCCCGCTGCTGCGCGACATCACCATCACCGACCAGGCGAACGTGGCCTTCGACGGCGCCAACGTCGCCCTGCTGGTCGGCGCCCGCCCGCGCACCGCCGGCATGGAGCGCGGCGACCTGCTGTCCGCCAACGGCGGCATCTTCGGCCCGCAGGGCAAGGCGATCAACGACAACGCCGCGGACGACATCAAGGTCCTGGTGGTCGGCAACCCGGCCAACACCAACGCCCTGATCGCCCAGCGCAACGCCCCGGACGTGCCGGCCGAGCGCTTCACCGCGATGACCCGCCTCGACCACAACCGCGCCGTGGCGCAGCTCGCCAAGAAGGCCGGCGTCACCGTCGAGGACGTCAAGAAGGTCACCATCTGGGGCAACCACTCCGCCACCCAGTACCCGGACCTGTTCCACGCCGAGATCTCCGGCAAGTCGGCCTTCGAGGCCGTCGGCGCCGACCAGAAGTGGGTCGAGGACTTCTTCATCCCGAAGGTCGCCAAGCGCGGCGCCGAGATCATCGAGGTCCGCGGCGCGTCCTCGGCCGCCTCGGCCGCCAACGCCGCCATCGACCACGTGTACACCTGGGTCAACGGCACCCCGGCCGGCGACTGGACCTCCATGGGCATCGTCTCCGACGGCTCGTACGGCGTGCCGGAGGGCCTGATCTCCTCCTTCCCGGTCACCACCCAGAACGGCACCTTCGAGATCGTCCAGGGCCTGGACCTCTCCGAGTTCGACCGCAAGCGGATCGACGCCTCGGTCGGCGAGCTCGCCGAGGAGCGCGACGCGGTCCAGGAGCTCGGCCTCATCTGAGCGCCCGCAGCCTGAAACGGCCGGGCACCCCGTGCGGGGTGCCCGGCCGTCGGCCGTTCGGGGGCCGCCGCTAGCGGCGGACCAGCAGCGACACGGCCATGCCGGAGACCGTCTTGACGTGGTCCAGCTTGTAGCGGTCCTGGAGGGCCTTGGCGTACGCGGGCGGCAGGGTGCCGAACGGGTCCTGGCCGCCGTCCTTGGTCACCAGCCAGATCCGCGGCGGGGGTGTGGTGCCCAGCGCGGTCTTCGGGTCGGGGGTCAGGGTCGGCCACAGGTCGTCGCGCTCCTGGCCGCTCTGCCCGGCGAACACGTCCCGCAGCACGATGTCCTTGGGCAGGTAGTACCGGACGCCGATGTCCACGCCCCACCACAGCTGCCACTGGTTCTGGCCGTACGCGACGGCGTCGCCCGGGTGGTAGCCGGCGGCCACCAATCGGGCGGCGGCGCGGTAGTCCAGCGGGTCGAACCAGGTGACCGGCACCGGATAGACGTACTTGGCGTGCGAGAGCGTGCCGTGCAGCACCCGCTGGTCGGGGAGCGCCAGCAGGCCGATCACGGCCAGGCCGGCCAGCGTGGCCCGGAGCCGGACCAGGGCGAGGCCCGCACCGGCGAGCACCGACACGCCCGGCAGCACGAAGAACATGTACTTCGGCATGAAGTACGACACCGAGCCGTGCGTGGACGCCACCCAGAGCGCCCCCACCGGGATCAGCGCCAGGCACCAGCCGAGCAGCACCGAGCCCGGCCGCTTCGAGCCGACCGCCAGCACCGCGACCGTCAGCACGGCGACGGTGACCGACGTGCCGCCGAGTATCTGCGGCCAGATGTTCCAGAGGTCGCCGAACACCGGTCGGCCGATCCAGCCGATCTGGCGGGCGGCCTGCTTGCCGCTCAGGTGGACCAGCGGATAGGCGGCGACCACCGCCGCCAGCACCGCGCCGACGAACCCGGCCGGCAGCCGCCAGTTCCGCCGGTCCCGCCACCAGGCCAGGGCCACCCCGACGGCGTGCGGGGCGAGGTAGACCAGCGACACCAGGTGCAGGTAGCCGGAGCAGCAGAGCGCCACCGCGTAGGCGAGCCAGCGCAGCGCGGTGGGCCGCTCCAGGGCGCGCAGCAGCAGGACCAGTGCCGCGGCCGCCGCGAACACCACGAAGCCGTACGACCGGGCCTCCTGGCCGTACCGGGCCACCGTCGGCAGCATCGCGAAGACCAGGCCGGCGACCAGGCCGGCGCGCGCGTCGAACATCCGGCGTCCGGCGAGCGCCGTGCACCCGGCCGCGCCGGCCATGGCCAGCACGCTCGGCAGACGCATCGCCAGCGGGCTCTCGCCGAAGACCGAGATCCAGAAGTGCAGGAACAGGTAGTACGTGCCGTGCACCGCGTCCACGTGCCGGATCATGTCGATGATGTCGCCGGCCGGCCGCCGCACCACCGACAGGGTGGCCAGCTCGTCGTGCCACATCACCGGGACGGTGACGTGGTACAGGCCCACCACCAGCGTCGCCAGAACCGGCCACAGCCAGACGCTGCGGACCGGTCGCGGTACCCGGTGCAGCGCGTCGAGACCGCGTCTGTGACGGGGCTGTTCCGGGCGCCGCTCGGAGGCGTCCGGGGCGCTGGACAAGGTCGGGGGCATGGAATCGGCCGTCCTTCGGGAAAGATCGCTCTTGGCCCTGGAATTATCACAGTCCGATGCGGGGACCCGCGGCCGCCCTAGGATGTCCGGCTGTGAGCGAAACCCTTCAGGATGCGGCACTCGTCCTGGTCTTCATCATGCTGGGCGGCCTGTTCAACGTGGCCGAGATCTCGCTGATCTCGCTGCGCGAGGGCCAGATCCGGGCGCTGGAGGCGACCGGATCCCGGCGCGCCGTCCGGGCCGCGCACCTGGCCGCCGACCCCAACCGCTTCCTGGCCGCCGCCCAGGTCGGGGTGACCTGCATGGGCTTCCTGTCGGCCGCCCTCGGCGCCGACACGCTGGCCGACAAGGCCGCGCCGCTCTTCGTCGAGCTGGGCCTGGAGCAGGGGGTGGCGGACGCCGTCGCCCTGGTCGGCCTGACCCTGGTGATCTCCTACGTCTCGCTGGTGCTCGGTGAGCTCGCCCCGAAGCGGCTCGGCCTGCAGCGGGCGGAGTCCGTCGCGGTGCTCGCCGCCCCGGTGGTGGACGTCATGTCGGTCACCCTGCGGCCGGTGATCTGGCTGCTCGGGCACTCCACCAATCTGGTGGTCCGGCTGCTCGGCGGCGACCCGAAGGCCGGCCGCGGGCACATGAGCTCGGAGGAGCTGCGCGGCCTGGTGGCCGCCAACACCGAGCTGGGCAGCGACGAGCGGGCGCTGATCAACGACGTCTTCGCGGCCGGCGAGCGCCAGCTGCGCGAGGTGATGGTGCCGCGCACCGAGGTCACCTTCCTGGACGCCGAGCGGCTGGTCGCCGAGGTCCGCCCGGAGACCGACGACTCCCCGCACTCGCGCTACCCGGTGGTCGAGGGCTCCTACGACGCGGTGACCGGCTTCGTGCACGTCCGCGACCTGTACGGGGCGCGCGGCGAGCGGGCCGCCCGGGTCCGCGACCTGGCCCGGCCGATCAAGCTGCTGCCCGCCACCAAGCGGGTGCTGGAGGCGATGAGCGAGATGCGCCGGGAGGGCCACCACCTGGCGATCGTGGTCGACGAGTACGGCGGCACGGCCGGCATCGTCACCCTGGAGGACCTGGTCGAGGAGGTGATCGGCGAGATCCGCGACGAGTACGACGCGCAGGACACCACCGCGACCCGGCTGCTGGCCGGCGGCGCGCTGGAGCTGGACGGCCTGCTCAACCTGGCGGACTTCGCCCAGGAGACCGGGTTCGCGCTGCCGGAGGGCCCGTACGAGACGGTCGCCGGCTTCCTGGTGCGCGAGCTGGGCCGGCTGCCCGCCAAGGGCGACCAGGTGACCACCGCGGACGGCGCCCGGCTGACCGTGGCCCGGCTGGACGGCCGGCGGATCGAACGGATCCGGGTGAGTGCGGTCACACTGTCGAATCCTCCAGGAGCGGAAGTTTCCTGAGCGGTGGCCGAAGCTGGAACAATGGCGCCCATGGTCAACGCAGCGGTCACCGGTCCCGTGAAGGACCGTCCTCGGGTGCTCTCCGGCATCCAGCCCACGTCCGGCTCCTTCCACCTGGGCAACTACCTCGGCGCGGTGCGCCAGTGGGTGGACCTCCAGGAGGCCAACGACGCCTTCTACATGGTGGTCGACCTGCACGCGATCACCGTGCCGCAGGATCCGGCGACCCTGCGGGAGAACACCCGGATCTCCGCCGCGCAGCTGCTCGGCGCGGGGCTGGACCCGGAGCGCTGCACGCTGTTCGTGCAGTCGCACGTGCCCGAGCACGCGCAGCTCGGCTGGGTGATGAACTGCCTGACCGGCTTCGGCGAGGCCAGCCGGATGACCCAGTTCAAGGACAAGTCCTCCAAGCAGGGCGCCGAGGGCACCACGGTCGGCCTGTTCACCTACCCGATCCTGCAGATCGCCGACATCCTGCTGTACCAGGCGGACGCCGTCCCGGTCGGCGAGGACCAGCGCCAGCACGTGGAGCTGACCCGCGACCTCGCGGAGCGCTTCAACAGCCGCTACGCGCCGACCTTCACCGTCCCCAAGCCGTACATCCTCAAGGAGACGGCGAAGATCCAGGACCTGCAGGACCCGGCGATCAAGATGAGCAAGTCGGCGTCCTCGCCGAAGGGCCTGATCAGCCTGCTGGACGAGCCGAAGGTCTCCGCCAAGAAGTTCAAGAGTGCGGTGACCGACACCGGCACGGTGGTCTCCTACGACGAGCAGGAGAAGGCCGGCGTCTCCAACCTGCTGCGGATCCACTCCGCGCTGAGCGGGCAGAGCATCGAGCAGCTGGTCGCGCACTTCGAGGGCAAGATGTACGGCGCCCTGAAGACCGAGCTGGCCGAGCTGTTCACCGCCTGGGTGGAGCCGTTCCAGGCCCGCACCCGCGAGTTCCTGGACGACCCGGCGGAGCTGGACCGGGTCCTCGGGCTGGGCGCCGACAAGGCGCGTGCGGTGGCCTCCGAGACCCTGGCCACCGTCTACGACCGCATCGGCTTCCTTCCGCCCAAGCGCTGATGCCCGCCGACGTCGCCGCGCCCGGTGACGGCCTCCCCGAGGCCGTCACCATCGGCGTGTCCATACACGTGCCCGAGCCGTACGGCACGGCCCTGCAGGACGCCCGGGCCGGGCACGGCGACCCGGCGGCACGGTCGATACCCACCCACGTCACGCTGCTGCCGCCGACCGAGGTGGCGGCGGCCGCGCTGCCCGGCATCGAGGCGCACCTGCGCGCGGTGGCGGCCCGGCACCGGCCGTTCCGGATGCTGCTGCAGGGCAGCGGCACCTTCCGGCCGGTCTCCCCGGTGGTCTTCGTCCGGGTCGAGGAGGGCGCCCAGGAGTGCCGGGTGCTGGAGGCCGAGGTCCGTTCCGGGCCGCTCTCCCGGGAGCTGGCGTTCCCGTACCACCCGCACGTCACGGTGGCGCACGGCCTCGCCGAGCAGGTGCTCGACGAGGCGTACGAGAAGGCCCGGGGCTTCACCGCGGCCTTCGCGGTGGACGGCTTCGTGCTCTCCCGGTTCGGGCCGGACGAGGTCTGGCGGCCCTGCCGCGACTACCCCTTCGGCTCGGCCCGCTGACCCTCCCGGCGGGCGGTGAGCAGGGTCAGGCAGAACGCGCCGATGAACATCGGCCCGACCATGTAGCGGTACAGCGGCGCCGGGTTGGCGACCAGGATGGACAGCTGGTAGCCGACCGTCACGCCGGCCAGCGCCAGCACCGGGCGCATCCGCCGGCCGCGGGCGAACAGCCACAGCGCCGCGTAGCCCAGGTACGCCCAGGTGGCGCCGCGGAACAGCAGCCAGTCCAGCTGCCGGGTCTTCCAGGCGTTGTACCAGAACTGCGCCGCGTGGTTGAGCTTCGTCGACAGCGGGTGGGTGTACAGCGTGCTGCGGTACGGGTTGCCGTCCATCGGCCCGCCGGGGCGGGCGATGTCGTACAGGTCGTGCGGGGTCGGGGCGGCCGAGGCGATCCAGGTGTAGGCGTTGAGCTCCTTCGGGCCCGGGAACGGCGCCCAGCCGATGTGGGCCCGGCAGATGTGGGCGTCCGCGATCAGGTCGGGCCGCTCCTTGACCAGCCGCTTCCAGATCGCGATCAGCCGGTCGTTCGAGCGCTCGGCCGCGTTCCGGTCGAAGGACCAGTCGTTGAACAGCTTGTCGGCCACGTAGCAGTTCCGGCCGTCCGCGCTCCAGTTGTCCAGCGGCAGCACGCCGGCCAGCACCGCCCGGTCGGCGTCCTTGAACACCGCCGGCTCGGCCGCGTAGGCCACGGCCAGGTCGTGGTAGTGCAGGGAGTAGACCGACACCGTCGAGGGCGGCCGCACGCCGAGCGCCGGGTACAGGTACAGCTGGCAGACCAGCGAGAGCGCGACCGCGGCCGCGGTCAGCACGCCCAGCAGCAGCCGCCGGCCGCGCACCGCGACCACCAGCACCAGGCCGGCCACCAGCGCCATGCCCAGCCCGTTGTTGCGGAACAGGCCGAGGCCGGCCAGCGCGCCGCCGAGCACCCACCAGTCGATCCGCCCGGCCCGGCCGACGACCACCTTGGCGGACGCCGCGAAGACCAGCAGCGCGCAGAGCGTGAACGGCACGTCCTTCCAGACGTACAGCACGAACGCGCCGGTCGGCGGGGCGACGGCGAGCACCAGCGAGGCCGTGGCCGTCCACCGCCCGCGCACCCCGAGCGCCCGCAGCGCCACGCAGGTGTAGGCCAGGGCGGCGGACGCCGCCAGGGTCTGCGCCAGGGTGAGGACGGCCAGCCGGCCCGGCAGGTGCAGCACCAGCCACACCATGGCGTCGTAGAGCACCGAGTGGTCCGACACCCAGGAGCCGGAGGTCACCTGGGCCACGTACACCACGGAGTCGTAGCTGGTCAGCCCCGGGTAGGTGGCGGCCCACCAGAGCAGCAGCACCAGCTCGACGCCGGCGGCCACCGCCAGCGGCAGCCGCCACCGGGCGGGGACGCTCCGGGCGTGTCGGCGGGACCGGGCCGGCGGGGGGCCGGTCGGGGCGTCGAGCAGCGTGGTCATTGCCAACCTTCGGGGAGATCCGGCCGTCGGCCGGCACGGGAACGAGCGGGGTTACCCTACCGGCGCCTGTTCGGCACCCAGCTCCAGCATCCGGGTCACCACCCGGCCCGCGGCGCCGCCGTCGTCGAGCCGGCAGTGCAGCTCCCGGAACCGCCGGTACTTCTCCTCGTACCGCTCGGGCAGCGCGCCCTCGTCGGCGAGCCGGCGCAGCCCGGCGACCAGCTCCGCGGAGCCGGGCACCAGCGGACCGGGCGCGTCCTGTTCGAAGTCGAAGTAGAAGCCGCGCAGGGTGTCCCGGTAGTGCTCCAGGTCGTAGGTGAAGAACAGCATCGGCCGGCCGGTCACCGCGAAGTCGAAGGCGATCGAGGAGTAGTCGGTGACCAGCACGTCGGCGGCCAGCAGCAGGTCCTGCACGTCCGGGTAGCTGGCCAGGTCGTACAGGAAGCCGTCGCCGGCGCCCAGCAGCGGCTCGCGGACGTGCGCGTGCGGGCGGACCAGCAGCACGTGGTCCTCGCCGAGCGCGGCTTTCGCGGCGGCCACGTCGATCCGCAGGTCGAGGCGGAAGCCCTCGCCGCCCTCCGCCTGCTGGTCCTCGCGCCAGGTCGGCGCGTAGAGCACCACCCGCTTGCCCTCGGGCAGGCCGAGCCGGCGGCGGAGCTCGGCGGCCTCGGCCGTGCCGGCCCGGGCCAGCACGTCGTTGCGCGGGTAGCCGGACTCCAGCACCTCGCCCTCGTAGCGGAAGGCCCGCCGCAGGATCGGCGTCGCGTAGCCGCTGGGGGAGACCAGCAGGCTCCAGTTGGGCACCTCGCGGTCCAGCGCGGCCAGGTAGCCGGCGTCGCCGAGCCAGCTGTTCTCCACGTCGTGGGCGATCCGCTTGATCAGCGAGCCGTGCCAGGTCTGCACCACCACCTGGCCCGGCCGGCGCTCCAGGAACTCCGGCAGGTGGGTGTTGCCCACCAGGTACCGGGAGGTGGCCAGCGCCTCGTACCACTCCGGGCTGAAGACCCGCACCGGCCGCACCCCGGCGGGCACCTCGGCCTGCGCGTCGTCCACCGCCCACAGGTGCTCCAGCGGCTCGCCGCGGCGGACCAGCTCGGCGTGGACGGCGCGCGGCGAGTCCGCGTAGCCGCGGCCGCTGAACACGTCGTACAGCACCGCCTCGCGCAGCGGCTGCTGCCGGGCCTGCGGGTAGTGCACCTCGCGCAGCCGCTCCTGGGCGTACGCGCTGCGCTCGGCGGCGGACAGCACCGGGGTGGAGTCCACGATCAGGGTGTCGTGCCAGCGGCGCTGGAGCAGCACCCGCTTGGTGCCGGTGGTGTCGGAGCCGACCTCGACCGGCAGCGGCAGCGCGGTCAGCGCGTCCGGGGCGAGCAGCACCGGCTGCTCGGCGTCGGGCTGTCCGGCCGGGCGGATCCGCAGCCCCCACACGCCCTTGCGCAGCGGGAAGCGCCGGCCGTCCGGGTCGGTCCGCATCGCGGGCAGGTGCACGGTGAAGTGCTCGCCGCCGTCGAGCCGGTGGACGCTCTCGCCGGTGCCCTGGTCGTGCCGCAGGACCAGCTCCAGCGGGCCCCGGTCGGGCAGCGGGGCGTGGCCGGTCAGCTCGAACCCGTCCGCGGTGGCGGTGATCCGCCCCACCAGGCCGGCCGCCTGCTGGGCGCAGAACTGCGGGTACCCGTCGGAGAGCTCCTTGAGGTAGAGCACCCGGTCGGCGCCGGGCAGCCGGAACTGGCCCGCTATCGGCGCCTGCCGGTGGTCCAGGACCGGGCGCACCGCGGAGCCGTCCGGGCGGACCAGCTCGGCGTCCCAGTGCTCGCGCTCCGGGTCGGCGACGCCGGTGAAGTGCTCCAACCCGACCCGGACGGTGAACCGGCCCGCTCCGGCCGGCCGGAGCGGGAAGGTGGGCTCGGCGGACGACTCGCGGTGCCGCAGCCGCAGGACCGAGCCCTCGGGGAGGTCGGCCGCCCCGGAGAGCAGCAGCGCGTCGCCGTCCCGTTCGGCGCCGGTGATCCGGGCCCGGACGTTCTCCACCCGTATCCGCAGCGCCCCGCCGTGGAAGTGCGGGACGATCCGGGCCGCGTCGCCGACCCACCGGCTCAGCGGGTACTCGCCGGATCCGCACCAGTGCTGGGCGACCGCCCCGTGCACGGTGCGCAGGCCGTCCTGCAGCACCACCTCGACCTGCCACTCGCCGTCCCGCCAGCGGCCGCCGCGGCGCAGCCGCTCCGGGTCGACGGACGCGGTGAAGCCGGCCCAGTCGTGGCTGAACCGGGTCTGCTCGCTGTCGTCGGTGGCCTCCGGCAGGAACAGCGCCCGGGTCCGCACCCGGACCGCCGAGCCGTTGCCGGTCGGCCGGAGCCAGACCCGGGTGAGCGCGGCGGCCAGCCGGCCGGTGTCGCGGTCGCCGTGCCGGGCGACCCCGGTGATCTCGAACCCGCGTGCCGTCCAGGTGGTGGACATCGCGCGGATCACCGGCTCGGCCGGTTCGGGCAGGACGGTCGTCCCCTCGGAGCGGGGGGAGGGGACGACGGACGTGGAAGTGGACAGCGGCACCGGGGGACGCCTCTTACTCTCGTGCAGGAACAGACAGTCATCTCACAGGGCGAAGACACCCCTGGTCAATGAATGTCCGGTGAAAAAATCCCCCGGTGCGGCGTGTGCGATCAGTCCCCCAGCATCGCGTCCACAACCCGCTCCGAGGCGTGACCGTCCTCCAACGAACAGTAGGCCTCGCGGAAGGCGCGGTAGGCCTCCCGGTGGGCGGCGGCGTCGGCCTCGACCCGGCCGAGCGCGGCGACCAGCTCCGCGGAGTCGCCCACCATCGGACCCGGCGCCTGGGCGGTCAGGTCGAAGGTGAAGCCGCGCAGGTTGTCCCGGTAGTGCTCCAGGTCGTAGGTGAAGAACACCATCGGACGGCCGGTGGCCGCGAAGTCGAACATCACCGAGGAGTAGTCGGTGACCAGGACGTCCGTGATCAGCAGCAGCTCGGCCATGTCGGGGTAGCTGGTGACGTCCCAGACGTAGCCGTCGCCGGCCTCCGGCACCCGGGCGCAGACCAGCTCGTGGCCGCGGACCAGCAGCACCTGGTCCTCGCCCAGCGCGTCCTTGGCGGCGGCCAAGTCGATCCGCAGGTCCAGCTGGTAGCCGTCCTGCGGCCGGCGGCGGTCCTCGCGGTAGGTCGGCGCGTACAGCACCACCTTCTTGCCCTCGGGCAGGCCGAGGCGCTCGCGCACCTGCTCGGCGGTCTTCTCCCGGTCGGCGGCGAACAGCACGTCGTTGCGCGGGTAGCCGGTCTCCAGCACCGTGCCCTCGTACTTGAAGGCGCGGCGCAGCACCGGGGTGGAGACCTCGTTCTGCGACAGCAGCAGCGACCAGTGCGGCACCTCGCGGTCGAGGTGCTCCAGGTACTCCGAGTCGGTGAACCAGACCTTCTCGAAGTCGTGGCCGATCTGCTTCAGCGGGGTGCCGTGCCAGGTCTGCACGACCTGCTGGCCGGGCCGCCGGGTGAAGAACTCCGGCAGGTGCGAGCTGGTCACCACGTACTTGGCGGTGGCCAGGGCCTCGTACCACTCCGGCGACCAGCGGCGCAGCGGCTCGGCGGTCTGCGGCAGGTCGGCCTGCAGGTCGTCGCTGGCCCACAGGTGGCGCACCGGCGTGCCGCGGCGCACCAGCTCCTCGTGGATCGCGCGCGGCGAGCCGGCGTAGCGGCTGCGGCGGCCGGTGTAGTACACCACGGTGTCGGTCAGCGGCCGCTGCTGCATCGCCGGGTAGGCGGCGCGCTGCGTGCGCTGGCGGTAGCCGCTGCGCTCCTCGGGCGGCAGCACCTCGTGCGACTCCAGCGACAGCAGGTCGAACTGGCGGCGCTCCAGCGCGACCCGCTTGCCGCGGGCGAGCACCTCGACGGGCAGCGCGGCGTGGCAGGACGGGGCGAGCAGGATCTGCGGCCAGTGGGAGTCGGCCGGCGCGTCGACCGGGCGGAAGTAGACCTCCCAGGTGCCCTTGTGCAGCGGCACCTGGCCGGCGTAGCTGGCGGTCGGCACCGCGGGCAGCGCCGCGCGGAACCGGCCGTCGGCGATCTCCACCGGGTAGTGGTGCTCCTCCTCGCGCCAGTCGTGCCGGATCACCAGCTCGTACCGGTGCGCGCCGGGCAGCGGGAAGCTGCCGCTGAGCACGAAGCCCTCGCCGTCGAGGGCGGCCGTGACCTCCTCGACGACCGGCTGCAGCACCTGGTCGCACAGCTGCAGGTGCCCGTTGGAGGACGGCTTGGAGTACAGCGCGCGGGCGCCGTCGGTGCCGATCGGCACGTCGACGTGGGTGGCCGCGGCGCGCTCGTCCACCGCGATCGGCAGCACCGTGCCGTCGGCGAGCAGCAGGGCGGCGTCCCAGTGGTCGCGGTAGCGCTCGTCGGCGGCCGGGTCGAGGGCGTTCCACGCGTCGCGGACCGCGGTCAGCTCGGCGACCGGCACGTCGGCGGAGAACGGGACGCTGCGGTCGACGGGGGTGCCGAGCTCCAGCGGGAAGGTCAGCGGCCGGTCCGACTCGGCGTGGGTCAGCCGCAGGACGGCGCCGGACAGCTCGGCGCCGGACAGCGCCGAACCCTCGATCCGGACGGTGCCGCGCGCGGCGGTCACCGCGGTCATGCGGGCCTTGACCAGCTCGACCCGCAGGTTGACGTGGCCGTCCTTCAGCCAGGAGGTGATCCGCACGTCCCGGTCGACCCAGTGCGCCGGCGGGTACTCGGCGGTGTCGCTCCAGCCGCCGGAGACCCGGCCCTTGTAGACGCCGCCCTTGCCGGCGCCCGCGATGAGCACCCGCCAGGAGCCGTCCTTCCACTGGCCGCGGTGCTTGAGCCGGGTCGGGTCGATCACCGCGTCGAAGCCCGCCCAGTCGCAGCTGTACAGCGCGTGCGGGGAGCTGGCGGTGGCCTCCGGGCTGTACGTCGTCCGGGTCTGCACCATGACCACGCGGCGGCCCTTGGCCTCGCGCAGCACCAGCACCTTGATCATGTCGTGCTTGCTCTCGGCGCCCAGGTGCTCCGGGAAGGCGTGCCCGGTCAGGTGCAGCTTGCCCTCCTGCCAGGTCGCCTCGTACAGCCGGCTGCGCATCACCAGCGCGTTGTTCAGCCGCAGCAGCTCGGCCGGCACGCTCTTGCGGCCGCCGCGCAGGAACGGGTAGTCCGCGTACGGACGCAGCAGGCCGCGGGCCGGGGCCGCGCCGTTGCTGTCCTTCTCGAACTCCATCTGCTCGATCAGCTCGTCGATCCGGCCCTGCAGCGTCAGGTGGTACTTCAGCCGCAGCGGCGCGCGCAGCTTGCGCACCTGCTCGGGGCCGATCGCGCGCAGCAGCCGGCTGACCGACTCCTGGTAGGCCGCGTTGTACGCCGGGTCGCCCTCCGCCACCGACCAGAAGAACATCGGGATCTCCTCGAGGAGATTGTTCTCGTCGTAGGAGTTGAGGTAGCCGCGGAACTTCGGGTCGGTCTGCTCCAGCATCCAGGCGCGGACCAGCTCCATCGACTTCACCCGGTCGATGACGCCCTTGGGGTTGGTCTTCATCTGCGTGATCGACATCTCGCCGACCTCGCGCTCGCGCCAGTGGTAGATCGGCTCGGAGAGCACGTCGACGCTCTTGGCGAGGTAGTGGTGCGGCACGCTGACCGGGGCGTCCTCGTACAGGATGCCCTCGGGGTAGAGGATGCCGGCGGTGTCGAAGAAGGTGCGGCGGTAGACCTTGTTCCACGCGGTGCGGTCGGTGACCAGCGCCGGGATCTCGGTCACGTGGGTCTTGAGCCGGGTCTCCTTGAACGGCTTGCGGTGGCCGCCGGACGGGTAGTACCCGACCGCGCGGAAGCGCAGCACGTTGCCGGTGCAGAAGTCGGACCCGGTCTCGTCCAGGGTGCCGATCATCAGCTCGTAGGCGCTCGGCGGCAGCGTGTCGTCGCTGTCCACGAAGGCCAGGAACTCGGTGCCCTCGGAGAGGTGGCGCCAGCCGGTGTTGCGGGCCGCGCCGAGGCCCTTGTTCTCCTGGCGGACGAGACGGAAGCGGGAGTCCTTGGCGGCGTACGCGTCGGCGATCGCGGCGCTGGAGTCCTTGGAGCCGTCGTCGACCATGACGCACTCGAAGTCGCTGAAGGTCTGTGCGGCGATCGAGTCGAGGCATTCCTCCAGGTAGCGCTCGACGTTGTAGATCGGGACGACGACGGAGAGGCGGGGTGCCATCGGCTGCGCAGAGCCTTTCATCAGGGAGTGCGACCGGGGTGTCCGGACGGGAAGATCCGGCAGGTTACCAGCCGAAATCCTACCTGCCGAACCTCGCTGATCGTCGCGTGGCCAGGCCGGGCCGGGGGAGCCGGCACCCGCGAGACGCGGCCGTGCCGGTCCCGCATGGGCGCTGCGCAGCACGGTATACACCCTGAGTGGAGTTCCTCACCAAGCTGCCCGTGATCGGGCCCGCCGCCGCCAGGGTGATGCGCAGTCGCCCGTACCGGACCTACGAACACTTCACCGCGGTGAAGGCCAACCGGCTCGCCGGCGCGGTCACGTTCTTCGGCTTCCTCGCGCTGTTCCCGCTCCTCACCGTCGCCCTGGCGATCGCGGTGGCGACCCTCTCCGACCACCGGGTGCAGGAGCTCCAGGACAAGATCTCCGAGCAGCTGCCCGGCCTGTCCGACGCGCTCGACCTGGACTCGCTGGTCGCCAACGCCACCACCGTCGGACTGGTCAGCGGCGTGATCCTGCTGCTCTCCGGCCTCGGCTGGGTGGACACCATGCGCGGCTCGATCCGGGACGTCTGGCGGCTGCCCGCCGAGTCCGGCAACCCGGTGCTGCTCAAGGCCCGCGACTGCGTGGTGCTGCTCGGCCTCGGCGCGGTCTGCCTGCTCTCGCTCGGCGCCTCCGCCGCCGCCACCACGCTGGCCCGCCGGCTGGCCGACGCGATCGGCCTGGACGGCGGCGCCGGCCGCTGGGCGCTGACCGCGATCGGCTTCCTGATCGCCGTCGGCGCCGACCTGTTGCTCTTCGCCTACCTGCTCGGCCCGTTCCCGCTGATCACCGACCAGCTGGCCACCGGCCGCAGCCGCCGCGACCTGCTGCAGGGCGCGCTGATCGGCGCGGTCGGCTTCGAGCTGCTCAAGGTGCTGCTCTCCTCGTACCTCGGCTCGGTCGCCGGCCGCAGCCTGTACGGCGCCTTCGGCGTCCCGGTCGCCCTGCTGCTCTGGATGAACTTCGTCACCCGGCTGCTGATGTACTGCGCCGCCTGGACCGCGCTCGCCGACCGCAAGGATGCCCGCGAGCGGGCCCTCGCCCAGGCCGACGCCGCCCGGGACGAGGCGCTGGCCGCCTACTGACCGCTCAGCGGCGGCGGCGCACCGTCCTGGCGCGCAGCAGGGCCAGGCCCGCCGCGCCGGCGCCCAGCAGCGCCGTCGCCCACCCCACTGCTCCGCCGTCGCCGACCGTGAGCACCGCCGGGGCGGCCTGCGGCGCGGCCGCCGACCGGCCGGCGGCGGCCGCGGGCGGGTCGGCCGGCGGGGCCAGGTCCTCGGCCAGCGTGCCGACCGGCGCCACCTTGCCCGCCGCCGCGAAGCCCCAGTCGAGCAGCGCCGCGGTCTCGTCGTACACCTTCGGGTTGGTCGCCGTGTGCATCACCGTCACCAGCAGCGTCCGCCCGCCGCGCTCGGCGGCGCCGGTGAAGGTCGCCCCGGCGTTGGTGGTGTAGCCGTTCTTCACCCCGATCAGCCCCGGGTAGTGGCCCAGCAGCCGGTCGGTGTTGGCGATGCCGAACGAGCCGCGCTGCCCGGTCGCCTTGTCCACCGCGCCGGGGAACTGCGCCGAGCGGGTCGCACAGTACGCCCGGAAGTCGGGGTTGCGCAGGCCCGCCCGGGCGAACAGGGTCAGGTCGTACGCCGAGGAGAGCTGCCCGTCCTCGTCGTAGCCGTCCGGGGTGACCACCCGGGTGTCGCCGGCCTGCAGCGTCCGCGCCCGGTCCTGCATCTCGGCGACGGTCCGCTCGATCCCGCCGTTCATGTGGGCGAGCACCCGGACCGCGTCGTTGCCGGAGCTCAGGAACACCCCGCGCCACAGGTCCTCGACCCGGTACTCCAGGTCCTCCTTGATCCCGACCAGGCTGGAGCCCGGGCCCATGCCGGTCAGTTCGGCGGGCGCCACCCGGTGCACCGTCGACCGGTCGAGCTTGGGCAGCACGGTGTCCGCGAACAGCATCTTCAGGGTGGACGCCGGCGGCAGCTGGGCGTGGGCGTTGAACGAGGCCAGCACCTCGCCGGAGTCCGCGTCCGCCACCACCCAGGACTTCCCGGTCAGGTCCGCCGGCAGCGCCGGCGCCCCGGCCCGCGGCGCCACCTGCACGCCCGAGGCGGCCAGCCGCGCCCCGCCGATCACCGGCCGGGCCGGCGGCGGTCCGTCGGCCGTCAGCGCGACGGCGGGACCCGGGGCCAGCAGACCGATCACCGCGGCGGTCGGCAGGAGTCCGAAGCGACGGAGTAGCTGCATTGGGGGAAGGTACCCGCGGCCCCGGACGATCCCTGGCATATAAGCAGATTTCCCTCGTTCGGGTGCCCGCCGCTGGGCCGCCCGGCGCACCGGCGATACTGGGTGCCATGAAGCTCAGCCGCACCGTGTCCTGGTTCCTCACCGCCTTCGGCGTCTGGTCGCTGTTCATCTGGACCACCTTCGTGAAGAACCTCTGGAAGGACTCCGGCGGGCAGGCCTTCGTGGGCGGCGACCACTCCCAGCCCACCGCCTTCTTCTGGGTCCACCTGCTGCTCGCCGTCACCTCCCTCGCGCTGGGCCTGGCCGTCGGCGCGATCGGCGTCCGCGGCCTGCGGGCCCTGCGCCGGCAGGGCGCGGAATCCCTTTGACGCGGCGTCCGACCCGCTGACAGAGTCTCCGATCGTTCGAATCCGGACGAGTCCGAGGGGGCCCCTGTCTTGCCCGTCAACCGCCGTACACCCGCCGCCGCGCTGGGCGCCGCCGCCGTGGTCCTGCTGACCGTCGCCGCGCCCGTCGCCGGCGCCCAGGACGGCCGCTCCGCCGTCACCGCCGACTGCGCCGCCTGGCAGACCACCGAGCCCGTGCTCACCGCGCACACCGACGCGCCCGCCGCCCGCTTCAAGGTCTGGAACGCCGCCGGGAAGAAGGTCCTCGACCGGACCGCCGACACCGCCGCCGACGGCACCGTCCAGGTCCGCCCCACGGGCCTCGCCGAGGCCACCGGCTACACCTGGCAGGCCTGGCCGGAGTACCGGCCGGGCAGCGACAAGCCCACCGGCACCTGCACCTTCGGCATCGACGCCACCGCCCCGGGGCTCACCGTCGCCTCCACCGACTTCCCCGAGTCCGGCAGCGGGGGGACCCCGCAAAAGTACGCCGGCCAGCTCGGCACCTTCACCCTCACCGGCACCGACGCCGGCTCCGGAGTCGCCTGCTTCCGCTACGTCCTGAACGGGACGCTCGGCGTCGGCTCCGACTGCCAGGCCGGCGCAGGCCCGGACGGCACCGCCACCGTCCAGCTCAAGCCCAAGGACTGGGGCACCAGCCTGCTCACCGTCCAGGCCGTGGACCGGGCGGGCAACGCCGGACAGCCCGTCACCTACAGCTTCTACGCGCCGTCGAACCCCAACCCGCCGCAGACCCCGGGCGACGTGGACGGCGACGCGGTGCCCGACATCCTGCTCCCGGACGCCGCGGGCAACCTGCAGGTCATCAGCGCGGCCGCGACCGACACCACCCCCACCTCGGTGGTCCCCGCCAGGGTCGCACCCGGTGGGGGCGGTTGGAACGGCCTCCAGGTGGCGCACCGGGGCTGGGACGACGTCCACGCGCCGGTCGACGACCTCTACGTGCACGGGCTGGGGAACGCCCACATCGACGTCCTCCGGAACTTCTCGCTCGGGGCGTTCGACGGAACGGGCGCCATGGTGGGTGGCCGCCCGTCCACCTGCGGCGATGTCGTCTGCCCCGCCGACTACGCCCTGACCTGGGCCCAGGCGGACCAGCTGGTCTCGCTCGGGACCCTCGACCAGTACCCGATGCCGTCGGTGGCCACCGTCGAGAACGGCGACCTGTGGCTGTTCACCGATCCGGGCACGGTGTTCTCCTTCTGGAACGTCAAGAAGCTCTCCACCGGCGGGGTCTGGGCCGGCTACGACCTGGTCGCCCCCGGCAAGGCCGCCGACGGGTCGGTCGCGCTCTGGGCCCGCGAGCGGGCCACCGGCACACTGCGCGCCTACCCGCTGCCGCTCGGCGGCGGTGTGGCGGGAGACTTCTCGGCGCTCGCCGACCCGGCGTCCGGCACCGTGCTCGGCACCTTCCCGGTCGCCGACTACCCGACGCTGGGCAGCTCCGGCGACGGTGACGGCGACGGCCTGCCCGACCTGTACGCGGTGACCGCCGACCGCCACCTGCTGACCTACCGCGGCACCACCGCGCCGAAGGACCTCGGCACGCTGCGCTGATCCCCGCCTCCCGCGCACCCGGACCCGTCCGATCCCGCGATCGGACGGGCCCGTCCTGTCAGGAGCATGGACGGCGGGGCGGGGGCTGCTGCTAGCCTGCCGCACACACTCGGCCGAACTGGCGGTCGAGGCGCCCGTCCCGGGGTGTGGGGGACGCAGGGGAGGCCACATGTCCGGCAGCGCGACCCTCAGGCCCTCGCCCGTGGCCGAACCGGTGCGCTCCCAGGGCCACCGGCGGCACCGGCGGGCCCGCTCACGGGTGCGGATGCCGCTCGCCGTGGCCGCCGCCACCCAGGCGGTCTGGCTGTTCTGGTGGGCCGCCACCGACCACCGGGCGCCGGCCGCCGGCTACGGCGGCGCCGACCCGTACGGGCTGTACACGGCGGCGCTCCGCGGCTCCGTCCGGCTGGCCGGCGGCGCCGGGCCGCTCGCCCTGGCGCAGACCACCCTCGCGGCACTCGCCCTCGGCTACACGGTGGCCGCCCTGGCCCGCCTGGGAACCCGGGCCCGCTGGACCGCCCCGACCGCGCTGCTGCTGGCCGCGGCCCCGCCCACCGGAGCGTTCGTGGTGGCGCTCGCCCCGGACGTGCCCTTCACCGTCTGCGTGGTGCTGGCGACCGCCGCCGCGCTGCGCCTGCTGGCCCGCCGCGCGGACGGCACGCTGGACGGCCGCGGCCCGGTCCTGCGGCTGGACCTGCTGGTGCTGGCCGCCGCCCTGCTGGGCCTGGGCACCCTGCACCCGCACGGCCCGCTGGTCGTCCTGCTGACCGCCGCGCCGCTGCTGTTCCTGCTCGGCGGGGCCCGCCGCCGGATCGCCCTCGCCCTGGTGGTGGCCGTGGTGGTCCCGGTGGTGCTCGGCATCGCCCGGATCCCCGGCGTGCACCGCCCGCCCGCCAACACGGTCCACGCGCTGCGCCTCGGCGACCTCGCGGTGGCGTACCACCGCGACCCCGGCGCCTTCACCGCCGCCGAGCGGGCCGACCTGGCCGCCGCCGCGCCGCTCGCCGACTGGGACCAGGCCGGTGAACGCTGTTACCGGGCACCGGAGTTCACCGGGCCGGCCGACCGGTGGACCACCCTGCTCGGCCGCCGCCCCGACCTGGTGCTGGCCGCCCGGCTGTGCCGCGGCCAGCTGGCCTGGTCGGTCGGACCCGGCCCGGCGGAGCTCGGCGGCGCCACCGGGGTGCGCGCCCCGGACACCACCCGCGGGCCGCTCGGCCGCGCCGCCGCCTGGCTGCACACCGCGTTCCGCGTCCCGCAGCTGGACTGGCTGCTGTGGCGCGGCGCCACCTGGAGCTGGATCGCCTGCGTCGCCCTGCTGGTGCACGCCCGACGGCACCGGCTGCCCGCAGCCCTCCCGGTCGGCGCGGCCGTGCTGCTCGCCGTCCAGGCCGGCCTGCTGGCCACCGCCACCGGACAGGACCACCGGGCGATGGCGCCCGCGCTCTTCCTCGGCCCGCTGCTGCTCACCCTGGTCACCGCACCGCGCCGCCGGAACGCCTGAGGGCCCGTCCGGAGCGAACTCCGGACGGGCCCTCAGGGCGGTGGACTAGAAGCGACGCGTGACGAGCGCGCGCTTCACCTCCTGGATCGCCTTGGTGACCTCGATGCCACGCGGGCAGGCCTCCGAGCAGTTGAAGGTGGTGCGGCAGCGCCACACGCCCTCACGGTCGTTCAGGATCTCCAGGCGCTGCTCGGCGCCCTCGTCGCGCGAGTCGAAGATGAAGCGGTGCGCGTTGACGATCGCCGCCGGGCCGAAGTACTGGCCGTCGTTCCAGAACACCGGGCACGACGAGGTGCACGCGGCGCACAGGATGCACTTGGTGGTGTCGTCGAACCGCTCGCGGTCCTCCTGCGACTGCAGGCGCTCACGGGTCGGGTCGTTCCCCTTGGTGATGAGGAACGGCATGACGTCCTTGTACGCCTGGAAGAACGGGTCCATGTCGACGATCAGGTCCTTGAGGACCGCGAGGCCCTTGATGGCCTCGATCGTGATCGGCTTCTCCGGGTTGACGTCCTTGATCAGGGTCTTGCACGCCAGCCGGTTGCGGCCGTTGATCCGCATGGCGTCCGAGCCGCAGATGCCGTGGGCGCACGAGCGGCGGTACGTCAGGGTGCCGTCCTGCTCCCACTTGATCTTGTTGAGCGCGTCCAGGACGCGCTCCTTCGGGTCGATCTGCAGCTGGTAGTCGACCCACACCGGGTCCGGGTGCTCCTCCGGGTTGAACCGGCGGATCCGGAAGGTGACGCTGATCAGCTGGCCGGCGCCCGCCTCGGCGGCGTCCAGAGCGGCCGAGTGCTTCTCGACAGTCGGGGTGCTCATCAGTACTTACGCTCCATCGGCTGGTAGCGGGTCGTGACGACCGGCTTGTAGTCGAGGCGGATGGAGGTGGAGCCGTCGGCGGCGACCTCCTGGTACGCCATGGTGTGCTGCATGAACTTCACGTCGTCGCGCTTCGGGAAGTCCTCGCGGAAGTGACCGCCGCGGGACTCCTCGCGGGCCAGCGCGGAGACGGCCAGCACCTCGGCCAGGTCGAGCAGGTTGCCCAGCTCGATGGCCTCCAGCAGGTCGGTGTTGTACCGCATGCCCTTGTCCTGGATCGCCACGTTCTTGAAGCGCTCCTTGAGGCCGGCGATGTCCTGGACGGCCTGCTCCAGGGTCTTGCCGGTGCGGTACACGGACGCGTTGGTGTCCATGGACTCCTGCAGCTCCTTGCGGATCTGCGCGACCGACTCGGTACCGGTGGACTCGCGGAGCTGGTCGACCATGTTCTGCACCAGCGCGCCCGGGTCGGCCGGGAGCTCGACGAACTCGGCGCCCTCGGCGTACTCGGCGGCGGCGATGCCCGCGCGGCGGCCGAACACGTTGATGTCCAGCAGCGAGTTGGTGCCCAGGCGGTTGGCGCCGTGCACCGACACGCAGGCGACCTCGCCGGCGGCGTACAGGCCGGGGACGATGTCGGTGTTGTTCGACAGCACCTCGCCCTCGACGTTGGTCGGGATGCCGCCCATGGCGTAGTGCGCGGTCGGCTGGATCGGGATCGGGTCCGTGTAGGGCTCGATGCCGAGGTAGGTGCGCGCGAACTCGGTGATGTCCGGCAGCTTGGCGTCCAGCTGCTCCGGCTCGATGTGCGTGAGGTCCAGGTAGACGTGGTCGCCGTCCGGACCGCAGCCGCGACCCTCGCGGATCTCGGTGTAGATCGCGCGGGAGCAGACGTCACGGGACGCGAGGTCCTTCATGACGGGGGCGTAGCGCTCCATGAAGCGCTCGCCGTCCTTGTTGCGCAGGATGCCGCCCTCGCCGCGGGCGCCCTCGGTGAGCAGGATGCCCATCCGCCAGATGCCCGTCGGGTGGAACTGGAAGAACTCCATGTCCTCCAGCGGCAGGCCGCGGCGCAGCGCCACCGCCTGGCCGTCACCGGTCAGGGTGTGGGCGTTCGAGGTGACCTTGAACATCTTGCCGGTGCCGCCGGAGGCGAACACCACGGCCTTGGCCTGGAAGACGTGGATCTCGCCGGTGGCCAGCTCGTAGGCGACGACGCCCGCGGTCTTGCCCTCGTTGAGCAGCAGGTCGAGGACGTAGAACTCGTTGAAGAACTCCACGCCCTCCTTGACGCAGTTCTGGAACAGCGTCTGGAGGATCATGTGACCGGTGCGGTCGGCCGCGTAGCAGGACCGGCGGACCGGGGCCTCGCCGTGGTTGCGGGTGTGGCCGCCGAAGCGGCGCTGGTCGATCCGGCCCTGGTCGGTCCGGGAGAAGGGGAGACCCATCTTCTCCAGGTCGAGGACGGCGTCGATGGCCTCCTTGCACATGATCTCGGCGGCGTCCTGGTCGACCAGGTAGTCACCACCCTTGACCGTGTCGAAGGTGTGCCACTCCCAGTTGTCCTCCTCGACGTTGGCGAGGGCGGCGCACATGCCGCCCTGGGCCGCGCCGGTGTGGGACCGGGTGGGGTAGAGCTTGGTCAGCACCGCCGTGCGGCTGCGCTTGGTCGACTCGATGGCCGCGCGCATGCCCGCGCCACCGGCGCCGACGATGACAGTGTCGTACTGGTGAATCTGCATGGGGGTCAGTCGCCTCTGGCTCGTCAGATGTTCGGGTCGAAGGTGAAGATCACCAGGGTGCCGAGCAGGACCGTGAACACGGTCGCGACACCCAGGAGGCCCTTCAGCCACAGACGAGTCGAGTCCTTCTCCGCGTAGTCGTTGATGACGGTGCGCATGCCGTTGGCACCGTGCAGCATCGCCAGCCACAGCATCAGAAGGTCCCAGACCTGCCAGAACGGCGAGGCCCAGCGGCCGGCCACGAAGGCGAAGCTGATCTTGGAGACGCCGCCGTCGAGGACGAGGTTGATCAGCAGGTGGCCGAGGACCAGCACCACCAGGACGACACCCGACAGGCGCATGAACAGCCAGGCGAGCATCTCGAAGTTGGTGCGGGTGCGGCGCGGGGTCTTCTTGCTGCGCGCGCGGGCCGGCTCGACGACGAAGCCGTCGGCCGGGTTGCCCGTCCCCAGGCCCTGGCCCGTGTGGGCCTGCAGGGCGGGGACGATCACGTCCTTGGTCTCAGACATGGAGATCAGCCCCCGAACCAGGTGCGAAGGGTGTGCTGGAGGATCGGGTAGAAGGCGCCGGCCATCAGGACGACCCAGACACCCACGACGGTCCAGAGCATCTGCTTCTGGTACTTCGGGCCCTTGGCCCAGAAGTCGACCGCCACGACCCGCAGGCCGTTCAGCGCGTGGAACAGGATGGCGGCGCTCAGGCCGTACTCCATCAGGTTCACGTACCAGGTCTTGTAGGTCGAGATGACGGTGTCGTAATCCTCGGGCGACACCCGCACCAAGGCGGTGTCGAGGACGTGCGCGAAAAGGAAGAAGAAGATGAGGACGCCGGTGACTCGGTGAGCCACCCAGCTCCACATGCCTTCCCGGCCGCGGTACAGCGTTCCAGCCGGCACGGAAAACCCTCCGGAAGCGGGGTTGGGGGCTCGGCCGGCTTCGGTGTCGGTCAGCCCGGCCGGGTACGGTCCACCGGCCGCGAGCATCCTATCGACGCCGTGTCCGCCAATGCCTCCGGGGGCCCCAGGTGTGATCAATCAGGCACGCACGGGCTAATCCAGACGGGAACCGTGACGCAGGGTAGTCGGTTCGTTGCGCTACGGTGCGCGCATGCCCCTCACCCGAGCCGTCCGCGCCCTGGCGGCCGGCGCCCTCGCCCTGCTGGCCGGCTGCGGCTCCACCGCCCCCGCGCCGTCCTCCGACAGCGCCGCGCCGTCGGCGGAGCCGGACGCCGCCGCGCTGCGGGCCGCCGCCCTGACCGACGCCGACCTCGGACCCGGCTGGACCGTCACCCTGATGAACCCCGGCCAGGGCGACACCACCGCGCCGAGGGAGAAGGCCGACCGCCCCGCCTGCCAGCCGATCCTGGACGCGGTCTCGCCCGGGGCCAGCGGCTCCGGCCCGCTCGCCGAGGCCGACCTGGACATCGCCCGGGCCGACGACGGGCGGCGCAGCGTCTACGCCGGGCTGCTCGCCTTCCGGGCCGGCCGGGCCGAGCGGATCCGGGCCGAGCTCGACCAGCTCCTCACCGTCTGTACCGTCTTCCACTCCGCGGCCGCGGGCGGTCCGACCACCACGCACCGGCTGCAGCGGATCGACACGCCCACCCCGGAGGGAGCGGACGCCGCCACCGCGTTCACCCTGACGAATGAATCCGAGGGCACCGCGTTGGTCCAGCGGGCCCTGATGGCCAGGACCGGCGAGGTGCTGGCGGTCTTCACCACGGTGGGCTCGCCGAAGGAGCCGGCGCCCGAGCCCGACCGGCAGGTGGTCCGGGCGCAGCTCGCCAGGCTCGCCCGGCACTGAGCCCCGCTCCGGTGGAACGGGGCCCGGTGCCGGGCGACAGCGGTGCGGTCAGCGCTTGCCGGCCGCCGCGTGGGTGGCCACCAGGTGCTCCAGCCGGGTCAGCGCGATCCGGCGCAGCTCCTCCGAGGCGACCAGGCGCTCCTCGTCCGGGTCGTTGGCGAGCCGGGTGCGGATCGAGGTGAGCACGCTGTCGAGCATCTCCTCCGGCTCCACCCCGTCGAGGGAGACCACGAAGACGTGGCCGAACCGGGCCTCGTACGCGGCGTGCGCGGCCCGCAGGGCGGTGTGCGCCGCCTGGCTTCCGGGGGCGCGCATGCCGAGCAGCGGCTGCGGCATCCAGCTCTCGTCGGCCAGCGCCTCGGCCAGGTCGGCCGGCCGCAGGTCGTACGACGCCTCGCTGGCGGCGGCGAGCAGGGACTCTATGTCGGGGTACGGCCGGTGTGCGGTGAGCCGCAGGGCCCACCGGTGACTGCCGCAGCAGGCGAGCAGGGCCTCCTCGGCGGCGCCGGAGTCGGCCTCGTTGAAGCGGTGAAGCCCGAGCAGGGACGGATCCGTCCGCGCGTCCAGACGCTGCGGCGGGATGTCACTGGTCAGCGGGTCCTCCTCGTGAGGGCGGGAAGGGGGGATGCTCCAGAGACGAAAGTAGGTGCTGTGCGGTTGCGCGACGTACCTCGGCCCCAGGACCCGCTACGGGCCGCCCGGGCAGCGGCACCACGGTAGTTGAGCGCTCATCAGTTGTGGAGGCAGCGGACGGAATTCACTCGTACGAGCTATCAAGTTGTGATCCGCTGCCTCATGGCGTTCACCGGCGTCCGCTCAGCGCTCCCGGTGCACCTTGTGGTTGGCGGCCTGGGCGCGCGGGCGGACCACCAGCAGGTCGATGTTGACGTGGCTCGGTCGGGTGACCGCCCAGGAGACGGTGTCCGCGATGTCCTCGGCGGTGAGCGGCTCCGCCACGCCTGCGTAGACCGCCGCCGCCTTGTCCTCGTCACCGCGGAAGCGGGTGACCGCGAACCCCTCCGACTTCACCATGCCCGGGGCGATCTCGATCACCCGGATCGGCTCCCCGCACAGCTCCAGGCGCAGCGTCGCGGCGATGGTGTGCGCGGCGTGCTTCGCCGCCACGTACCCGCCGCCGCCCTCGTACGCGGCCAGCGCGGCGGTCGAGGACATCACCAGCACCGTGCCGTCGCCGGTCGCGCGCAGCGCCGGCAGCAGCGCCTGCGTCACGTGCAGCACGCCGAGCACGTTGACCTCGTACATGGCCAGCCAGTCCGCCGGGTCGCCGGCCTCCACGGTCTCCGCGCCGATCGCGCCGCCCGCGTTGTTGACCAGCACGTCGACCCGGCCGACCTCGGCGGCGAAGGCGTCCACCGCGGCCCGGTCGGTGACGTCCACGGTGTACGCGCGGCCGCCGATCTCCTTGGCCAGTGCCTCGATCCGCTCGGTCCGGCGGGCCGTCAGCACCACCTGGAAGCCGTCCGCCGCCAGCCGCCGCGCGGTCGCCGCGCCGATCCCGCTGCTGGCGCCGGTGACCACCGCCACCTTCTGCTCGCTCATGTGCCCTGTCCCTCCGTGTCCGGTCGATCCGCACAGATCATCCCAGGAGGACAACAGGCAGGGGCGCGGGGACAGTGCCCCGCGCCCCTGGAAGCGCAGCGGCTCAGCGCCGGAAGAACCCGGTGGCCGGGGTGCCGAGGCCGGTGGCGGTGTCGTAGCCGCGGGTCGCGGTCAGGCCGTAGTCGGAGGCGATCCGGTACAGGCGGACCTTGAGGACGCCGTTGACCTCGCCCAGGTCGACCACGTTGCCGAGCTTGGTGTGCACCTTGGCGTCGTCGACGTCACGGAAGGCGCCGGTGCCGGCCCGGTCGTAGAGGTACGGGTTGGCGAAGCCGATCGCGCGGCCGCCGCGGGCGTCGATCGCGTCGGCGACCATCGCCGCGAACTCGGGCGCGGAGACCGAGGTGCCGCCGTAGCCGCCCTCGCTGTAGGTGCCGCCGGAGGTGTAGCCGACCAGGGTGGCGGCGACCAGGTCGCCGCTCATCGCGACGTCGGGGGTGGCGCGCAGCGGCGTGGCCGAGGCGGTGCCGTCGGCCGCGGTGTGCGAGACGGAGTCGGGGACGACGCCGTGCTGGTACCAGGGCTGGGCGAAGTCCTTGGAGACGCCGCCGCCACCGCCGAAGTAGAAGTTGCCCGGGAACGGCGTCCAGGACTTCTGGTCGGCGGAGAGAACCGAGCGCCGGTCGCCCATCGAGACCTCGTGGCCGTAGTGGCCGGCCTTGTCGGCGAGCTGCAGCGCGGTGCCGCCGACCGAGGTGACCCAGGGGGAGGCGGAGGGCCAGTCGGCCTGCGCCTGGCTGGTGTCGGCCTGGCAGTTGACGCCGGTGGCGGCGGCGCCGGGAGAGCTGTCGCCGCAGTCGCCGGAGGAGAAGGTGAAGCCGATGCCGGTGACCGCGCCGAGCTGGAAGAGCTGGTTGTCGGCGGCGACCACGGCGGGGTCGAGGTCCCCTCCGGTGCCGTGCATGATCTCGCCCCAGGAGTTGGAGACCACGTCGGCGAGGTGGCCGTCGACCACCTTGGCCATGGCGTCGTACAGGTCGTCGTCGTAGCAGGAGTTGCCGCCGACGTAGACCACCTGGGCGTCGGGGGCGAGGCCGTGGGCCATCTCGACGTCGAGCGCCTCCTCGCCGGCCCAGCCGTCGGCGCCGCCGCACTCGTCCTGGTGGACCCACTTCTCCGGGGTGACGTACTCGGTGTACTGGCCCGGCGCGAACGGGCGGTCGCCGTGCAGGGTGGCGAAGTGGCCGGCGTCCTGCTCCATGGTGGGCAGGCCGTAGGCGTCGATGATCGCGATCCGGGCGCCCTTGCCGGAGACCTTGGCGTCGGTCACGCCGTAGGCCTTGCGGAGCTGGCTCGGGACGTAGGAACAGGGCGCGAAGGGCTCGTTCTTCTCGTAGCCCTCGGGCGCGCCCTTGGCGGTCTTCGAGCCGTAGCCGTCCTCGGAACAGGTGGGGACGGTGGGCAGGGTGGCGGGCTGCTTGGCGTCGGGGCCGGCGAGCGCGGCCTTGGCGCGCTGCTCGGCCTCGCGGACCGAGACGGCGTGCGAGAGGTTCGGCCGGACCGCGTCGCTGAGCCCGCCGACGGCGAGCACCGCGCCGGCGGCGGCCGGCGGCACGGTGGCGTCCTTGACCGGGGCGCGGTGCAGCCCGTCGGCGGTGCGGTAGCTGCGGAAGCCGGTGCCGAAGGCGCGGGTGAGCGCGCCGGTGGTGCCGGAGACCTGCAGGTAGTGCGAGGTGCCGGCGTCCACGGTCAGGCCGGCGCCGGTCACCCAGGCGGTGACCGCCGCGACCTGCTCGGGGGTGGCGCCGAACCGGTCCTTGGCGTCGGCGTCGCCGAGGTACTTCCCGTACGCGGGGGAGGAGGGGTCGGAGACGGCGCGGGCGAGCGCGGCGAGCGCGTCCCGGTCGCGGCCGGCCAGGTAGATCCGGGCGCTGCCCGGGGCGGAGTCCGGTACGGCGCCCGCGTCGGCCTGGGCGGTGGCCCAGGCGGGGTGGGTGCCGGTGAGCTCCTTGGCGGTCGGTGCGGCGGCGCCGTCGCCGGCGGTGGCGGCGCCGGCCGGGGCGGCCAGCCCGATGGTTCCCAGGACCAGGGCCGCGGTCAGCGGCGCGGCCAGTCCGGCGAGCCGGTGGCGTGCGATGGGCACGACGGTTCCCCCCACTTCGTGAGTTGACGGAGTGTCATGCACGTCTGTTCGACTGTGCGGAAGCTGTCTATTCGCACGGTTGTGCCGGACTCAAGGGCGTGGGAGAAAGCTTTGCCCGCGCAGAGGGAACGTTTGACCTGGTTGGGGGGAGGCCGCGTGTCCGGAACGCGCCCGGGTCGTTGCACAGGGCAGCGATCGTCCGAAAGGCGGCTGAATCGAGATGTCATACCCATCCGCGCGGCCGGTATGCACCAATCCGGTGAGCTCTTCGACGGAAGCCGGGCAGAAAGCCCACCACCGGCCTACGATGGTTGAGGTGAACGATCCTCAGCCCGCCGCCCGGGCCGCCCTCGCGACCGACGTCCGCCCCGCCGCAGACCTGCGCTCCCGGGTACGCGCCTACGAGGCCGAGCTGATCGCCTTCCGCCGTGACCTGCACCGGCACCCGGAGCTGGGCCGCCAGGAGTTCCGCACCACCCGGCTGCTGCGCGAGCGGCTGCTCGCCGCCGGGCTGCAGCCCACCGTGCTCCCCGGCGGCACCGGCCTGCTGGTCGACATCGTCCCGGCGGGCACCCGCCCCGGCACGAAGCTGCTGGCGTTCCGCGCGGACATCGACGCGCTGCCGATCGACGACACCAAGACGGACGCGCCGTACCGCTCCACCCTGCCCGGCCGGGCCCACGCCTGCGGGCACGACGTGCACACCTCGGTGGTGCTCGGCACCGCCCTGGTGCTGGCCCGGGCCCGGGCGGCGGGCGAGCTGAAGCAGCCGGTCCGGCTGATCTTCCAGCCCGCCGAGGAAGTGATGCCCGGCGGCGCGCTGGACGTGATCAAGGCCGGCGGGATGGAGGGCGTCGGGCGGATCTTCGCTGTGCACTGCGACCCCAAGGTGCAGGTCGGCCGGATCGGGCTGCGGGTCGGCGCGATCACCTCGGCCTGCGACCGGGTGCTGCTCACCCTGGACGGGCCCGGCGGCCACACCGCCCGCCCGCACCTGACCACCGACCTGGTCACCGCGGTCGCCAAGCTGGCCGCCGACCTGCCGTCCGCGTTCTCCCGGCGGATGGACCCGCGCTGGGGCGTCTCGCTGGTCTGGGGCCGGATCGCGGCCGGCTCCGCGCCGAACGTCATCCCGCTCCACGCCGAGCTGGAGGGCACCGTCCGCTGCCTGGAGCTGGCCGGCTGGCGGGAGGCGCCGGAGGTGATGGACGAGCTGGTCGCCCGGATCGCCGAGACCTACCGGGCCAAGTGGACCATCGACTACCACCGCGGGGTGCCGCCGGTGGTCAACGAGCAGGAGTCGATCGCCCAGCTGGAGGCGGCGATGACCGCCCGCTTCGCCGAGGGCCGCGGCCCGGTGGTGGAGGACACCGAGCAGAGCCTCGGCGGCGAGGACTTCTCCTGGTATCTGGAGCACGCGCCCGGCGCGCTGGCCCGGCTCGGCGTCCGCGCCCCGCACGAGAAGGGCGTCCGGGACCTGCACCAGGGCAACTTCGACGTGGACGAGCGGGCCATCGCGGTGGGTGTGGAGCTGTTCTCCTCGCTGGCCCTGGAGCACGGCCGGATCTGATCCCGGCGGGTGAACGCCGGGGCCACCCCGGATTTCGGCGCGGTTCACTGGCCCGGCGGGCCAAGATCGGCGTACCGTGGTGGCCCGATACCACTGGGTAGTGACATCGGGTTGAACAGATGTGACGTTATGTCCGGATTTCTTCGGACGTCCGACCACATTTTGATAACAACCCGGATGGCCTTGCAGGCCGTAACACAACCGTGTTCTACGCGCGTTACGGTGGCGCTCGACCACGCCAAACGGGTGTGTGAGAAGGAGAAACTCCCTTGCGCCGTTCAATGAAGCTCGCCGCGGTTGTGCTCTCGGGTTCCCTGGGCATCGCCTCGCTCGCCGCTTGCGGCGCAAAGAGCGACTCGTCCTCCGGCTCCTCTTCCGCCTCCGCCGGCGCCGGTGCCTCCGGCCTCAAGGTCGGTATGGCCTACGACATCGGCGGTCGTGGCGACCAGTCGTTCAACGACTCCGCCGCCCGCGGTCTCGACAAGGCCAAGAACGAGCTGGGCGCCACGGTCTACGAGGCCGAGGCCAAGACCGGTGAGGCCGAGACCGACAAGGAGCAGCGTCTCAAGGACCTGGTCTCGTCGGGCTACAACCCGGTCATCGCCGTCGGCTTCGTCTACCAGGACGCGGTCAACAAGGTCGCGAAGGACAACCCGAACGTCAAGTTCGCGATCATCGACTCCGCGTCGGCCGACCAGCCGACCAACGTCACCTCGCTGACCTTCTCGGAGGAGCAGGGCTCCTACCTGGCCGGTGTCGCCGCCGCCCTGAAGTCCACCGCGAAGCACGTCGGCTTCATCGGTGGCGTCCAGTCCGAGCTGATCAAGAAGTTCGAGGCCGGCTACGTCGCGGGCGTCCACTCGGTCGACCCGAACATGAAGGTCGAGGTCACCTACCTCACCACCCCGCCGGACTTCTCGGGCTTCACCGACCCGGGCAAGGGCAAGCAGGCCGCCCAGGGCCAGCTCGACAAGGGCGCGGACGTCATCTACTCCGCCGCCGGCTCCTCCGGCAACGGCGCCATCGAGGCCGTCGCCGGCGCCAACAAGTGGGCCATCGGCGTCGACTCGGACCAGGCCGCCCAGCCGGCCCTGCAGAAGTACAGCGCCCGCATCCTCACCTCGATGGTGAAGAACGTCGACGTCGCGGTCTTCAAGTACATCGAGTCCGTGAAGAACGGCAACCCGATCACCGGTGTGAAGAACTTCGACCTGGCCCAGGGCGGCGTCTCGCTGGCCACCACCGGCGGTCACATCGACGACATCAAGAAGCAGCTGGACGACGCGGCCGCGAAGATCACCTCCGGCCAGACCAAGATCCCGACCGCTCCGCAGGGCTGATCCAAGCCCCACCTCCACCGGCTGCCGCCCGGCAGCGGGTATGAATGACGGAGAGTCAGGGAGGGGCCCGGACGGATGCGCACCCCGCGCATCCCCCGGGCCCCATCCCGTTCCCCGTCCGTAGATCTCTCCAGCGCGACGATGCGCCAGACGACCACGAGGAGATCGCCATCACCGGCTCCGACCCCGCCCTCCCGGGCGGACTCCCCAGCGCGGGGACGGCGACACCGGCCGTCGAACTGCGCGGTATCACCAAGCGCTTCCCCGGAGTCGTGGCCAACCACGACATCGACATCACCGTGCAGCGCGGAACCGTGCACGCCCTGATGGGCGAGAACGGCGCGGGCAAGTCGACGCTGATGAAGATCCTCTACGGCATGCAGAAGCCGGACGAGGGCACCATCACCATCAATGGCGAGCAGGTCGAGTTCAACACCCCGGGCGACGCCATCGACCGCGGCATCGGCATGGTGCACCAGCACTTCATGCTCGCGGACAACCTCACCGTGTGGGAGAACGTCGTCCTCGGCGGCGAGAAGCTGCACGGGATAGGAGCCAAGGCCAAGGCGAAGATCCGTGAGATCTCCGACCAGTACGGCCTCGGGGTCAGGCCCGACGCCCTGGTCGAGGATCTCGGCGTGGCCGACCGCCAGCGCGTGGAGATCCTCAAGGTCCTCTACCGCGGAGCCCGGATCCTGATCCTGGACGAGCCCACCGCCGTCCTGGTGCCGCAGGAGGTCGAGGCGCTCTTCGGCAACCTGCGCGAGCTCAAGGCCGAGGGCGTCACCGTCATCTTCATCTCGCACAAGCTGCACGAGGTGCTGTCGGTCGCCGACGCGATCAGCGTGATCCGCCGCGGCACCACCGTCGGCGACGCCGACCCGCAGAGCGTCACCGCCCGCCAGCTGGCCGAGATGATGGTCGGCGCCGAGCTGCCCTCCCCGCAGACCCGCGAGTCGACCGTCACCAGCACCGAGATGCTCACCGTCGACGCGCTGCGGATCGCCAAGCCGGACGCCGAGGGCATCGAGCGCGTGGTCCTCGACGACATCTCGCTGACCATCCACAAGGGTGAGATCCTCGGCATCGCCGGCGTCGAGGGCAACGGCCAGGCCGAACTGGTCGAGGCCGTCATGGGCATGCTGCCGCTGGACGCCGGCCGCGTCTCGCTGGACGGCAAGGACCTCACCGGCGCCCTCACCCGGGCCCGCCGCGAGGCCGGCATCGGCTACATCCCCGAGGACCGCCATCGGCACGGCCTGCTGCTGGAGGCCCCGCTCTGGGAGAACCGGATCCTCGGCCACGTCTCCGAGACCCCCAACTCCAAGGGCGTGCTGCTCGACCCGGCCGGTGCCCGCAAGGACACCCTGCGGATCGTCGAGGAGTACGACGTCCGCACCCCCGGCATCGAGGTCACCGCGGCCTCCCTCTCCGGCGGCAACCAGCAGAAGCTGATCATCGGCCGCGAGATGAGCCACCACCCCAAGCTGCTGATCGCCGCCCACCCGACCCGCGGCGTGGACGTCGGCGCGCAGGCGCAGATCTGGGAGCAGATCCGCGTCGCGCAGCGCGAGGGCCTCGCGGTGCTGCTGATCTCCGCCGACCTGGACGAGCTGATCGGCCTGTCCGACCGGATCCAGGTGATCTACCGCGGCCGCCTGGTCGCCGACGCCGACCCGGCCACCGTCACCGCGGAGGACCTGGGCACCGCGATGACCGGTGCCGCCCGCGGCCACATCGAGTCCGAGCCCGACGCGGTCGCCGAGGCCCAGGCCGTCGCCGCCGAGGGCACCGAGACCCAGTCCGACGGTCCGACCGACACCGCCGACGACCCGCAGGCGGGGGAGTAACCCGATGACCACTGAGAACTCCGCCGCGAAGGCGTCCTTCAAGGACCGCTTCGACGGCGAGCGCATCCTGCTGGCCCTGGCCGCGCCGGTGCTCGCGGTGCTGCTCTCCGCGGTGATCTGCGGCGTGCTGCTGGCGATCTCCGGCAAGGACCCGTTCAACGCCTTCCAGGTGATGTGGGACTACGGCACCGCCTCGGACGGCCAGGTGCTCACCCTGAACCGGGCCACCACGTACTACGTCGCCGGTTGCGCCGCCGCCTTCGGCTTCCGGATGAACCTGTTCAACATCGGCGTCGAGGGCCAGTACCGGCTCGGCATGCTGTTCGCCGCGTACGTCGGCAGCCAGGTCGACCTGCCGGCCGTGCTGCAGATCCCGCTGCTGCTGATCACCGCGATGCTGGTCGGCGGCCTGTGGGCCTCGATCGCCGCCCTGCTGAAGGTCTACCGCGGCGTCAGCGAGGTCATCTCGACCATCATGCTGAACGCCATCGCCACCGCGGTGGTCGGCCTGCTGCTCGTCCCGGGCGTCTTCGCCCCGGCGAAGGGCGGCAGCAGCAACGCGATCAACACCGCGCCGGTCTCGCAGTCCAGCCACTTCTTCACCATCCCGACCGCGGGTGGCGACCTGTACGGCTTCATCTTCGTCGCCATCGCGATCGGCGTGCTGTTCCACTTCACCCTGAGCCGCACCCGGTTCGGCTTCGACCTGCGCGCCACCGGCCGCTCGGAGACGGCCGCCAAGGCCTCGGGCGTCAACGTCAAGCGCATGATCATCACCAGCATGGTGGTGTCCGGCGCGCTGGCCGGCATGATCGGCCTGCCGGAGCTGCTGCAGCACTCGTACTACTTCGGCCAGAGCGTGCAGCTGAACCTCGGCTTCATCGGCATCTCGGTCGCCCTGCTCGGCCGCAACACGCCGATCGGCATCGTCTTCTCGGCGCTGCTGTTCGCCTTCCTCGACGTCGCGGGTACCCGTCTGCCGCTGCGCGGCGACTACCCGCAGGAGATCGTCGCGGTCATGCAGGGAACCATCGTCATCTGCGTCGTCGTCGCCTACGAGCTGGTCCGCCGCTACGGCCTGAAGCGCCAGCAGCAGAAGGTCGGCGCCGAGCTCGCCGCCCAGGCCGCCGCGGCCGCCAAGAAGGAGGTCTCGGCGTGAGTACGGCAACTGCCACCAAGCCGAAGTCGGGCGGGGCTCCCGCCAAGCGCGGGAAGATCACCTGGCCCGTCGTCCTGCTGCTGATCGCCGGTGCCCTGGTGCTGGTCTCCGCGGTCGAGGCGTACACCGGCAACTACGGCCTGACCTCCTCCGGGCAGATCAGCGCGGCGCTCTCCTCGGCCGTGCCGATCGCGATGGCCGGTCTCGGCGGTCTGTGGTCGGAGCGGGCCGGCGTGGTCAACATCGGCCTCGAAGGCATGATGGTCGCCGGCACCTTCTGCGGCGCCTGGGCGGGCTACCTGGTCAACCCGTGGGTCGGCCTGCTGGCCGGCATGGCGGGCGGCGCGCTCGGCGGTCTGCTGCACGCGCTGGTCACCGTGACCTTCGGCGTCGACCACATCGTCTCCGGCGTCGGCATCAACCTGCTGATCCCCGGCATCTGCGCGTACGTCAACCGGATCTACTACAAGGACTACGTGGCGAACGGCGCGGGCGCCAACCAGTCCCCGCCGGCCGACCCGCTGCCCGAGATCACGATCCCGGGTCTCTCCAGCTGGCTGGAGAGCATCGAGTCGCACCACTGGTTCCTGGTCTCCGACGTCGCCGGCATCCTCGCCGGCCTGGTCACCAACCTGTCGGTGGTCGTGGTGATCGCCGCCGTGCTGCTGGTCGTCACCTACTTCCTGCTCTGGCGCACGGTGTTCGGCCTGCGGCTGCGCTCCTGCGGTGAGAACCCCACCGCCTCGGAGTCGCTGGGCGTCAACGTCTACAAGTACAAGTACTACGCGGTGGTCGCCTCGGGCGCCTTCGCCGGCCTCGGCGGCGCGTACCTCTCGCTGGTCGCCGCGCACTTCTACAAGGACGGCCAGACCCAGGGCCGCGGCTTCATCGGCCTCGCCGCGATGATCTTCGGCAACTGGATGCCCGGCGGCCTCGCCATGGGCGCCGGCCTGTTCGGCTTCACCGACAGCCTCCAGCTGCGCGACGCGGACAACGTCCACGTCCTGCTGCTGGTCATCGCGATCGCCATGGCGCTGCTCGCGCTCTGGCAGCTCTACCGCCGCAAGTTCACCGGCGCGGTGATCAGCGCGGTCGTCGCCGTCGGCCTGGGCCTGTGGTACGCGCTCACCGACACCGTCCAGCGCCCGCTGATCGTCGCCACCCCGTACGTCATCACGCTGGTCGTGCTGGCCCTCGCCTCGCAACGCCTGCGGATGCCCAAGGCGGACGGCCAGATCTACCGCAAGGGCGAGGGCAAGTGACGGCCGCCGTCGACTGGGCGCGGCTGCGCGAGGCCGCGCGGGACGCGATGGCGCACGCGTACGCCCCGTACAGCAAGTTCCCGGTCGGGGCGGCCGCCCTGGTCGACGACGGGCGCACCGTCACCGGCTGCAACGTGGAGAACGCCTCGTACGGGCTCGGGCTGTGCGCCGAGTGCGGACTGGTCTCGGCGCTGCACGCCGGCGGCGGCGGCCGGCTGGTGGCGTTCACCTGCGTGGACGGCGCCGGCGAGCTGCTGATGCCGTGCGGCCGCTGCCGCCAGCTGCTGTTCGAGCACGGCGGCCCCGAGCTGCTGGTCGAGCTGCCCTCCGGGGTGCGGCCGATGAGCGAACTGCTGCCCGACGCCTTCGGGCCGGAGCGGCTCTAGTCGCTGAGGTTGTTACGCGCGTAGAGTGTCGCGGGAGAGCAGGACATCCCGCGGCACTCTTCGCATTTCTGACCCACCCTCCGGGAGTACAACACCATGGACGCCATCTCCGTCATCAGGACCAAGCGCGACCGCGGCGAACTGACCGATCCGCAGATCGACTGGGTGATCGACGCCTACACCCGCGGCGAGGTCGCCGACGAGCAGATGTCCGCCCTCGCCATGGCGATCCTGCTCAACGGCATGAACCCGCGCGAGATCAGCCGCTGGACCGACGCCATGATCCGCTCCGGCGAGCGGATGGACTTCACCGCGCTCGGCGTCCCCACCGCCGACAAGCACTCGACCGGCGGCGTCGGCGACAAGATCACCCTCCCGCTCGCCCCGCTCGTCGCCGCCTGCGGCGCCGCCGTCCCGCAGCTCTCCGGCCGCGGCCTCGGCCACACCGGCGGCACCCTCGACAAGCTCGAATCCATCCCCGGCTGGCGGGCCCTGCTCTCCAACGACGAGATGATGGACGTCCTGCGCACCACCGGCGCCGTCATCTGCGCCGCAGGCGACGGCCTCGCCCCCGCCGACAAGAAGCTCTACGCCCTGCGCGACGTCACCGGCACCGTCGAGGCCATCCCGCTGATCGCCTCCTCGATCATGTCCAAGAAGATCGCCGAGGGTACGGGCGCCCTGGTGCTGGACGTCAAGGTCGGCAGCGGCGCCTTCATGAAGAACCTCGACGACGCCCGCGAACTCGCCCGCACCATGGTCGGCCTCGGCAACAGCGCCGGCGTCAACACCGTCGCCCTGCTCACCGACATGTCCGTGCCGCTCGGCCTCACCGCCGGCAACGCGCTCGAAGTCCGCGAGTCCGTCGAGGTCCTCGCCGGCGGCGGCCCCGCCGACGTCGTCGAGCTCACCCTCGCGCTCGCCCGCGAGATGCTCGCCGCCGCCGGCGTCCACGGCAAGGACCCCGCCGACGCCCTGCGCGACGGCTCCGCCATGGACCACTGGCGCCGCATGATCGCCGCCCAGGGCGGCGACCCCGACGCCACCCTCCCCGTCGCCCGCGAGCAGCACGTCGTCACCGCCCCCGCGAGCGGCGTCCTCACCGAACTCGACGCCTACGCCGTCGGCGTCTGCGCCTGGCGCCTCGGCGCCGGCCGCGCCCGCAAGGAGGACCCGGTCCAGGCCGGCGCCGGCGTCGAGATCCACGCCAAGCCCGGTGCCGAGGTGACCGCCGGCCAGCCGCTGCTCACCCTGCACACCGACACCCCCGAGCGCTTCGACTACGCGCTGGAGGCGCTGACCACCGGCATCACCGTCAGCCCGGCCGGCACCGCCTTCACCGCCGACCCGATCGTCCTCGACCGCATCGCCTGACACGCGACGACCACCGACGGCCGCGCCCCCGCTCCGGGGGTGCGGCCGTCCGCGCGTGGATCAGACGGGCAGCAGCCGGTCGAGCAGGAACTCGTCGCCGGTGACGGCGCCAGGGTGATCATGCCGCCGGCGATCTCGATCTTCCCGATCCCCGGGACCTCCTGAAGCCGATCCGCAATCTCGCGCAAGCGGGCGTACGCACCGGTGTCGATGCTCATGCTCGGAGTCCAGCGACGGCGGCAGCGCGTGATGTCGCGGTAGGGCCAGCATCAGGATGGATACACCCGCTGGCCGGGCTGTGGCGCGAGGGTGACGGTACGTAGCGTCGGCGCCATGGAATCCACAGATGCAGCAGGCAAGCTCCGGCGCGTGCTCCGCCGGCTGAACATCGGAACTGCCCTGGCGGTCCTGGCCACTGCGACCCTGACGGCGGGAGCCGCCTCGGCGGACACCGCGCACCGGAGCGACCGCGGACGGTTGGTCTCCGTCCAGCACGTGACCACCCTGGCCGCGAAGGAGGATGCCGCCGCGGCACTGGCGGCGGCCGGGTACGACGGGAGCGCGGTCCGGTTCGGAGTGGACGCCTACCGGCTGGTGTACCGAACCGTGGACCCCGGCGGCCGACCGACCACCGCCAGCGGACTGCTGGTGCTGCCCCGTGGCGGCGACCACGAGTTGCGGACGGTGTCATTCACCCACGGCACCGCCAGCTACCGGCCCGACGCCCCGTCCTCCATGGTCAAGGTCGGGTTCGTGTCCTCACCCGCCGTCACGTACGCGTCCGCCGGGTTCGCCGCCGTCGCCCCGGACTACCTCGGTCTGGGCACGGGCCCGGGACTCCATCCCTGGATGGACGTGCCGTCGGAGACGACCGCCTCCCTGGACATGCTCCGGGCCGCCCGCGCCTTCGTTCCACGGACGGGGCGGGCGCTGGGGCACGACGTGCTGGTCACCGGGTTCTCCCAGGGCGCCTCGGCGGCGATGGGACTCGCACGGGCACTCCAGGCCGGCGACGACCGGTGGTTCCGGCTCGAAGCCGTCGCACCGGTCAGTGGCGCCTACGACTTCCGGCACGCCGAGCTGCCGGCGCTGCTCGACGGGTCCCTCGACCCGAAGTCGAGTGTGCTGTACGCGGCGTACCTTCTCGTCGCCTGGAACCGGCTGCACCACCTGTACGACTCTCCGGACGAGGTCTTCCGGGCGCCGTACAGCAGCACGGTCGAGGCGCTGTTCGACGGTGCGCACACCGGTCCGCAGCTCTTCGCCGGCACCCCCGACGCCATCGACGCGCTGCTCACCCCGCACGGCTTCGAGATGCTGCGGAACCCGACCGGCCGACTGGCCGAGGCACTCCGGGTGGCCGACAGCACCTGCGACTGGGCGCCCCGTGTCCCGGTCCGCCTGTACGCGGCCGACGCGGACGAGCAGGCGGCCGACGCCAACACCGACCACTGCGAGGCCGCGTTGCGGTCGCACGGCGTCGACGTGGCCGTCGTCGACCTCGGTGCCCCGGACTTCGCGGGCTCCAGGCACCTCGGCTCCAACGTCGCCGGCACGGCGGCCGTCGTGCGCTGGTTCGGCCAACTGCGCTGAGCAGCCGTCCGGCGGCGTCGAACGCGAGGCACGTCCGGCGGACGTGCCTCGCACCGGCGGGTCGCGGGGTCGCCTCAGGCGGTCGCGTGGCGGGCGTGGTGGGCGTGGTGGGCGCGGTGGGTGGCGTAGAGGGTGATACCTGCGGCCAGGGTCATGGCGACCAGGCCGACCGCGGCGGCGCCGTCCCAGCCGGAGGAGTGGTAGGCGTCGGCGCCGAGGGTGCCGCCGAGGCTGTTGCCGAGGTAGTAGGTGATCAGGTAGAGCGCGGAGGCCTGGGCGCGGCCGTGGGTGGCGGTGCGGCCGACGGCCGAGGAGGCGGTCGCGTGGCCGGCGAAGAAGCCGGCGGTGATCAGGACCAGGCCGAGCAGCGCGGCGGCCAGCGAGCCGGCCAGCGAGAGCAGCAGGCCGGCGGCGGTGGTGCCGATGGCCACGTACAGGGTGCCGCGGCGGCCGAGCCGTGCGGTGAGGCGCCCGGCGGAGGCGGAGGACGCGGTGCCGACCAGGTAGACGACGAAGATCGAGGCGGCGAGCGACTGCGGCAGGTTGAAGGGCGCCGAGGTCAGCCGGTAGCCGACCGTGTTGTAGACGGCGCCGAAGACCGCCATGAAGAGCATCCCGAGGGCGTACAGGCGCAGCAGCAGCGGGTTGCGCAGGTGCGTGCCGACGGTGCGGGCGAGGGCGCGGGCGTCCACCGGGGCGGGCCGGAAGTTGCGGGCGCGGGGGATGAGCAGCCGGAAGACGAGCGCGGCGAGCAGGGCGAGCGCGGCGGAGACGGCGAGCCCCCAGCGCCAGCCCCAGGCGGCGGCCGCCCAGCCGGAGACCAGCCGGCCGCCCATGCCGCCGATCGAGTTGCCGGCCACGTACAGGCCCATCGCGGAGGCGAGCGCGCTCGGGTGGATCTCCTCGGCGAGGTACGCCATCGCGGTGGCGGGCAGTCCGGCGAGCGCGGCGCCCTGGACGGCGCGCAGCACCACCAGGGTGGTGAGGTTCGGGGCGAGGGGCAGCAGCAGTGCGATGCCGGAGGCGGCGACGGTGGAGGCGGTCATCACCGTGGTGCGGCCGTACCGGTCGGAGAGCGCGCTGGCCGGGAGCAGGGCGAGGGCGAGGCCGAGGGTGGCGGCGGAGGCGGTCCACGCGGCCTGGCCGGGCGTCAGGTCGAGGTCGGCCGAGAGGATCGGCAGCAGGCCCTGGGTGGAGTACAGCAGGACGAAGGTGGCCACACCGGCGGCGAACAGCGCCAGGTTGGCGCGGCGGAACGCGCGGTCGCCCGGGCGGTGGCGCAGGTCGGTTTCCGAGGGCGGGGACGACGGGGTGGAGGCGCCCGGTCTGGCGGGCGCCCCGGTACTGGAGGGCTGCATGGATCGAACGTAGGGCCCGCGTCGTTGATGCGTCCAATGCATGGATGGGGGAAGATCCATACCGTGACGCATGAGAGCAGCTCGCAGCCGGTCCGCCTCGCCGAGCTCGGCCCGGAGGCCGATGTGACCCGCCTCGCACCGCTGTTGGCCGAATTCGCGGCGGTCGCCCGACTGGAGCACGTGACCCAGGCGGCCCAACTGCTCGGCATGCCGCAGCCCACCCTCTCCCGGGCGGTCGCCCGACTGGAGGCCGAGCTCGGCGTCGACCTGCTGGCCCGTCAGGGGCGCACCGTACGGCTGACCCGGGCCGGCCGGCTGCTGCTCGGCTCCGTCGAGCGGGCCCTCGCCGAACTGGAACGCGGCGCCGACGCCGCCCGGGCGGAGGCCGACCCGGCGGCCGGGCGGGTGGCGTTCGGCTTCCTGCACACCATGGGGACGGACGCGGTGCCCGCGCTGCTGCGGGGCTTTCGCAGCGAGCACCCGCGGGTGCGGTTCCAGCTGGTGCAGGACTACGTCGCCGCGATGCTGGAACGGCTGCGCGCCGGGGAGCTGGACCTCTGCCTGGTCTCCCCGGTGCCGGACGCCCCCGACCTGGTCGCCCGACCGCTCGACGAGCAGCGGCTGCACCTGGTCGTCCCCGCCGACCACCGGCTCGCCGGACGCCGCCGGATCCGGCTCGCGGAGGTCGCGCAGGAACCGTGGGTCGCGGTGGAGGAGGGGTACGGGCTGCGGGTGATCACCGACGGCTTCTGCGCGGAGGCGGGGTTCGTGCCGCGGATCGCGTTCGAGGGGGAGGAGGCGGAGACCCTGCGGGGCCTGGTGGCGGCCGGGCTGGGGGTGGCGCTGCTGCCGCCCGCGCTGGTGCCGCGGCCGGGCGTGGTGGAACTGGAGGTCACCGCCCCGCGCACCCGCCGCGCGATCGGCCTGGCCTGGGTCGCCGGCCGCCCGCTCACGCCTCCGGCGACGGCCTTCCGCGACTTCGTCCTCTCCCGCCGCGGCCGCCTCCTCGACCACGACTGACCGGCGCGCCGCGCGAAGACAACCGCGCTGCACGCCGCGGGACCGTCGCGCTGCGCGCCGCCCGGGGGCGTCACTCGGCGAGGGTCGCGGCCAGCCGGTCGAGGACGTGCGGCCAGCCGTGGCCCATGCCGTCGAGGGCGCTGCGGCCGAGCGGGGAGTCGAGGTCGAATCCGGCGTGTTCGAGCAGCAGGCGGGTGCCGGTGCCTTCGGGGACGAGTCGCCAGGTGAGGGTGGTGTCGAGGGTGTCTTCGGCGAAGGAGTAGCGGAGCAGGCGCTCGGGTTCGACGGCGAGCACCTCGCAGGGCTGTTCGCCCCACGGGCCCATGTCGAGGGTGAAGCGGTGGCCGACCTCGGCGCGGATGTCGCCCGCCGCCCACCAGCGGGCGTGGGTCCGGGGGTCGGTGAGGGCGTGCCAGACCTTCGCGGGCGGGTGCGGGAGGAAGCGGTCGAGCTCGATGGTGGTGCGGGGCTCGGTCATCCGGGGGTGTCCTTCTCGGTGGGGGTCGGTTCGGCGTCGAGCAGGTCGGCGAGGGCGGTGAGCCGGCCGCGCCAGTAGTGCTCGAAGGGGTGCAGCCAGGCGCCGACCTGGGCGAGTGGCGCGGGGTCGAGGTGGTAGTAGCGCTGCCGTCCGCGGGGCTCCTCGCGGACCAGGCCGGCCTGGCGGAGGACCTGGAGGTGTTCGGAGACGGCGGGGCGGCTGAGCTCGAAGCGTCCGGCCAGGTCGCCGGCGGCGCGCGGTCCGTCGAGCAGGGCGTCGAGCAGACGGCGGCGGACGGGGTTGGCGAGAGCGCTGAAGACGTCGGTGGCCACGTCCGGACAATACGTCGGAGATTTCCGACAGGTCAAGCGTCGGAATTTTCCGACATGAGGCGAGAGTGGTGTGGCGAGTGGGAATCTACGCGCGTAGGAGCTACACTCTCGCAATGGAGAAGCAGATCCCTGCCACCGCGGGTACCGCAGCCCCGCGCATTCCCACCCCCGAGCAGATCGCCCGCGCCCCCAAGGTGCTCCTGCACGATCACCTGGACGGCGGGCTCCGCCCCGAGACCATCGTCGAACTGGCCGCGGCCTGCGGCTACGAGGGCCTGCCCACCACCGACCCGAAGGAACTCGGCGTCTGGTTCCGGGAGGCCGCCGACTCCGGCTCGCTGGTCCGCTACCTGGAGACCTTCGCGCACACCTGTGCCGTGATGCAGACCCGCGAGGCGCTGGTCAAGGTCGCCGCCGACTGCGCCGAGGACCTGGCCGCCGACGGCGTGGTCTACGCCGAGGTGCGGTACGCCCCCGAGCAGCACCTGGAGGGCGGCCTCACCCTCGACCAGGTGGTGGAGGCGGTCAACGAGGGCTTCCGCCTCGGCGAGGCCAACGCCCGGGCCCGGGGCAACCGGATCCGGGTCGGCACCCTGCTGACCGCGATGCGGCACGCCGCCCGCTCCCAGGAGATCGCCGAGCTCGCCAACCGCCACCGCGACCAGGGCGTGGTCGGCTTCGACATCGCCGGCGCCGAGGCGGGCTACCCTCCCACCCGCCACCAGGCCGCCTTCGACTACCTCAAGGGCGAGAACAACCACTTCACCATCCACGCCGGCGAGGCGTTCGGTCTGCCGTCGATCTGGGAGGCCCTGCAGTGCTGCGGCGCCGACCGGCTCGGCCACGGCGTGCGGATCGTCGACGACATCACGGTCGCCGAGGACGGCACCGTCCGGCTCGGCCGGCTGGCCGCGTACGTGCGCGACAAGCGGATCCCGCTGGAGATGTGCCCGACCTCCAACCTGCAGACCGGCGCCGCGAGTTCGTACGCCGAGCACCCGATCGGGATGCTCAGCCGGCTGAAGTTCCGGGTCACCGTCAACACCGACAACCGGCTGATGAGCGGCACCAGCATGAGCCAGGAGTTCCAGCACCTGGTGGACGCCTTCGGCTACACCCTGGGCGACATGGAGTGGTTCACGGTGAACGCGATGAAGTCCGCGTTCCTGCCGTTCGACGAGCGGCTCGCGATGATCAGCGACGTGATCAAGCCTGGCTACGCCGAGCTCAAGGCGGAGTGGCTCTTCAGCCCGCGCGCCTGACCCGGACCGGAGGGGCGTCGGGCTGCCGCCGAGAGCCCGACGCTCATCCGACTATTCAGTCCTGGGGGTGACGCGTCTTTGATCCGTGCGCTCGCTTGTCACTACGGTGGGCCAGTCATTGATGACTCGGCGTGACGATCGGCGTCCCAGGCGCCGTCCGAACGCCGGGGCCCGACCAGGACTCGAGGACGCACACATGAAGCAGGCCACTCTGAAGGCTGCCGGTACGGCTGCGCTGGGCGCCGCGATCGCCGTCGTTGCCGCGGGTTCCGCCTCGGCCGCCGCCCCGGGCGGTCTCGGACTGCCGACCAGCGCGCTGACCAACCCCGGCCTGACCGGTGCCGCGACCGGTGCGGTCGCCAAGGTCCCCGGCGGCGACCAGGTCACCCAGGTGGCCGGCACGCTCAACCCGGACGTGGCCGCTCCGCTGGCCCCGGCGCCGGCCGCCCAGGCCCCGGCCGCCCAGGCTCCCGTCGAGCAGGCCCCGGCCGCGCAGGCCCCCGCCGCCGAGGCGCCGGCCGCGCAGGCCCCCGTCGAGCAGGTCCCGGCCGCGCAGACCCCGCTCGCCGACCCGGCCGCCGCGATGCCCGCCATGCCGGCCGCTCCCGCCGCCGCCAACCGCGTCGGCGGCCTGGACTCCGTCCCCGGCGGCCAGGGCCTGGCCAAGACCCCGGTCGGCGGCGTGGTCGGCACCCTCAGCGGGCTGAGCCCGACCGGCGGCGGTGCCCCGTCCCTGCCGGGCCTCGGCGGCTGACGCCCGCTCCCCGCACAACGGGCCGAGGGCCGCTCCCGCGCGACGTGCGCGGCAGCGGCCCTCGGCCCGTTCCCGGTCACTCCCGGGCGGATCGCCCCCCCCGGGCGGGTCACGGCTCCTGGGGGAGGATCAGCCACAGCGCGAGGTAGATCAGGAACTGCGGGCCGGGCAGCAGGCAGGAGAGCAGGAACAGGATCCGGACGGTCCACGGCGTCATGCCGAAGCGCTTGGCGAGCCCGGCGCAGACGCCGGCGATGACGCGGTTGTGGCGGGGGCGGGCAAGCGAACTCATCGGTCACTCCGAGGTGTTGGCCCCGTCCGGACTCTCCGGTGGGCATGACTCCATACTCCCGGCCGCGGCCCGCGCGATCGTCAGCCCACATGCCGATCCGCACCCCCGAGGTATCACCGGGCAGGCCGACCCCGCCCTCAGGGACGACTCAGGGGCGGCCCCTGACACCCCGCCCCGGACCCCGCGCTCTCCGCCGCCCTCCCGCGGGCGGGCCGGGGGGCGGGCCGGGGGCAGGCCGGGGGCGAGGGCAAAGGCTTCGTAAAGCGGCGGGCCCCGGCGACCGACGGGCCACCCCGGACTGCCAGACTCCGCGTGCCCCGCACCCCCGGGGCACCAGGCACCACCTCAAGGACACCCCGCACCATGCACGCACCCCGGCTCCTCGCCGCCACCCTCGTCTGCTCCGCCGCCCTGGTCGGCCTCACCGCCTGCGGCCCGACCGACGCGAAGAAGAGCACCGACGCCGCCGCCCCGAGCGCCTCCGCGGCCCCGAGCAAGGCCCCCGCGCTCGGCGACCTCACCGCCGCCGAGATCATCAAGAAGGGCCAGGAGGCCAGCGCCAAGGCCACCTCGGTGAAGCTCACCTTCGACCTCACCAGCGAGGGCCTCCACCTCACCGGCACGGTCGCCCAGGACGCCACCGGCAACTGCGTCGGCCAGGTCACCTACGGCGACAAGGGCGCCTTCGAGCTGCTGCGCACCGGCGGCAAGATCTGGCTGAAGCCCGACGCCAAGTTCTGGCAGGTCATCGCTCCGGAGGCGGCCAAGGCCGGAGCCGGCAAGTACCTGGCGGGCGACGCGAACGGCCCCCGCCTCAAGGACCTCGCCACCTTCTGCGACCTCGGCCTGGAGTCGCTGAAGAAGGTCGGCAAGAACGACGACGGCACCGACGACACCGCCGGTGCGGTCAAGGGCGCGCCGAAGCAGGTCGGCTCCCTCAAGGCGGTCGTGGTCACCGACGCGGCCGACGGCGAGAAGTCCGAGGTGGCCTTCGCCGCCGAGGGCGAGCCCTACCTGCTGCAGCTCTCCATCTCCGGCAAGGAGCCCAGCACGATGACGTTCTCCGACTTCCAGCAGCCGGTCGCCGTCACCGCTCCCGCGGCCGCGCAGGTCATCGACGCGGCGAAGTACCTGAAGGGCTGAGCCCGGTGAACGACGGGGCCGGTCCCGCGGGCAGCGCCGAGCGCCGCCCGCGGGACCGGCCCCGGTCGTCGGCGGGCCCGTCGGCCGCCGGGACGTGGCTCGCCGGGGCCTGGGCCGCCGGGCCGTGGGCCGCGCGCTCGCGGCGGTGCAGCAGTGTGGTCCGGACCGCCGGGACCACCGTCAGATGGGCCAGCGCCGCGCCGAGGGTGCCCAGCAGGATGTCGTCCACGTTCAGGACGCGGCCGGGCACCGAGCCGCCGAGGATCTCCAGCCCGGTGGCCAGCAGCGCCACCGTGCCCGTGGTGCGCAGCAGGGACGGGAACCAGGACACCCGCAGCCGCCCGCCGGCCAGCGGCAGCAGCACCCCGACCGGGGCCAGCGGCAGCAGTCCGGAGGCGAGCTGGACGGCACCGGCGAGACCGCGGGTGGCCAGCGCCTGCTCGACCGAGGCGAGCGGGGTCAGGTTGGCCGGGTAGGTCCAGCTCACCGACAGCGGGCGGAGCGTCAGCCAGCCGAGCAGCAGCAGGTGGAGCGCCAGCAGGACCCGTGCCGTCGTTCGCAGCGGTCGGGACGCTCCCGGTCCCGCTGGTCGGTCGCCGGTCGGAACGCCGGTACGCGCGGTGGTGCCATGTCGGTGCACGTACCGGAGGACGCGGTCCGCTTCCGACCGGTTCCCACCGGTGACCGCGTCACCCGGATGCCGGGCCGCCCGGCCACGGGGCGCCGTCGCGCACCGGGGCACGGGCGCGCCGGTCCAGGGCAGGCCGGTCAGGGGCAGCGGCTGCCGGACGCGCTGGGGGAGGCGCTGAACACCGGCGCCGGCGACTTCGGCGGGCCGGGCGTCTTGCCGGCCGGCGTGGTGGCGGCGGTGACCGCGGGGCCGGTGGACGGGACGCCGCCGCTCTCGCCGGGCGCGGCTGTCCCGGGCGGCGCCACGGACGGGACCGGGGTCGGCGCCGCGGCGGTGGCCACGCTGGGGACCTGGACCGGGTTGGGGCAGGCCGTCCGGCTGGCGGGGGCGCCCGCGTCCACCGGTACGGCGGTCGGGCGGATCCCGCAGCCGGCCAGGGCCAGCAGGGCGAGGACGGCGATCGGGAGGGTACGGCCGGGGGTCACTGGGTGCCCTCCTTCGGGTTCTCGGCCCGGTCCGGGTCGGCGGTGGGCGGGGTGAGCGGCAGGATCAGGGTGAACACCGCGCCGCCCTGCGGTCCGTTGGCGGCGGTGATGGTGCCGCCGTGGATCTGCGCGTTGGCCATCGCGATGGACAGGCCCAGGCCGCTGCCCTCGGAGCGGGCCCGGCCCTTGTCGGCCTTGTAGAACCGGTCGAAGACGTGCGGCAGCACGTCCTCCGGGATGCCGGGTCCGCTGTCGGAGACCTGGATCACCACCGAGCCGTCGGCCTCCCGGACCTTCACCCGCACCGGCGAGCCGCCGTGCTTGAGCGCGTTGCCGATCAGGTTGGCGAACACCACGTCCAGGCGGCGCGGGTCGACCACGGCGAGGACCCCGCGCGGCGCGTCCACCTCCACCGCGTCGTACCAGGCGCGCCCGTCGATGCAGGACATGATCAGGTCGGCGATGTCCACCTCGTCGGCGACCAGCCTGGCGGTGCCCGCGTCGAAGCGGGTGACCTCCATCAGGTTCTCCACCAGGTCGGACAGCCGCCGGGTCTCGCTGACCACCAGCCGGACGGCCGGCTCGATCATCGGGTCCAGCGAGTCGGCCTCGTCCTCCAGGATGTCGGTGACGGCGGTCATCGCGGTCAGCGGGGTGCGCAGTTCGTGCGACATGTCGGCGACGAACCGCCGGGACTGCGCCTCGCGCGCGCTCAACTCCGCGACCTGCTCGGACAGCGACTCCGCGGCCCGGTTGAAGGTCCGTGCCAGGTCGGCGAGTTCGTCGCCGCCCTCGACCTCCAGCCGGGTGTCCAGCTCGCCCTCGCCGAGCCGTCGGGCGGCCTCGCCCAGCCGCTTGACCGGCCGCAGCACGGTGGCCGACGCGGCCTGCGCCAGCAGCGCCGAGCCGATCAGCGCGAGCAGTGTGGCGATCGCCAACGACCAGCCCAGGGTGTTGAGATCGGCCCGCTCGTTCTGCAGCGACTTGAACATGTAGGCGGTCGGCCCGGTCGGCACCACCTTCGTCCCGCCGACCACGTACGGGCCGTCCAGGTTCACCCGCTGCCAATACAGGTGGTAGACGTACGGGTTGCCCGGACCGATCTCCCGCGGCCGCCCGACCTGGGTGGCCAGCGGGCCCGGGACCTGCGCGGTGGTGAAGCGGCCCGGGTCGGAGGAGGCCACGCACTCGGGGTGCGCCTCGTCGACCACCACCACGTCGTAGTTCAGGCCCGAACTCGCGACCTGCACGGCGAGGTTGGCCAGCTCCTGGCAGGAGGCGTCGAGCGGCAGCGCGGAGACGTTCCGGGTGAGCGACACCCGGAAGTCGTTCAACGCGGTGTCCTGGGCGCGCTTGAGGACCGCGTCCCGGTTCAGCCAGTACGCGATCCCGGACGCGGACACCGCGGTGACCAGCGCCACCACGGCGAACACCGCGATCAGGCGCACCCGCAGGGAGCGCAGCCGACGGCGCGCCCCGGCGCGCGGACGGTGCGGAGCAGACAGGTCGGTCACCAACAACTCGCAGGGCTCGGAAAGTTACGCGGGCGGGTCCAGACGGTACCCCACGCCGCGCACGGTGCGGATCAGAGTCGGCGCCGAGGGCACCTCCTCGACCTTCGCCCGCAGCCGCTGCACGCACGCGTCGACCAGCCGGGAGTCGCCCAGGTAGTCGTGCTCCCAGACCAGCCGCAGCAGTTGCTGCCGGGACAGCGCCTGCCCCGGGCGGCGGCTCAGCTCCAGCAGCAGCCGCAGCTCGGTCGGGGTCAGCTGCAGGTCCTGGCCGTCCTTGGTGACCGTCATCGCCGAACGGTCGATCACCAGGCTGCCGTACGCGGCCGAGTCGGAGCTCTCCCGCTCGCCGCGGCGCAGCACCGCGCGGATCCGGGCGTCCAGCACCCGCGGCTGCACCGGCTTGACCACGTAGTCGTCCGCGCCGGACTCCAGGCCGACCACCACGTCGATGTCGTCCGAGCGCGCGGTCAGCAGGATGATCGGCAGCTGGTCGGTGCGGCGGATCCGCCGGCACACCTCGAAGCCGTCGATGCCGGGCAGCATCACGTCGAGCACGATCAAGTCCGGACGCTGCTCCTTGAAGAGCTTCAGGCCGTCCTCGCCCGAGGCGGCGGCGGCCACGCGGTGGCCCTGGCGGGTGAGGGCGAGTTCGAGGCCGGTCCGGATGGCGTCGTCGTCCTCGATCAGAAGCAGGAAAGGCACGGGCTCATTCTGACCCAAGCGGAGCTCCGGAGCACCCACCCGGAGCAACCCGGGAACCGGACGGTTCCCGTCGTGCGTCCGCGCCAGTGGCAGCGGTGTGGACGAAAGTCCCGGGCCTTGTGACAGCGCTGTGACAGTCGGCGGACACCGCCATGACGTCGACCGGGCAGGATTTTCCTTGTCGCCGGAACAACGCACCAGGTCACACCGGTGCGACGGCGATCCAGAGAACCGCTCGTACCGATCATGGGGGTGCACGATGACCGCAACGCTGATGAACCGCACCGCGACGCGTTCAGCCATCGGCCCGGCCCGGACCCGGTTCGAGGTGCGCACCGACCGGGCCTCCGGTTCGGTCGTCGTGCGGGGCTGCACCCACACCAACCGCACCCGCCGCCCCGGCCTCGCCGTGGTCGAGCCGGTCGCGGAGCCGGTGGCGCAGCCGGTCGTCGAGTCCTTCGCCGCGCCGGTCGAGGCCGCCCGCGGGACCGACAACATCGTCGAGTTCACCGCCTACGTGCGGGAGCGCCGCGCCGCGCTCTACGCCACCGCCTACCACCTGACCGGCGACCGGTACGAGGCCGAGGACCTGCTGCAGAGCGCCCTGTTCTCCACCTACCGCGCCTGGGACCGGATCACCGACAAGGCGGCCGTCGGCGGCTACCTCCGCCGCACCATGACCAACCTGCACATCTCCGCCTGGCGGCGCCGCAAGCTCAACGAGTACCCCACCGAGGAGCTGCCGGAGACCGCCGGCGACACCGACGCGATGGGCGGCACCGAGCTGCGCGCCGTGCTCTGGCAGGCGCTGGCCAAGCTGCCGGAGAACCAGCGGACCATGCTCGTCCTGCGCTACTACGAGGGCCGCACCGACCCGGAGATCGCCGACATCCTCGGCATCAGCGTCGGCACGGTGAAGAGCTCCATCTGGCGCGCGCTGCGCCGGCTGCGCGAGGACGAGCAGCTCAACCGCACCGGTGACACGGTGCACGCCTTCGGCGAGCTGGTCGCCTGACGGCCGGAACAGGACTCCCGTCGGGGGACGGGTGAAGAAGGGCTTGGGCGGCGGCAACCGGTTCGGGGGAACCGACGGCCGCGGGGGGAAACCAGGCCCGAACAGACGGAACGGACCCGGTGCGGGGGAGAAGCACCGGGTCCGTTCCGTCGTTGTCGTGCCGCGGGGCGGCGCGGGGCCTCAGACGCGCAGCGCGCGGGCCTCCTGGCGGGCGACGGCGTGCACCCGGCGCTCGGCCTCCAGGCCGTCGCAGGCGTAGGCGCCGAGCTCGACCTGGCGGGCGACGATGCCCCGCTCGGCGCGCATCAGGCGGACGCCGCGGCGGACCAGGTAGGGGACGGACTTGCGGCCCTCCCGGACATCGCGGCGGAAGCGGCGCCAGGCGGTGGTGATCGGGCGGTTGCGCAGGCACAGGGCGTCGCCGAGCAGGCGCTCGGCCCGGCACTGCTCGGCTATCTCGGCGGCGAAGATGCCCTCCGCGATGAACGCGGGGGCCTCGCCCAGCTCCAGGGTGTGGGTGCCGACCCGGCCGTTGTCCGGGATCGAGTAGACCGGGACCTCGGCGCGGCCGGTGTCCACCAGTTGCCGGATGGCGGCGAGCGCGTCCTCGCGGTGCCAGGAGAGCGGGGAGTCCCAGTCCGTGCCGCCGTCCTCCGGGAACTGCGGGAGGGTGGGGTCGTCGCCGTCCTTGTAGAAGTCGTCGAGCTGGAGGACCGGCAGGCCGGTCCGCTCGGCCAGCGAGGACTTCCCCGAGCCGGACGGACCCGAGAGCAGGATGACGCGGGCACGTGCGGTGGTACGGCGGTTCAGCGGGAGGTCACTCACGAGACACCAGTCTGACGTATCGGACGGGCCGTGCGATACCGGGCGGACCGAGATGTTCGCGACAGCGGCCGGCCGACGGTGCCCGGACAGGACGACGGTGCCCGGACAGGGGGACGGACCCGCACCAGGGGGGAGGGTGCGGGTCCGTCAGACCGTCCGGGCCCCCGGGGGGGGTAGGGGCACGTGGGACGGCCGGTCTCTGGTCGGGTCAGATACCCATCGGGTGCCAGACCGTCTTGGTCTCCAGGAAGGAGAGCAGGCGCTCGGTGCCGGGCGCGTCCGTCCAGTCCGCGGCGGACGGGTCCACCGGGGGCCGGACGACTCGCTTCAGCGTATCCGCGGCGGACGCCTCCAGCTGCGCCGCCGCGCCGGGCCCGTCGGCGGCGATCGCCCCGGCCAGGTCGAGCGCGTTGACGTCCTGGTGGGAGGCGAGCGTCGGGGCGATGTCGGCGGTCTTCCCGGAGAGGATGTTCACCACGCCGCCGGGCACGTCCGAGGTGGCCAGCACCTCGCCCAGCGACAGCGCCGGCAGCGGCGCGCCGGCGGCGGCCGCGACCACGACGGTGTTGCCGGTGGCGATCGCCGGGGCGACCACCGACACCAGGCCGAGCAGCGAGTACCCGTGGCCGGCCTGCGGCGCCACGATGCCGACCACGCCGGTCGGCTCCGGGGTGGACAGGTTGAAGAACGGCCCGGCGACCGGGTTGGCGCCGCCCGCGATCTGCGCGACCTTGTCGGTCCAGCCCGCGTACCAGACCCAGCGGTCGATCGCGGCGTCCACCAGCGCGGCCGCCTTCTTGACGCCCAGGCCCTCGGCCGTCGCCACCTCGGCGGTGAACTGCTCGCGGCGGCCCTGCAGCATCTCGGCGACCCGGTACAGCACCTGGCCGCGGTTGTACGCGGTGGTGCCGGCCCAGCCCTTGACCGCGGCGCGGGCGGCCAGGACGGCGTCCCGGGTGTCCTTGCGGGTGCCGAGCGGTGCGTTGGCCAGCCACTGGCCCTTTGCGTCGGTCACCTCGTACACCCGCCCGCTCTCGGAGCGCGGGAACTTCCCGCCGACGTACAGCTTGTAGGTCTTGAAGACGTCAAGACGCAGTGCCACATCAGACATCGAGGTAGGCCTCCAGACCGTGGCGGCCACCCTCGCGGCCGTAACCCGACTCCTTGTAGCCGCCGAACGGCGAGGTCGGGTCGAACTTGTTGAAGGTGTTCGCCCAGACCACACCGGCCTTGAGCTTGTTGGCCATCCAGAGGATGCGCGAGCCCTTCTCCGTCCAGATGCCGGCGGAGAGGCCGTACGGCGTGTTGTTGGCCTTCTCGACCGCCTCGGCGGGGGTGCGGAAGGTCAGCACCGACAGCACCGGGCCGAAGATCTCCTCCTGGGCGATCCGGTGCGCCTGGGAGACGCCGGTGAACAGCGTCGGCTTGAACCAGAAGCCGGTGCCCGGCAGCTCGCAGGCCGGCGACCAGCGCTCGGCGCCCTCGGACTCGCCGATCTCGGTGAGCGCGGTGATCCGGGCCAGCTGCTCGGCGGAGTTGATCGCGCCGATGTCGGTGTTCTTGTCCAGCGGGTCGCCGACCCGCAGGGTGCCCATCCGGCGCTTCAGCGCGTCCAGCAGCTCGTCCTGGATCGACTCCTGGACCAGCAGGCGCGAGCCCGCGCAGCAGACGTGGCCCTGGTTGAAGAAGATGCCGTTGACGATGCCCTCGACCGCCTGGTCGAGCGGCGCGTCGTCGAAGACGATGTTGGCGGCCTTGCCGCCGAGCTCCAGCGAGAGCTTCTTGCGGGTGCCCGCCAGCTGCTTGGCGATCGCCCGGCCGACCGGGGTGGAGCCGGTGAAGGCGACCTTGTTGACGTCCGGGTGCGCGGTCAGCGCCGCGCCCGTCCGGCCGTCACCGGTGACGATGTTGACGACACCCTTCGGCAGACCGGCCTGGCGGCAGATCTCGGCGAAGCGCAGCGCGGTCAGCGGGGTGGTCTCGGCCGGCTTGAGGACGACCGTGTTGCCGGTGGCCAGCGCCGGGGCGATCTTCCACGCCAGCATCAGCAGCGGGAAGTTCCACGGGATGACCTGGCCGGCCACGCCCAGCGGCTTCGGGTTGGCGCCGTAGCCGGCGTAGTCCAGCTTGTCGGCCCAGCCCGCGTAGTAGAAGAAGTGCGCGGCGACCAGCGGCAGGTCCACGTCGCGGGTCTCGCGGATCGGCTTGCCGTTGTCGATCGACTCCAGCACCGCCAGCTCGCGCGAGCGCTCCTGGATGATCCGGGCGATCCGGAACAGGTACTTGGCGCGCTCGCTGCCCGGCAGTGCCGACCAGTCGGCGAACGCCTTGCGGGCGGCGGCGACGGCGCGGTCCACGTCCTCGTCGGTGCCCTGCGCGAAGGACGCCAGCACCTGCTCGGTGGCCGGGTTGACGGTCTTCAGCGCCTCGCTGCCGGAGGAGTCGACGAACTCGCCGCCGATGAAGTGCCCGTACGAGGTCGCGATGTCACCCGCGGCGGCCGGCGACTCGGGCGCCGGGGCGTACTCGAAGAGGCCGGACTTCGCCGGCTGCTCGACGACCGTGTTCTTGTTCTTGGCCATGTTCCTCAGTCCACCGTCACGTAGTCGGGACCGGAGTACCGTCCGGTGGTCAGCTTCTGGCGCTGCATCAGCAGGTCGTTGAGCAGGCTGGAGGCGCCGAAGCGGAACCAGTGCGGGGTCAGCCAGTCGTCGCCCAGGGTCTCGTTGACCATCACCAGGTACTTCATCGCGTCCTTGGTGGTCTTGATGCCGCCGGCAGGCTTCACGCCCACCTGGATCCCAGTCTGCGCCTTGAAGTCGCGGACGGCCTCGAGCATCAGCAGGGTCACCGGGGGAGTCGCGTTCACCGCGACCTTGCCGGTGGAGGTCTTGATGAAGTCGGCGCCGGCCAGCATCGCCAGCCAGGACACCCGGCGGACGTTGTCGTACGTCTGCAGCTCGCCCGTCTCGAAGATCACCTTGAGGTGGGCGGCGGTGCCGTCGGGGCGCTTGCACGCCTCCTTGACCGCGACGATCTCGTTGAAGACGTCCAGGTAGCGGCCGGAGAGGAAGGCGCCCCGGTCGATCACCATGTCGATCTCGTCGGCGCCGGCGGCCACCGCGTCGGCGGTGTCGGCCAGCTTCACCGGCAGCGCGGCGCGGCCGGCCGGGAAGGCGGTGGCGACCGAGGCGACCTGGATCGGCGTGCCGCGCAGGGCATCCTTCGCGGTGGCGACCATGTCCGGATAGACGCAGATCGCGGCCACCTGCGGGGTGGTCGGGTCGGTCGGGTCGGGCGTCCTGCCCTTGGTGCACAGGGCGCGCACCTTGCCGACCGTGTCCGCGCCTTCCAGCGTGGTCAGGTCGATCATCGAAATGGCCAGGTCGATGGCGTACGCCTTGGCCGTGGTCTTGATCGAACGGGTGCCGAGGGTCGCCGCGCGGGCCTCCAGGCCCACCTGGTCGACGCCGGGCAGACCGTGCAGGAAGCGGCGGAGCGAGGCCTCGGACGCCGCGACGTCCTCGAGACCGCTGCCCGCTGCGCCGGGGGCGTTGGCTGCAAGAGTGGACATAGTCACCAGACCAGCATATCTACGCGCGTAGCCGAGGGCTAGGGGTGGGCGGTTTCGATGTCTGACCGAAATGAGAGTGCGCAACCCTGGGTTGACAGTGGAGGGGTGTCAACCTAAGGTTGACATATGACGAACCCGGCTGGCACCAACCCGCAGATCAGCCTCGACGACCTGATCAACGGCATCCGCAAGGCCCACCCCGAAGCCCTCGACCAGCTCACCAACGCGGTCCTCGTCGCCGAACACCTCGGCGACGTCGCGGACCACCTGATCGGCCACTTCGTCGACCAGGCCCGCCGCTCCGGCGCCTCCTGGACCGACATCGGCCGCTCCATGGGCGTCACCCGGCAGGCCGCCCAGAAGCGCTTCGTCCCCAAGGACCCGGCCGCAGCCGGCTCCGAGGAGCTCGACCCGAGCCAGGGCTTCAGCCGCTACACCACCGCCGCCCGCAACGTGGTCATCCATGCCCAGGAAGCCGCCCGCACCAACGGCAACCCCGAGATCCGGACCGAGCACCTCCTGCTCGGACTGGTCGCCGAGCCCGACGCGCTCGCCGCCCTCACCCTCGGCGCGCTCGGCGCCGGGCCCGACGCGGTGCGCACCGCCGCCACCGCCGCCCTCCCGCCCGCCGTCGACGGCCTCCCCGCCCTGATCCCCTTCGACGCCGGGGCCAAGAAGGCCCTCGAACTCACCTTCCGCGAGGCCCTCCGCCTCGGCCACAACTACGTAGGCACCGAGCACATCCTGCTTGCCCTCCTCGAACAGCAGGACGGCGCCGGCCCCCTCGCCGACCTCGGCGTCGCCAAGCCCGCCGCCGAGTCCCACATCGTCACCGCCGTCACCGCCGTCCTCGACGCCGACGCCTGACCCCTCCGTCCCGGGCCCGCCGCCGGTGGTGGACCACCGGCGGCGGGCGGGGCGGTCAGGGGGCGTTGTTCTGGTCGAACATCGTGTTGTAATCGGCCAGTTGGATGATCTGGGATTCGCTCAGCGCGCCCCGGTACAGCCAGGCGTCGTCCAGTTCGCCGGCGAAGTGGTCGGTCCACTCCTGCCCGCTGCGCGACCGGCCGAACTGGAGGGCGTTCAGCTTCCCGAACGGCCGGACCGACGGCACGATCGAGACGCTGGGGAAGCAGAACTCGTCGCCCGGGGCGCACTGCTGGTTCTCCGGCGCGCCGTTCACGTAGAGCTTGAGTGCGGCGGCGTCGGCGTCGTACACGACCGCGAGGTGGTTCCACTGCTCGAACAGGGGGACCGCCGGCGTGTGGGTGGCGATCGATCGTGCCGCGTCCGGCCGGGCCGAGTCGCGGATCTCCGCCTCCCAGTGGCCCACGCTGCTCGCGGTGCCGGTCGCCGCCCGGTGCTTCCAGCGGAGGGTCAGCGCGCTGCCGCGCTTGCCGGTGAGCGCCAGCACGGTCATGTCCCGGGTGGGCGTCGCGATCGGGCTCGCCCAGAGCGCCAGCGAGAAGCTGCCGGTGGTGTCCACCGCGACCGGGGCCTCGGCGTGGCCGTCGATTCCGTCGAGGGCCAGGGTGCCCGGTACGAGCAGCGGGCCGCCGCTCGGGTTGATCGTTGCGCCGCCGCCCAGTCGGGCGTCCAGGTGGCCCGGCCACTCGTCCGGAGTGACGGTCGGCGAGCCGGTGGCGGCGTCCAGACGCCACCGGGCGACGGGCGTGGCCTTGGCGGGCGGGGCCTCCGCACTTCCTGCGCGCGGCCGTGCCGTGGCGGCGGCCTGCCCTGCGGACAGCGGGCCGAGCGCCCCGGTGGCCGCCAGTAGCCCCGCCGCCAGACCGAATGATCTCCTACTGATCGTCATGCGCGCAGACGTTTCCGCACGACCGGTCCTTGCGGCAAGGCCTTTTCGATCTGTGGGACGTGAAGCGGGGCGCAATCGGCCGGGCCGGGGCGGGGGCGCGGTGACAATGGCGGGGTGAGCGACGAGATGCAGGCCGCGGAGAAGAAGCGGACCGGGCGGCGGCCCGGAGGGGAGGACACCCGGGGGGCGGTGCTGGCGGCGGCCCGGGCGGAGTTCGGGGCGAAGGGGTACCAGAAGGCGAGCATGCGGGCGATCGCCCGGGCGGCCGGGGTGGACGCGGCGCTGCTGCACCACTACTTCGGCAGCAAGGATCGGCTGTTCATGGCGGCGCTGGAGTTCCCGATCGACCCGCGGGCGGTGGTGGAGCGGGTGGTGCTCGCGGGGGACCGCGCCTCGGTGGGCGAGCGCCTGGCGGCGTTCGTGCTGGAACTGTGGGAGCAGCCGGCGATCCGGGACCGGCTGCTGGCGCTGCTGCGCACGGCCGCGGCGTCGGAGGAGGTCGCGGCGCTGGTGCGCGGCTTCATGGTGACGGAGCTGGTGGGCCGGCTGGCCGCGGTGCTGGACGGGGAGCGGCCGGAGCTGCGGGTGGAGTTGGCGATGTCGCAGATCGTCGGCCTGGCGATGGCCCGGTACGTGATCGGGGTGGAGCCGCTGGCCTCGGCGCCGCCCGAGGAGCTGGTCCCGCTGCTCGGCCGGACGGTGCAGTCGTACTTCGACGCGCCGTGAGCTGACCTCACGCACCCCCTTGACGGGTCGCGTCGGCGCCGCAAAACTCATCACATGATGAATTCCTCGCCGGGGTCCGCCGCCCCCGCGATCCGGATCGCCGGACTCACCGTCGACCGCGGCGGCCGCACCGTCCTGCACGGCCTCGACCTGGAGCTGGAGCGCGGCTCGATCACCGGCCTGCTCGGCCCCAGCGGCTGCGGCAAGACCACGCTGCTGCGCTCGGTCGTCGGCGTGCAGCGGATCACCGCCGGCACGGTCGAGGTGCTCGGCGAGCCCGCGGGCGGCGCCGGCCTGCGCCACCGCGTCGGGTACGTCACCCAGGCGCCGTCGGTCTACGCCGACCTGACCGTCGCCGAGAACCTCGACTACTTCGCCGCCGTGCTCGGCGCCCCGCGCACCGACCCCGCCCGGGTGGTCGCCCGGGTCGGCCTGGCCGGGCACGAGCGCGACGCGGTCGGCCGGCTCTCCGGCGGCCAGCGGGCCCGGGTCTCGCTCGCCGCGGCCCTGCTCGGCACGCCCGAGCTGCTGGTCCTGGACGAGCCGACGGTCGGCCTCGACCCGGTGCTGCGGCAGGACCTGTGGCGGCTGTTCCGCGAGCTCGCGGACGGCGGCGCCACCCTGCTGGTCTCCAGCCACGTGATGGACGAGGCCACCCGCTGCGACCGGCTGCTGCTGATGCGCGAGGGCCGGCTGCTCGCCCACGACAGCCCGGACGAACTGCTCAGGTCCACCGGCGCGGCCGACATCGACAGCGCCTTCCTGGAACTCGTGGAGAGCGCCCGATGAACCCGACCCGTACCCTCGCCACCGCCCGGCGCGTCCTCGCCCAGCTGCGCCACGACCCGCGTACCATCGCGCTGCTGCTGGTGGTGCCCTGCCTGCTGCTGGTCCTGCTGAAGTACATGTTCGACGCCCAGCCGGGCACCTTCGACCGGATCGGCCCCGCGCTGCTCGGCGTCTTCCCGCTGATGGTGATGTTCCTGGTCACCTCGGTGGCGATGCTGCGGGAGCGGACCACCGGCACCCTGGAGCGGCTGCTCACCATGCCGCTCGGCAAGCTCGACCTGCTGCTGGGCTACGCGCTGGCGTTCGGCGCGGTCGCCCTGGTGCAGGCGGCGCTCGCCTCCGCGCTGACCATCGGCGTGCTCGGCCTGGACATCGCCGGGCCGACCTGGCTGGTCTTCTCCGTCGCGGTCGCGGACGGGCTGCTCGGGATGGCGCTCGGCCTGCTGGTCTCCGCCTTCGCCGCCACCGAGTTCCAGGCCGTGCAGTTCCTGCCGGCGGTGCTGCTGCCGCAACTGCTGCTCTGCGGACTGTTCGTGCCGCGCGAGGACATGGCACCCGTGCTGCGCTGGATCTCCGACGTGCTGCCGCTCTCGTACGCGGTGGACGCGATGGCCCGGCTCACCACCTCCGCCGGCGTCCAGGGCCGGACCCTGCTCGACCTCGGCGTGGTCGCCGTGTGCGGGCTGCTCTCGCTCGCCCTCGGCGCCGCCACCCTGCGGCGGCGCACCGCCTGACCCGCTCCGCCCGACGTCCGCCCGACGTCCGCCCGTCACCGCTGGTGGCGGGCGGTCTTCGTGGCCGTCCCGTGGCCTGGTCGTGCTCTGGAGACTCTGGGAAGCACGGGAGGGATGGGGCAGAATCGACGACATGACCGATTCCGACGGCACGCCCGACCAGGGCTCCGCCGCCCCCGAGCAGAAGTACGCCGACCGCGTGCAGCGCTCCGTCCCCGGCATCATCGCCGGCGTGATGCTGCTGGCCATCGCCGGCTGGCTGATCATCGACGCGGTGATCAACGGCACCGGCCGCACCCCGTGGATCGCCCTCGCGGCGGCCCCGGTCTTCGCCTTCCCGGTGATCGCGTACACGCTGCGTCCGGCCGTGCTCTCCAACGACCGCCGGCTGCTGGTCCGCAACCCGCTGCGGACGATCGACGTCCCGTGGGCGTCGGTGGAGGGGCTGAAGGCCGGTTACTCGGTCGAGCTGTTCGCCGGCGGCAAGAAGTACCAGGTCTGGGCCGTCCCGGTGTCGCTGCGCCAGCGCAAGCGGGCCAACCGGATGGCCGCCCGCGCCGCCGCCTCCGGCGACACCACCAGCAGCCGGTGGAGCGTCCCGGCCGGCCGCAGCGTCCGGCCAGGCCAGTCGGACCCGACGCGCGCCTGGTCCGACCAGGTGGTGAGCGAGCTGCAGGAGCTGGCCGACACCAACGCGGCCAACCCGCTGGCCGCCGGCGAGGCCCGGGTCACCTGGTGCTGGTGGATCATCGCCCCGACCCTGGCCGGCCTGATCGCCCTGGTCACCCTGATCGTCGCCACCTGACCGCAGCGCCTCCCGCACGCAGCGCCACCTGACCGCAGCGCTTCCCGCACGGGGCGCCGGACCGCCTGAGCAGGCGGACCGGCGCCCCGTCGGACTTTCCGGGGGCGGCCTCAGATGCCCGCCGCGCCCGCCAGGTCGCGCTTGATCGCGGCGAGGATCTCCGCCGCGCGGTCGCGGGTGGTGCCGAGGTCGGCCGCGGTGGGGACCGGGAGGACGACTTCGAGGTAGCACTTGAGCTTGGGCTCGGTGCCGGAGGGCCGGACCACGATGCGGGCGGAGGTGACGCCCTCGCCGGCCAGGTAGTAGCGCAGGCCGTCGGTGGGCGGCAGGTCGGCGGAGCCGGCGGTGAGGTCGTCGGCGCGGGTGACGCGCAGTCCGGCGAGCTCGGTGGGCGGCTGCTCGCGCAGCCGTCGCATGGCGTCGGCGATCACCGTCAGGTCGTCGACCCGGACCGACAGCTGGTCGGTGGCGTGCAGCCCGTGTTCGAGGGCGAGGTCGTCGAGCAGGTCGGTGAGGGTGCGTCCGGTCCGCTTGAGGCCGGCGGCGAGTTCGGCGACCAGCAGGGCGGCGGTGATGCCGTCCTTGTCGCGGACGCCGGACGGGTCGACGCAGTAGCCGAGCGCCTCCTCGTAGCCGTAGCGCAGGCCGTCCGCCCGGGAGATCCACTTGAAGCCGGTGAGGGTCTCCGCGTAGCCGAGGCCGGCGGCGGAGGCGATCCGGCCGAGCAGGGTGGAGGAGACGATGGTGGTGGCGAAGGTGCCGGTGGCCCGCTTGTCGACCAGTGCGGCGCCCAGCAGCGCGCCGACCTCGTCGCCGCGCAGCATCCGCCAGCCGCCGCTGCCGCCGCCCGCCGGGACGGCGACGGCGCAGCGGTCGGCGTCCGGGTCGTTGGCGATGACGATGTCGGGGCCGACGGCGGCGGCGGTGCGGAAGGCGAGGTCCATCGCGCCGGGCTCTTCCGGGTTGGGGAAGGCGACGGTCGGGAAGTCGGGGTCGGGCTCGCCCTGTTCGGCGACGACGGTGGGGGCGGGGAAGCCGGCCGCCTTGAAGGCGGCGAGCAGGACGTCCCGGCCGACGCCGTGCATCGGGGTGTAGACGACGTCGAGGTCGCGGGCGCCGTCCGGGGCGACCACGGTGACGGCGCGTCGCAGGTACGCCTCGACGACGTCGTCGCCGAGCACCTCCCAGCCGTCCGAGGCGCGCGGGACGTCGGCCAGCGAGCCGATCGCGTCGATCTCGGCGGCGATCTCGATGTCGGCGGGCGGGACGATCTGCGAGCCGTCGCCCAGGTACACCTTGTAGCCGTTGTCCTGCGGTGGGTTGTGGCTGGCCGTGACGGTGACGCCGGCGGCCGCGCCGAGGTGGCGGACGGCGAAGGCGAGCACGGGGGTGGGCAGCGGCCGGGGCAGCAGGGCGGCGCGCAGGCCGGCGCCGACCACGACGGCGGCGGTGTCGCGGGCGAAGTCCCAGGACTTGTGCCGGGCGTCGTAGCCGATCACCACGAGGTCGCCGAGCGAGGGGTTCTTGCGGACGTACGCGGCGAGGCCGGCGGCGGCGCGGATGACCACGGCGCGGTTCATCCGCATCGGGCCGGCGCCGAGTTCGCCGCGCAGGCCGGCGGTGCCGAACTGGAGGCGGTCGGCGAAGCGTTCGGCCAGCCGGGACCAGGCGATCCGCTCCTCGCCCTCGGCCTCGGGGCCTTCGGCGGCGGCCAGCAGGGAGGTCAGCTCCTCGCGGGTCTGCGGGTCGGGGTCCTCGGCGAGCCAGGCGCGGGCCCGGGCGAGGAGGTCGGTGGTGGAGGCCTGCGGCATGGGTGCCCTGCTCCCTCGTGAGGTTGTCGTCGCCAATGGGACCGGGCCGCCGGTCGGAGCGTGGGGGCAGCCCCACACCCCGGCCGACGGCCCGTCCGTTACCGATTCTGCGTCAGGTGCGGATCAGATCCGCTCAAGCACCTTCGCCAGCAGCGCGCCCATCCGCTCGGCCGAGGCCTTGCCGGCCTCCAGGACCTCCGCGTGGTTGAGCGGCTCGCCGGTGATGCCGGCGGCGAGGTTGGTGACCAGGGAGATGCCGAGCACCTCGGCGCCGGCCTCGCGGGCGGCGATGGCCTCCAGGGTGGTGGACATGCCGACCAGCTCGCCGCCGATGACCCGGGCCATGTGGACCTCGGCCGGGGTCTCGTAGTGCGGGCCGCGGAACTGCACGTAGACCGCCTCGTCGAGGCTCGGGTCGACCTCGCGGCACAGCGCGCGCAGGCGCTTGGAGTACAGGTCGGTGAGGTCGACGAAGTTGGCGCCGACGATCGGGGAGTCCGCGGTCAGGTTGATGTGGTCGCTGATCAGGACCGGCTGGCCGGGCACCCAGCCCTCGCGCAGGCCGCCGCAGCCGTTGGTCAGCACGATGGTCCGGCAGCCGGCCGCGGCGGCGGTGCGCACGCCGTGCACCACGGTGGCCACGCCGTGGCCCTCGTAGTAGTGGTTGCGGCCGAGGAAGACCAGGGCGCGGCGGTCGCCCCCGCCCGGGATCCGGACCGAGCGGATGGTGCCGGCGTGGCCGGCCACGGCGGGCGCGGGGAAGCCGGGCAGCTCGGTGACCGGGAACTCGGCCAGCGTCTCGCCGAGGGCGTCGGCGGCCGGCACCCAGCCGGAGCCCATCACCAGGGCGACGTCGTGGTGCTCGGCGCCGGTGAGCTCGCGCAGGCGATCGGCGGCGGCCCGGGCGGCGGCGTAGGGGTCGGCGGAGACGACCGACTGAGGAGAAGCGTTCACGTCGCCGAGGATAGTCAAGAAACCACTACGCGCGTAGACAGATCGTGGAAGCCATGCCGGATCGTTACCCGGATTGCGTAGAACGACAGCTTTCGACCCGCTATCGTCCGCCGCGCCTGGAGGTACCTCTCAACAGGGACGGCGGCGCAGGTCCAGCACGTAGTCGTCCGGCGCGCCGGCGCTCTCCGCGGCGTCCGCGATCAGCCCGAGGTAGCGCGCGGCGGGCAGCCCGCCCTCGTAGTCGTTCAGCACGTACGTCCAGACCGACACCTCGCCGTCCAGGGTCTGCGCGCGCAGCCGGACCTTGCGGTAGATGCCGAGCTGCACACCCTCCCAGCGGTCCAGGCCCTCCTCGTCCATCGGCGCCACGTCGTAGAGCGAGACGAAGACCTGCTCCTTCTCGTCCTCCACCACCGTGGCCAGCGAGCCCTCCCAGCCCAGCTGCTCGCCGCCGAAGGTCAGCCGCCAGCCGGGCAGCCAGCCGGTGCCGCGCAGCGGGGAGTGCGGGGCGCGCCGGCTCATCTGCCGGGCGTCGAGGTTGGTGGCGTAGGCGGCGTAGAGCGACATGGTCGCCAGCCTACGGGAGATCACCGCGGGAACCTGAGACCCGATCACGGCGCACAACCCCCGGAACAACGCCCCCGGCGTGGATTCCGTTCCGGCATGCGGGAGAATGGGGCACGTGACTCGGATCGTGATCATCGGTGGCGGACCCGGCGGATACGAGGCGGCCCTGGTGGCCGCCCAGCTCGGCGCGGAGGTGACCGTCGTCGACCGCGACGGCCTGGGCGGATCGGCGGTGCTCACGGACTGCGTGCCGTCCAAGACCCTGATCGCGACCGCCGAGGTGATGACGACTTTCGACTCCTCGTACGAGGAGCTCGGCATCATCGTCGCCGACGACACCCCGCCGCTGGAGCAGCAGGCCCGGGTGGTCGGCGTGGACCTCGGCAAGGTCAACCGCCGTGTGAAGCGCCTGGCGATCGCCCAGTCGCACGACATCACCCAGGCGGTCACCCGGGCCGGCGTCACCGTGCTGCGCGGCAAGGGCCGGCTCGGCGCCGGCGGCCAGGCGGTCGACGGCTCCCGCGAGGTGCTGGTGGGCCGCGAGGACGGCAGCACCGAGTCGCTGCGCGCCGACGTGGTGCTGATCGCCACCGGTGTCCACCCGCGCGAGCTGCCCGACGCCCAGCCGGACGGTGAGCGGATCCTGACCTGGACCCAGGTGTACGACCTGGAGGAGCTGCCCCGCGAGCTGATCGTGGTCGGCTCCGGCGTCACCGGCGCCGAGTTCGCCGGCGCGTACCAGGCGCTCGGCTCCAACGTCACCCTGGTCTCCTCGCGCGACCGGGTGCTGCCCGGGGAGGACCCGGACGCCGCCGAGGTGCTGGAGGACGTCTTCCGCCGCCGTGGCATGAACGTGATGGGCCGTTCGCGCGCCGAGAGCGCCAAGCGGATCGGCGACCGGGTCGAGGTCACCCTCTCCGACGGCACGGTGATCGAGGGCACCCACTGCCTGATGGCGGTCGGCTCGATCCCGAACACCGCGGAGATGGGCCTGGAGGAGGCCGGCGTCCAGCTCAACGACTGGGGCCAGATCAAGGTCGACCGGGTCTCCCGCACCACCGCCCCCGGCGTGTACGCGGCCGGCGACTGCACCGGCGTCTTCATGCTCGCCTCGGTGGCCGCCATGCAGGGCCGGATCGCGATGTACCACGCGCTCGGCGACGCGGTGCAGCCGCTCAACCTGAAGACCGTCGCCTCCAACGTCTTCACCGACCCGGAGATCGCCACGGTCGGCTACACCGCCGCCGACGTCTCCTGCGGGAAGATGGACGCGGTCGAGATCAAGCTGCCGCTGCGCGGCAACCCGCGGGCCAAGATGCAGGGCATCCGGGACGGCTTCGTGAAGCTCTTCGCCCGCCCCGGCACCGGCATCGTGGTCGGCGGCGTGGTGGTCGCCCCGCGCGCCAGCGAGCTGATCCACTCCATCTCGCTCGCGGTGGACAACAACCTGACGGTCGAACAGGTGGCCAGTGCGTTCACGGTCTACCCGTCGCTCTCCGGCTCCACCGCCGAGGCCGCGCGCCAGCTGCACATCCGCAAGCGCGAGGGCTCCTCGGACGCCTGAGTCCCACTGCTTCACCGGCGTCACTCGGTCAGCGGAGCGCGCATTGTACGGTCGCGCGCCGCACCGAGGTGAGCAATTCCGACTACCGGCTGCAAACGCCTGAAAGCAGACGGTCACTCAGGTTACCGTCGGTCCTGTGTTTGCAGCAGAACGTCGCCAGTTGATCCTCGAAATGGTGCGCGCCAACGGAGCCGTGTCGCTCCGTGAGCTCGCCCGCGTCGTCCAGACCTCCGAAGTCACCGTACGCAGAGACGTGCGGGCGCTGGAGGCCGAAGGGCTGCTCGACCGCCGGCACGGCGGTGCGGTGCTGCCCGGAGGCTTCAGCCGGGAGCCGGGATACCCGCAGAAGACCCACCTCGCCGCCGCCGAGAAGAGCGCGATCGCCGACCTGGCGGCCGGGCTCGTCGAGGAGGGCGACGCGGTGGTGGTCGGCGCGGGCACCACGACCCAGGAGCTGGCCCGCCGGCTCGCCCGCATCCCCGGCCTGACCGTGGTCACCAACTCGCTGCTGGTCGCCCAGGCGCTGGCCCATGCCAACCGGGTCGAGGTGGTGATGACCGGCGGCACCCTGCGCGGCTCCAACTACGCCCTGGTGGGCAGTGGGGCCGAGCAGTCGCTGCACGGCCTGCGGGTCGCCAAGGCGTTCATCTCCGGCAGCGGGCTGACCGCCGAGCGCGGCCTGTCCACCACCAACATGCTCTCCGCCAGCGTCGACCGGGCGCTGGTGCAGGCGGCGGCGGAGGTGATCGTGCTCGCCGACCACACCAAGCTCGGCACCGACACCATGTTCCAGACCGTGCCGACCGAGGCGATCACCCGGTTGGTCACCGACGAGCACACCGCCGCCGAGGACCCGACCGCCCGGGAGCTGGACGCGCTGGCCGACTGCGGCGTGCAGATCGCGGTCGCCCCGCTGGGCCTGGCCGCCGAGCAGCCCGCCCACCCGGTGCCGGGCACCGCGACCGGTCCGCGCCGCCCCAGCCCCCCGCCGGCCGGTGCCCCGCTCCCCGGCCAGCGCCGCCCCGGCACCCACAACGGCCCGCCCGGCCAGCTCCCGACCCGGCTGGCGAGCATTCGCTGAGCAACCCCCTGACGGCCGGCCCCCGGGTGCCCTAGGCTGCCGCGCGTGAGCGCTGAGCAGCAGGTGGGAATCGTCGTACACGGTGCCAGTTCCGGTACCGGGGAGGCGACTTGGGGGCAGCGGGCGATCTCGGACAAGGTGGCCGGGCTCGGCGCCGACGCGCCGCGGTACAACCTGCGGCTGGCCGCCCCGGTGGACCCGGGCATGCCCGCCGCCGCGGTGCTCGACGCCCTGACCCGCCTGCTGCACCTGCACGAGGCGCTGCGCACCCGGCTGCTGCCCGCCCCGGACGGCCTGCGCCAGCAGGTCGACGCCGAGGGCGGACTCGCCGTCGCCGTCCGGGTGTCCACGCCCGACCGGGCGGCCGACGAGGCCACCGCGCTGCTCGCCGAGCTGGGCGACCGCCCGTTCGACTGCGCCGTCCAATGGCCGTTGCGGGTGGGCCTGGTGGAGGTCGCAGGGCTGGTCCGGCACCTGGTGCTGGTGCTCTCGCACACCGCCTGCGACGGCTGGGGCATGCGCCGGCTGGTCCGCGACCTGACCGAGCTCTCGCTGGGCCGCGGCGTCGAGCAGCTGCGCGCCGAGCGGCCGAGCCGGCAGCCGCTCCAGGAGGCCGCGCTGCAGCACTCCGAGCGCGGGGCGAAGCGCGACGCGGCCGCCCGCCGGCACTGGCGGGACAAGCTCGCCGCGGGCCCGCGCCGGCTCTTCCCCGCACCGGACGGCGCCGCGCCCGACCGGCCCTTCCCGAACGCGGTGCTGCGCTCCCCGCGGCTCGCGCGGGCGGTGGCCCGGGTGGCGGCCGCGCACCGGGTGAGCGAGCCGACGGTGCTGCTGGCGGCCGGCGCGACCATGCTCTGCCGGCTCTCCGGGGCGCCGGACGCGATGTTCCAGGTGGTGGTGGCCAACCGGTTCACCGCCGGGACGGCCGACGCGGTGACCACCATGGCCCAGCAGGGGCTGTTCCACCTGCCCGGCCCCGGGCCGGACTTCGCCGACACCGTGCGCCGCACCCAGGGAGCCTCGCTGGCCGCGTACCGGCACGCCGGCTACGACGCCGCCGCCCTGGAGCGGGACATCGCCGGGCTGGACGCCGCCGACCACTCCTGCTGGTGGAACGACACCCGCGACCCGCTGGCCGCCCTGATGGACGGCCCCACCGCCCCGGCCGACGGCCCGACCGAGCTGGCCTGGCCGCAGGTCTTCCCGCCGCGCGAGAACACCACCTTCGCGGTGGACGTCAACGCCGCGCCGGGCGCCCTGGAGCTGGCGATGACCGCCGACAGCGCGCTGCTCTCCCGCCGGGACATGGCGGACTTCCTGCACGGCATCGAGGAACTGGTGCTGACCGAGGCCGGAAAGGCCTGACGGCCCGCACCCCGGGCGGGGTACGGGCCGTCGGGTCACGACCGGACTCAGACGTCCTTGATCTCGCAGAGCGCGGCGCCGCTGCTCACCGAGGCGCCCACCTCGGCCTTGAGGCCGACGACGGTGCCCGCCTTGTGGGCGTTGAGCGGCTGCTCCATCTTCATCGCCTCCAGGACGACGATCAGCTCGCCCTCGGCGACGACCTGGCCCTCCTCCACGGCGACCTTGACGATGGTGCCCTGCATCGGCGAGGCGAGGGTGTCACCGGAGACCGCGGCACCGGCCTTCTTGGTGCCGACCCGGCGCTTGGCCTTCGCGGAGCCCGCGGCGGCGGCCGCCGGGGCGGCGGAGACACCGAGCGAGGACGGCAGCGAGACCTCGATCCGCTTGCCGCCGACCTCGACCACGACGGTCTCGCGGCCCTCGGCCTCCTCACCGTCGGCGCCCGCACCCGCGAACGCCGGGATGGTGTTGTCGAACTCGGTCTCGATCCAGCGGGTGAAGACCGTGAACGGCTCGTCGCTGCCGTGCACCTCCGGCGCGAACGCCGGGTCGGTGACGACCGCCTGGTGGAACGGGATGGCCGTGGCCATGCCCTCCACCTTGAACTCCGCCAGCGCGCGGGCGGCACGCTGCAGCGCCTGCTTGCGGTCGGCGCCGGTGACGATCAGCTTGGCGAGCAGCGAGTCCCAGGCGGGGCCGATGACCGAACCGGTCTCGACGCCGGCGTCCAGACGGACGCCCGGGCCGGACGGCGGGGCGAACAGCGACACCGTGCCCGGGGCGGGCAGGAAGTTGCGGCCCGGGTCCTCGCCGTTGATGCGGAACTCGATCGAGTGACCGCGGATCTCCGGGTCGTCGTAGCCGAGCGCCTCGCCGTCGGCGATCCGGAACATCTCGCGGACCAGGTCGATGCCGGTGACCTCCTCGGAGACCGGGTGCTCGACCTGCAGGCGGGTGTTGACCTCCAGGAAGGAGATCAGGCCGTCCTGGGAGACCAGGAACTCGCAGGTGCCGGCGCCGACGTAGCCCGCCTCACGCAGGATCGCCTTGGAGGCGCGGTACAGCTCGGCGTTCTGCTCGGCGGTGAGGAACGGCGCGGGCGCCTCCTCGACCAGCTTCTGGTGCCGGCGCTGCAGCGAGCAGTCACGGGTGGAGACGATCACCACGTTGCCGTGCTGGTCGGCCAGGCACTGGGTCTCGACGTGGCGTGGCTTGTCGAGGTACTGCTCGACGAAGCACTCGCCGCGACCGAAGGCGGCGACCGCCTCGCGGACCGCCGACTCGTACAGCTCGGGGATCTCCTCGAGCGTGCGGGCGACCTTCAGGCCGCGGCCGCCGCCGCCGTACGCCGCCTTGATGGCGACCGGCAGGCCGTGCTCGGTGGCGAACGCGACGACCTCGTCGGCGCCGGAGACCGGCTCCGGGGTGCCGGCGACCAGCGGGGCACCGGCGCGCTGGGCGACGTGCCGGGCGGTGACCTTGTCGCCGAGGTCGCGGATGGCCTGCGGCGGCGGGCCGATCCAGATCAGGCCCGCGTCCAGCACGGCCTGGGCGAAGTCGGCGTTCTCGGACAGGAAGCCGTAGCCGGGGTGGACGGCGTCCGCACCCGCGTCGGCGGCCGCCTTGAGCACCTTGGCGATGTCCAGGTAGCTGGTGGCGGGGGTGTCGCCGCCGAGCGCGTAGGCCTCGTCGGCCGCGCGGACGTGCAGCGCGTCCCGGTCCGGCTCGGCGTACACGGCGACGCTGGCGATACCGGCGTCCCTGCAGGCCCGGGCGACGCGGACGGCGATTTCTCCGCGGTTGGCGATGAGCACCTTGCGCACTGTGGCTCCCTTCTTGAACCTCGTTGAGTCTAGGGATCGAGAGGTCCTACCGGCGAGTAGAACCAGGTGGTGAGCATGCTCACACGGAGCGTGACGCTTCTGCGTGATCACACGGGCACGGAGCGGGATGCTCCGCTGGTGGTGACGGTACGCGCTGCACGTCGAAGCTGGCTCGTGCGGCGGGCGCGCCCGTCAGGTCGCCGCGTGGCCTTCGCCACACGGCCCGCGCTCAGCCCGCCGCGGGGGCGGGTGCGGCGGCGGGTGCGGCGGCGGGTGCGGCGGCGGGTGCGGCGGCGGGTGCGGCGGCCACCAGGTCGCTGACGTCCGCCGCCAGGTCGACCACGTCGGGCCCGTAGGCGCCGGAGTCGACCACCCGCAGGACCACGGCGAACGCGCCGTCCGACCCGTAACGGCGGGCCAGCGAGCGGTGGTTGGCGAGCAGGTAGCGGACCGCCGCGTGGTTGGAGACCGCGGTCTGCCCGGCGATCAGGAAGACCGGCCTGGCGTCCGGCCCGACCCGCAGCCGGGCGAGCACCGCGAACACCTCCCGGCCCGGCCGGCCGGGCTCGTGCAGGTACGCGAACTCCCGCTCGCCCGCCCGTATGGTCAGGTCGTACGGCGGCCCGTCGGAGTCGAGCGCGAACTCGATCCCGGGCAGCCAGGAACGCAGGTGGGCGGCCGTCCGGTCGTTGCTGGCCGGGCCGCCCAGGCAGAACTCCGCCTTGGCGCCCAGGCCCTGACGGACCTGGTCGTGCGCCACCAGCTCGGGGCGCGCGCCGCACTCCTTGACCAGCGCGGACAGCTCCATCAGCGCGTACACGTCGTTGCGCGAGACGCTGCCGCCGGAGCCGGCCTTCCGGTTCACCACCAGCAGGCAGTCGGAGCCGGCCGGCATTCCGAAGAACGCCTGGATCCGGCCGAGCCGCCGGCGGCGGCGCACCGTCTGGGCGAGCCAGCCGAGCCCGGCGCTGATGCCGGTGGCGACCAGCCCGAGCACCACGTTGAGCACACTGTCGGTCATTGCTCCGTGGTCCCCTTCCCGGCCGGTCGGCTGCGCCAGCCTAGCCGGGCCCGGTGGGGTGCGGGGTGGTTCCCCTGCAACAGATGTACGGCCCCGGTTCTGTCCGGATCGGCACCCCGGAAGCGGAGGGCGAGGTGCCGATTCCGCCGCCGGCCGTAACGTCTTGGACCAGATTGGTTCAGACCATTGACGCTCGATCGCCGGCCTCCCTAGCGTGCGGGGCGGCTGTTGCAGTCCATGTTGACGGGGGAGAGATGAAGCGAACCGCCCTGCCGGTGGCCCTGGTCGCCGCGACACTGGTCCTCGCCGGGTGCACCGGCTCCGACCCGGGCGGCGACACCGCCGCGGCACCGAGCCCGAGCGCGAAGACCTACGGCTGCCTCACCAAGGACCAGGCCGCCAAGGGCTCCTTCGGACTGGAGGCCGGCACCGCGGCCGGCGGCACGCTCGACGCCTACTACCGCGACTCCGACGCCGGCGGCGCCAAGGTCGCCGTCGTCCTCTCCCACCAGCTGGACGGCTCGCTCTGCGAGTGGGCCCCGCACCTGGACGCCTTCACCAAGGCCGGGTACGCCGTCCTCCCCTTCACCTGCAGCGGGGACGTCACCGACGGCATCAAGGCCGCCGCCGCCCACCTCAAGGGCAAGGGCGTCGGCAGGGTCGTGCTGATCGGCGCCTCCAAGGGCGGCGCCGCCTCGCTGGTCGCGGGCAAGCTCGACAACCCGCTGCCGGTCGCCGCGATCGTCACCCTCAGCTCGCCCGAGGCGTACGGCCAGTTCAACGCCGCGCTCGCGGTGAAGGCTGTCAAGGCGCCGACCTTCTTCGCCGCCGAGGAGGGCGACGCGCCCTTCAACGCCGACGCCAAGTCGCTGTACGACGCCGCCACCGCCACCGGGAAGCAGCTCAAGCTGTACCCCGGCTCGAACCACGGCGCCCCGCTGCTCGGCGACGGCGCGCTGCCCGACGTGCTGGCCTTCCTGGCCGCGAACGCCCCGGCGAGCGGCTGATCCTCAGGCCCAGAGGTCGGTGATCCGCACGTCCAGGTCGGCGAGCAGGCGGCGCAGCAGCGGCAGGGACAGGCCGATCACGTTGCCCGGGTCGCCGTCGATGCCCTCGACGAACGGCGCCGACCGGCCGTCCAGGGTGAACGCGCCCGCCACGTGCAGCGGTTCGCCGGAAGCGATGTACGCCGCCAGCTCCTCGTCGTCCGGCGTGCCGAAGCGCACCGTGGTCGACGCGGTCGCCGACACCTGCCGGCCGGTCACCGTGTCGATCACGCAGTGGCCGGTCTGCAGCACGCCCGCGCGGCCGCGCATCGCCCGCCAGCGCTCCAGCGCGTCGGCGGCGTCCTTCGGCTTGCCGAGCGCCTGCCCGTCCAGCTCCAGCACCGAGTCGCAGCCGACCACCAGCTCGCCGTCCAGGAGCCCGACCGCCACCGCCTTCGCCTTCGCCTCCGCCAGCACCCGGGCCAGCTCGCCCGGCGTCGGCGCCGAGATCGCGTCCTCGTCCACCCCACTGACCTGGACCCGGGGATCCAGCCCCGCCTGCCGCAGCAGACCCAGCCGGGCGGGAGAGGCGGACGCGAGCACGAGAACACGGCGGTTGGTCATGCGCCCCAGCCTAGAGTGCCTGGCGCCGCCCACGGGCCGGCTCGGGGTCAGGCGACGAGCAGGATCGCCGCCAGGACCGCGAGCACCGCCAGCAGCCGGCTCGCGCGGAGCAGCATCTGCTGCGCGCGGCGGGCTTCGGGCGACGGCTCGTCGCGGGGGTCTGACCAGAGCACATCACCAGCGTGCGCCCGGCGCCTCGACTCGCGCCTGAGTACGCGTACTCAGTTCCCGCACGACCGCGGCCGGTCGGATCCGGGGCGCGGCGGGGGCGGGGCTCAGTCGGGCTGGAGCGAGCGCCAGATCCGGTCCGGGAGGACGCGGACCGCCCGGGGGAGGTCCATGTCCTGCGGTCCGGCCAGCCAGCGGTGCGCGGCGACCGCGACCGGGCCGATCAGCAGCACCTCGATCAGCGGCGCCGGCAGTTCCGCGATCTCCCCGGCGGCGATCCGGGGCCGCATCCAGGCGGCGATCTCGGCGAACTTCGCGGCCTTCGCCGAGCGGATCCGCTCGGCGTGCACGCCGAGGTAGCTGGAGTACGCGGAGCCGTGCAGGAACCGCCCGGCGTCCGGGTTCCGTTCGGCGTAGCCGAGGTAGGCGGTGACCAGGGCGCGGACGCCGGTGCGGGCGGTGCGGGTGCGGCGCAGCGCGGCGAGCATCCCGTCGTACTGCTCCTCCATGCAGCGCACGTACAGCTCGGTCGCCAGGCCGTCGAAGCTGCCGAAGTGGTGGTAGAGGCTGCCGAGGCTGACCCCGCTCGCCGCGGTGACCGCGTTGACGGTGAACCCGGGCTGTCCGCCGGCCGCGTACACCTCCAGGGCGGCGGTCAGCAGCCGCTCGACGGTGGCCTCGCCACGGAGTTGCTTCGCCATGGCAGGACAGTCTAGTTCGGGCCAATGGCAGAACAATTTTCTAGAAACCTACTCCATGGTAGAGACCACTCGGGTCATACTGCCGCCCATGGATGACCTGTTGCGCACCCTGGTGTCCGGGGTCCTCGCCGCGCTGCTGATCGCCCTGGTGGGCGCGTTCGGCGCCCGCACCCGGCGCCGCGGTGTGGCCCGGGCCGAGGCCGCCGCGCCGACGCCGGTCGAGGAGCCCTCGCGGGCGCTGCTGCGCCGGGCCGAGGAGGCCGACCGGGCCCGTGAGGCGGCCCATGCGCAGGGCCGTGCCGACGAGGCGCTGGCCGCCGCCCGGGTCGCTGTCGACCGCTGGACCGAGCTCGGCCGCCTGCGGGCCGACCGCTTCGCCGCCGAACGGCAGGCCGCGGTCGACCGGCTCGCCGAGCTGGGTGCCGCCGCCGGATCCGCCTGACCGGGAAGGGGTGCACCGATGCCGGTGGCCGGCTGGCGCGGCCGGGACCGCGATCCGCAGGTGGTCGCGGCCGATCTGGCCCGCGCGCTGGGAGCCGAACTCCGCCTGGAGCGGCCGCCGTTCGTGCGGGTCCTGGCCGGGGAGACGGACGGGGTGCCGGCCGGGAGCCTGCTGCCGGCCCGGGAGCGGTTCACCGGGATGCCGGCCCCGACGCAGCTCTTCGTCCACCTGGACGCCTGCGAGCCGCGGCCGTTCGAGGTGCGGGCGTCGGTGCTCGGCGGCGGGGCGGTCCGGCGGGCGTTCGGCCTGGGGTTCCTGGTGTACGCGGTGCCGCTCGGCGTGCGGGTGGCCGGCCGGGTCGCGCTGGGGGAGCGGCGGCGGGGGCGGGCGAGTGCCTTCGCGGGGGATCCGGCGGCCGCGGAGCGGCTCAACGCCGACCCGGAACTGCTGGCGCTGGCGGCCGCGTTGGCGCCGAGCGCGGCCGGCCCGGACGGCGCCCGCCGGTGGGCCGTCGAACGGCTGCTGGCCGTCGAGCCCGGTGCGACGCTGGTCGTCCGCACCCTGCACCGGCCCACCGCGACGGGCTGGTCCCTCGCCGCGGAGCCGGTGCTCGCCCTTGCCGCGATGATCGAGGGCGCACTCGCCTGAGCCGCCGGGGGCGATCGACGCCCCCGGCGGCCGGTTTCACGTCAGCGGGCCCAGGCGCTGGTGCGCCAGGCGCCAGGCCCGGGCCGCAGGGCCGGGCGGAGCCGCTTCGCGTGGTCGTTCCACGGGTTGACCGGGCCGCCGGCCCCGGCGGCCGCCTGGGCGGCGGCCTGCGCGGCGGCGGCCCGGGCTTGGACCACCGCCAGGACGGTGGCCAGCTCCTCGGGGGTCGGCTGCCCGTGCAGTACCTGAATGGGGGACATCCTCACGAACCCTTCTGCTACAGCGGGATGTTGCCGTGCTTCTTGGGCGGCAGCACCTCGCGCTTGCCGCGCAGGGCCCGCAGGCCCCGCACGATGTGCCGCCGGGTCTCGCTGGGCGCGACGACCGCGTCCACGTAGCCCCGCTCGGCGGCGAGGTACGGGTTGAGCAGGGTGTCCTCGTAGGACGCGAGCAGCTCGGCCCGCTTCTCCTCCAGGATGCCCTCCTGCTCGGCCGCGGCGAGCTCGCGCCGGTGCAGGATGTTGACCGCGCCCTGCGCGCCCATGACCGCGATCTGCGCGGTCGGCCAGGCCAGGTTGAGGTCGGCGCCGAGGTGCTTGGAGCCCATGACGTCGTACGCGCCGCCGAAGGCCTTGCGGGTGATGACGGTGATCAGCGGCACGGTGGCCTCGGCGTAGGCGTAGATCAGCTTGGCGCCGCGGCGGATGATGCCGTCCCACTCCTGGCCGGTGCCGGGCAGGAAGCCCGGGACGTCCACGAAGGTCAGCACCGGGATGTTGAACGCGTCGCAGGTCCGGACGAAGCGCGCGGCCTTCTCGCTGGCCGCGATGTCGAGGCAGCCGGCCAGGTCCATCGGCTGGTTGCCGACCACGCCCACCGGGTGGCCCTCGACCCGGCCGAAGCCGGTGATGATGTTGCCCGCGTACAGCGGCTGGACTTCCAGGAACTCGGCGTCGTCGAGGACGTGCTCGATGACCTTGCGCATGTCGTACGGCTGGTTGGCGGAGTCCGGCACGATGGTGTCGAGCTCCAGGTCCTCGTCCGTGACGGAGAGGTCGGCCTGCTCGGGGTAGACCGGCGGGTCGGAGAGGTTGTTGGAGGGCAGGTACGAGAGCAGGCTCTTGACGTACTCGATCGCCTCCTTCTCGTCGGCCGCGAGGTAGTGGGCGTTGCCGGACTTGCTGTTGTGGGTCCGGGCGCCGCCCAGTTCCTCCATGTCGACGGTCTCGCCGGTGACGGTCTTGATCACGTCGGGGCCGGTGATGAACATGTGCGAGGTCTTGTCGGCCATCACCACGAAGTCGGTCACCGCGGGGGAGTAGACCGCGCCGCCGGCGCACGGGCCCATGATCAGCGAGATCTGCGGGATGACGCCGGAGGCGTGCACGTTGCGGCGGAAGATCTCGCCGTACAGGCCGAGCGAGACCACGCCCTCCTGGATCCGGGCGCCGCCGGAGTCGTTGATGCCGATCATCGGGCAGCCGGTCTTCAGGGCGAAGTCCATCACCTTGACGATCTTCTCGCCGAAGACCTCGCCGAGGGAGCCGCCGAAGACCGTGAAGTCCTGCGCGAAGACGGCGACCTGGCGGCCGTCCACGGTGCCGTAGCCGGTGACCACGCCGTCGCCGTAGGGCCGGTTCTTCTCCTGGCCGAAGTTGGTGGAGCGGTGGCGGGCGAACTCGTCGAACTCCACGAAGGAGTCCTCGTCCAGCAGCTCCACGATCCGCTCACGCGCCGTCATCTTGCCCTTGGCGTGCTGCTTCTCCACCGCCGCGGAGGAGCCGGAGTGCACCGCCTCGTCCAGCCGGCGGCGGAGGTCGGCCAGCTTGCCGGCGGTCGTGTGGGGGTCGTACGGGGCCTCGGTCATCCGGTGGCTCTCCTGGATCCTCGGGGCCGCGACCTGTCGCTGGACGGCTCCGGGCAGGGCGGCGCTGCGGTCTACCGTTCAGTAGCGTAGCCATCGCGCGGCGTTTGCGGTTATGGCCATCGACACAGTGTGTTAACGCCCGTTATGCGGGACGATGGGGCGGCGTACGGCCGACCAGGGCCCCGCGCGGGGGGAGTGCGACACGGTCCGGTCCGGGCGTGTCGCGGCCGTCTCCGCGGTCGCGCCGGCGGTGCCGGTGACGCCGCCGGAGGGTCGGGCCCGACACGGCCGCCCGGGGGCGCGGGCCCGATAGCCTGGCCGCGTGACCGACGCCGACGCCCCCCGTCCCCGCCGCAGTGGCCTGCGTGGCTTCGGCCAGTCCGGGCCGTCCCCCTGGACCGACCTGGACCGGCCGCCGCTGGACGGCGCCGCGCTGCGCCGCGACCTGGTGCGTCCCGGCAGCCTGTGGACCGACCTGGAGGTGGTGGCCGAGACCGGCTCCACCAACTCCGACCTGGCCGCCCGGGCGAAGGACGGCGCCCCGCAGGGCGCGGTGCTGGTCGCCGAGTCGCAGAGCGCCGGCCGCGGCCGGCTCGACCGCCGCTGGTCCGCCCCGCCGCGCTCGGGCCTGTTCCTCTCCGTGCTGCTGCGGCCCGAGGGCGTCCCGATCGAGCGGTACGGCTGGCTGCCGATCCTGGTCGGCACCGCGGCGGCCGCCACCCTGGCCCGGGTCGCGAAGCTGGAGGTCGGCCTGAAGTGGCCGAACGACCTCCAGGTGACCGTCGACGGGGCGGAGCGCAAGCTCGGCGGCATCCTGACCGAGCTGAGCGGCGGCGCGGTGGTCGCCGGGCTCGGCGTCAACGTCACGCTGCGGGAGCCCGAGCTGCCGGTGGAGACCGCCGCCTCGCTCGCGCTGGCCGGCGCCGAGGTCACCGACCGGGACACCCTGCTGCGCGCCCTGCTGCGCGAGTTCGCCGAGCTGTACGGCGAGTGGGTGGCCGCGGCCGGCGACCCGCACGCCAGCGGCCTGCTGCCCGCGTACACCGCCCGCTGCACCACGCTCGGCCGGCAGGTGAGGGTGCAGCTGCCCGGCGACCGGGAGCTGCTCGGCGAGGCGGTGGCGGTGGACGGCGACGGCCGGCTGGTGGTCCGCGGCGCCGACGGCACCCGGCATCCGGTGGCCGCCGGCGACGTGGTGCACGTCCGACCGCGGTCCGGCTGACGGACGCCGGCCCGGACCGGATGCCCCGGATCGCGCGATTCCGTGCGAACATTCCACCTGGCAGGTGTGAGGCGCGCCACTGGCCCTGGGGGTGGTCGCGCGCCGGTTGGACAGGTAGGGACGAGGCAAGTGCGGCAACCGCACGGGGACGGACCGGTGGCAGAGCAGCGCGAGAACGGCGGCGGCGAGACGGCGGACCGCACCGTCGCGCTGGACCTGGAGCGGCTGATCCTGGACGCTCCGCGCAGATACACCCCGTACCAGGCGGCCCGCGCCGCCGACGTCCCGATGGAGCTGGCCACCCGTTTCTGGCGGGCGATGGGCTTCCCCGACATCGGCCAGTCCCGGGCGCTCACCGACAACGACGTGATCGCGCTGCGCCGGCTCGCCGGCCTGGTGGAGTCCGGGCTGCTCAGCGAGTCGATGGCGATCCAGGTGGCCCGCTCGACCGGCCAGACCACCTCCCGGCTGGCCGGCTGGCAGATGGACACCTTCCTGGAGAACCTCACCCAGTCCGTGGAGCCGGGCCTGACCCGGGCCGAGGTCGCGTACCCGCTGACCGAGCTGCTGCTGCCGGAGCTGGAGCAGTTCCTGGTGTACGTCTGGCGCCGCCAGCTCGCCGCGGTCACCGGCCGGGTGGTGCAGGCCGCCGAGGACAGCGAGATCACCAGCGGCCGCCTCGCCGTCGGCTTCGCCGACCTGGTCGGCTTCACCCGGCTCTCCCGGCGGCTGGAGGAGGAGGAGCTCGGCGAGCTGGTCGAGGGCTTCGAGAACACCTGCTCCGACCTGATCGCCGGCCAGGGCGGCCGGGTGGTCAAGACCCTCGGCGACGAGATCCTGTACGTCTCCGAGGACCCGGCGACCGCCGCCGAGATCGCGCTCAGCCTGGTGGAGACGCTGGCCAAGGAGGACGGCATGCCCGCGCTGCGGGTCGGCATGGCCTTCGGCACGGTCACCTCGCGGATGGGCGACGTCTTCGGCACCACGGTCAACCTGGCCAGCCGGCTCACCTCGATCGCGCCCAAGGACGCCGTGCTGGTCGACGGCGAGCTGTCCGCCGCGCTGGAGCAGAACGGCGCCGCCGCCACCCCGGGCGAGGACGGCCGCCACCCCGAGGACGACCGGCGCTTCCACCTCCAGCCGATGTGGCGCCGCCCGGTCCGCGGCCTCGGCCTGGTCGAGCCCTGGCTGCTCAGCCGCGCGCGAGCCGTCTGACCCGTCCAGCCTCAAATCCCCCTAATCTGGTCGAAAGGCCGCCCGGACGCACGGCGGCCGGACCCGGGATGAGGCGATCGGTGAGCGAGGCGACCATGACCGAGGAGAGCCCGTACGTCATCTCCACGCCCGACCTGCGGCTGCAGGCGGTGGTCGAGCTCGCCCAGGACATGGCCGGTGCCCTCACCCCGCTGGAGGCGGTCCGGGCCGCCGCCGTCCGGGCCACCTCGGCCCTGGCCGCCACCATGGCCGCCGTCTCCGTCTGGGACCGCGAGTCCGGCCGGCTGCGGGTGCTGGTCAACTACGGCGACCTGGCGGCCGGCGAGGAGGAGCTGCCGGACGACGAGTCCTACCCGGTCGCCGACTTCCCCGAGATCGTCACCTACCTGGAAGAGCACTGGACCACCGGCCGGCTGCCCCGGGCCTGGATCCAGACCGCCGAGAACATCACCCCGCACGCCGCCCACGCGCACCCCGGGGCCGGGGCCTTCTGCCAGCAGCGGGCCGCCGGGCTGCGCCGGCGCGGCCGCGAGTGCTGCCTGGTCGCCCCGATCGTCCTGCACGGCCAGGCCTGGGGCGAGCTGTACCTGGCCCGCGCCCTCGGCATGCCGGTCTTCACCGAGGCCGACGCCGACTACGCCACCCTGCTCGCCGCGCAGATCTCCGCCGGGCTCGCCCAGACCGAACGCGTCGCCGACCTGCGCCGGCTCGCCTTCACCGACGCGCTCACCGGCCTCGCCAACCGGCGCGCCGTGGACGCCCGGCTGGAGAGCGCCCTCAAGGCGCACAACCGCGACAACACCGTGGTCTCCCTGGTGGTCTGCGACGTCAACGGCCTCAAGCGGGTCAACGACGAGCTCGGCCACGAGATGGGCGACCGGCTGCTGGAGAAGTTCGCCCACCAGCTGTCGCTGTGCGCCGCCAAGCTGCCCGGCTCGCTGGCCGCCCGGCTCGGCGGCGACGAGTTCTGCCTGCTCGCCGAGGGCCAGACCGCCGACGAGGTGGTCGCCGTCGCCGAGGAGCTCTGCACCCGCGCCCTGGAACTCACCGAGGGCGAGGGGGTGGCCTGCGGCGTCGCCTCCACCGGCGACTCGATCGGCCCGGTCACCACCGCCGACCGGCTGTTCCGGCTCGCCGACGCCGCCCAGTACCGGGCCAAGGCCGCCCGCGCCGCCCACCCCGTGGTGGCCGGCCGCAGCCACGGCCCCGGCTTCGCCCCCGACCCGACCGTGCTGCTCGCCGACGCCGCCGACCCGCACCACCGCGCGGACGGCCGCCGCCCCGGCGGAGCACCCGGCGCGCGCGGCGCCGCCGGGGACCGCCGGCGCTTCCGCGGCGCCGCGCACAGCGCCGACCCCGGACAGCTGCTCGCCGCCGGGCTCACCACCCTCGACCAGGGCGGACTCCAGCGCGCCACGCACCCCGCCGACACGCTGTCCCGGCTCGCCTGCGTCGCCGAGACCTCCTCCCGGCTGCTCAACGCGGTCGGCTGGTGGGTCTCGTACGTGCCGCCCGGCTCCCAGCTGATGCGCACCGCCCAGCACGCCGTCTACCGGATGACCGGCGGCCCCGGCTCCAGCCGGGCGGTCACCCAGCGCGCCCAGATCGAGGCCCCGGACGCCGTCTTCGACCTGCGCCACTACCCGCTGACCCGGCGGGCGGTGCGCGGCGGCTCCTTCGCGCTGCGCGCCGGAGCACCCGGCAACGACGCCGCCGAGGAGGCCATGATGGTGGTCAGCGGCTACAAGGCGATGGTCGCCGCAGGCGGCGGCAACCCGGCCGGCGGGTGGCTGCTCGAACTCTTCGCCGACGAGTCCACCCTGCCGCTCGGTCAGATCGCCCCCGCCCTGCGCGCCCTGGTCGCCGTCGCCCTCTCCGGCCCCTGCTCCCCGCCCCCGGCCTGAACGCCCGCCCGCCCAGGGCCCCCGCCACAGTCGCGCAACAACCTCCGCACGAGCCTGCCCCCGGGCCGTCCGTCCGTGGGACAGTGTGGGGCGCAGATCGAACGAGGAGGGGTACATGCGGACGAGGATCGCGGGGGCGCTGCTCTCCCTGGCACTGGCGGTCGGCGGCGTGACGCTGGCCGAGGGCGCGGCACAGGCCGCGCCGCGGACGGCGGCGGTGACGTCGGTTCAGCAGGCTCCGGCCCAGGTGGCGCCGGCCCAGGCGCCGGCGGCGGCGCCGCAGGCCGAGCACACCAAGCAGCTGGCCGCGAAGAGCAAGAGCAAGAAAAAGAAGAAGAGCAGCTTCTTCGGCAAGCTGATCGGCGGCCTGGTGGTCCTGGTGATCCTGGTCCTCGTGGTGGTCGTGATCGTCGTGGTGGTCAGGCGGAGCCGGCGGAGCTGATCCGGTCCGCGCGGGCGTAGACGTTGGCGCTGCGCCCGCGCAGGAACCCCACCAGGGTGAGGCCGAGCTCCTCGGCCAGCTCCACGGCCAGCGAGGACGGCGCGGAGACGGCGGCCAGCAGGGGCACCCCGGCCAGCGCCGCCTTCTGGGTCAGCTCGAACGAGGCCCGCCCGCTGACCAGCAGCAGGTGCCCGGTCAGCGGCAGCCGCCCCTCGCGCAGCGCCCAGCCCACCACCTTGTCGACCGCGTTGTGCCGGCCCACGTCCTCCCGGACGCAGAGCAGCTCGCCGCGCGCGTCGAACAGCCCGGCGGCGTGCAGCCCGCCGGTGGACTCGAAGGTCCTCTGCGCCGCCCGCAGCCGGTCGGGCAGGGCGTACAGCAGTTCCTGGTCGACCGTCAGGCCGTCCTCGGCGACCGACCAGCGGCTGTGCGTGCGCACCGCGTCCACGGTGTCCCGGCCGCACAGGCCGCAGGCGCTGGTCATCAGCAGGTTGCGGTGCGCGGAGAGCGCGGTGGAGCCGCCCCGGACGGTCGCGTCCACCACGTTGTAGGTGTTGGCGCCCTCGGCGTCCGTCCCGGCGCAGTAGCGCAGCGCGGGGAGCTGCTCCGCCCCGGTGACCATGCCCTCGCCGACCAGGAAGCCCGCCACCAGGTCGAAGTCGTGCCCGGGGGTGCGCATGGTGACGGTCAGCGGCTCGCCGCCGACCCGGATCTCCAGCGGCTCCTCCGCCGCCAGCGCGTCCGGCCGGACGCCCTGTGCACCGTCGCGCAGCCGCACCACCCGCCGCCGTACCGTCGCGCGTGCCATCGCCACCTCCTGCTTCCCAGTAGACCAGGCCGGGGAGGCCGACGGTTGTCAGATCCCCATTCACCTGATTCGATTGTGCATATGGATATGCACAGTGTCGTCCAGGTCGGCAAGGCCGACGTCACCGCCGAGGACGTGCTCGCCGTCGCGCGCGGCAATGCCCGGGTCGAGATCGGCCCCGACGCGCACGCCGAGATGGCCGCCGCCCGCGCCCGGATCGACGCCCTCGCGGCCGAGCCCCGTCCGGTCTACGGCGTCTCCACCGGCTTCGGTGCGCTCGCCGTCCGGCACATCAGCCCCGAGCTGCGCGCCCAGCTGCAGCGCTCGCTGGTCCGCTCGCACGCCGCCGGCATGGGCCCCGCGGTCGAGCGCGAGGTGGTCCGCGCGCTGATGTTCCTGCGGATGAAGACCCTCGCCTCCGGCCGCACCGGCGTGCGCCCGCTGGTCGCCGAGACGATGGCCGCCATCCTGAACGCCGGCATCACCCCGGTGGTCCGCGAGTTCGGCTCGCTCGGCTGCTCCGGCGACCTGGCCCCGCTGTCGCACTGCGCCCTGGTCCTGATGGGCGAGGGCGTCGCCACCGGCCCGGACGGCGAGGAGAAGGACGCCGCCGAGCTGCTCGCCGCCGCCGGCATCGAGCCGGTCGAGCTGCTGGAGAAGGAGGGCCTGGCCCTCATCAACGGCACCGACGGCATGCTCGGCATGCTGGTGATGGCCCTCGCCGACCTGCAGCGGCTCTACACCACCGCCGACATCACCGCCGCGATGTCGCTGGAGGCGCTGCTGGGCAGCGACAAGGTGCTCGCCCCCGAGCTGCACGCCCCGATCCGCCCGCACCCCGGCCAGGCGCTCTCCGCCGCCAACATGCTGGCCGTCCTCAAGGACTCCGGCCTCACCGGCCACCACCAGGACGACGCCCCGCGCGTCCAGGACGCCTACTCGATCCGCTGCGCCCCGCAGGTCGCCGGCGCCGGCCGCGACACCCTGGCGCACGCCCGCACCGTCGCCGACCGCGAGCTCGCCGCCTCGGTCGACAACCCGGTGGTGCTGCCGGACGGCCGGGTCGAGTCCAACGGCAACTTCCACGGCGCCCCGGTCGCCTACGTGCTGGACTTCCTCGCCATCGCCGCCGCCGACCTCGCCTCGATCTCCGAGCGGCGCACCGACCGGCTGCTCGACAAGGCCCGCTCGCACGGCCTGCCGGCCTTCCTCGCCGACGACCCGGGCGTCGACTCCGGCCTGATGATCGCCCAGTACACCCAGGCCGCGCTGGTCAGCGAGAACAAGCGGCTCGCCGTCCCCGCCTCGGTGGACTCCATCCCGTCCTCGGCGATGCAGGAGGACCACGTCTCGATGGGCTGGTCCGCGGCGCGCAAGCTCCGCCAGGCCGTCGACAACCTGGGCCGGGTGCTCGCCGTCGAGCTGCTCGCCTCCGCCCGCGCCCTGGAGATCCGCGCGGAGGGCGGCGGCGGCACCCTCGCCCCCGCCACCGCCGCCGCGATCGCCGCCGCCCGCGCGGCCGGCGTCGGCGGCCCGGGCCGGGACCGCTTCCTCTCCCCGGACCTGGAGGCCGCCGCCACGCTCGTCGCCTCCGACGCCCTGGTCGCCGCCGTCGAGCAGGTCACCGGCCCGCTGGCCTGACCCGTGCCCGCCGGAGCGACCGGGGCCCCTAGTCCCAGTCGCTCCGGCGGTTGCGGTCGATGCGCTCACCGAGCGCGCTGGAGACGTTGACGCCGACGATCCCGAGCCAGCAGGCCAGCAGGCCCACCACGCCGGCCCCCTCCACGGCGATCGCGGTCAGCGGCACACCCATCACCAGCGAGAGGATCTGGATCGTGAACCGGCGGTTGCGCGACTTCTCCGGCACCGGTGCCGGACGGTGCTCCACCGGCCCGTCCAGCCTCGCGCCGAGCCGGGCGACGAAGGAGTCGATGATCTCCTTCTCGTACTCCGGCCCCAGCTCCTTGCGGGTCTGCAGCGCGGCGTCGAGCTCGCGCCGCAGGTCGTCCTGGCGAGTGTCCATGGCGCTCATCGTGGCCCCCGCCCGGTCGGCCCGGCCAGCTCCGCGGGGCGTTTTCGGGGGCGCCTCAGGGACGAATCAGGGTCACCCCGAGACGCCCGCCGGCGTCTCGCCCGTCGAGCACTCCGTCCCGCAGGGCGAAACGGCATTGCCCGTCCGCCGGGCATGCGCCACAGTCGTCCCAGCCGCCGCAGCCACCGACGGCCGCCCGACAGCAGCGTGGAGGAACCGCCGATGACCGCCCTGGACGAGACCGGAGCCGCAGGGCCGTCCGCGCGCCTGCTCCAGCTCTTCGAGGGTCACCGGCTGACCCCCACCCAGCGGCGGATCGCCCACTCGCTGGTCCGGCACGCCACCGAGGCGCCGTTCCTCTCCTCCGTCGAGGTCGCCGAACTCGCCGGCGTCAGCCAGCCCTCGGTCACCCGCTTCGCCGTCGCGCTCGGCTACGACGGCTACCCGGCGCTGCGCAAGCAGCTGCGCGAACTCGGCGCCGGCGAACCGCAGGCCCCCGAGTCGCCCGCCGACGCGGTCCGCAACGAGCACCAGCAGGCCGTCCTCGCCGAGATCGAGCACCTGCGCCACCTCGCCGAACTGCTCGCCGACCCCGAGCCGATCGTCCGCGCCGCCCGGCTGCTCGCCGCCTCCCGGCCGCTGCCCGTGCTCGGCCTGCGCGCCGCCTCCGCCCAGGCCCGCGGCTTCGCGTACTTCGCCGCCAAGGTCCACCCCGACATCCGGCTGCTCGACGAGGGCGGCTCGATGCTCGCCGACCGCCTCGAACAGGCCGCCGCCGCCGGTGCCACCGCGCTGCTCTGCTTCGCCCTGCCGCGCTACCCGCGCGAGCTGATGGAGGCGCTCACCGTCGCCCGGGAGTGCGGGCTGACCGTGCTCACCGTGGCCGACTCCGCCTTCGCCCCGGTCGCCAAGCTCTCCGACCTGCTGCTGCCCGCCGCCGTCGGCACCGGCCTGGTCTTCGACACGGCCTGCGCGCCGATGATGCTCGGCCGGGTGCTGCTGCAGACCATGTGCGACGAGCTCCCCGGCGCCGAGGCCCGGCTGGAGGCCATCGAGCAGTCCGCCGCGGCCCGCGGCCTGTTCCTGGAGTAGCCGCCGCCCCGACCGGCGGCTACCGCTCCAGCGCGGCCTTCATCCGTTCCAGGGTGGTCCGCATGCCGGCCCGGTTCACCCCGGCCCGGTCCTCGGCGCGGGTGCCGCTGAAGACCAGCCCCAGCAGCTCCGCCGGGCGGCGGCTCCGGCCGGTCCGCAGGTCCTGCCAGTACTCGGTGAGCACCGTCCCGCCGTCCGCCGCCGGCTCGAAGCGGTAGCCCCACAGCGCGATCGGCAGCCCGAGCGCGTCCACCCGGAACGCGAACTCGCGGCCCGGCTCGGCCACCGTCACCCGGCAGGTGGTGAACCACAGCAGCAGGCCCTTGCGGTTCCAGCCGACGAACCGCTCACCCGCCACCAGCGCCCCGCGGCGCGCCCACACCGCCCGGCACTCCGGACTCCACTCGCCGGTCCGCCGCACCTCCGCCACCACCCCGTACGCCGCGTCCGGCGCCACCCCGACCACGACGCTCTCCTCGACAACCCACTCGCGCTCCACGGCGGTCCCCTCCCTCGACGACGGCATCGGCAAATGACCGTACCGCCACGTTGGACCGGGCCCGCGAGCGGGCATGCCATCAACAGGGGAATTTCCGCAGGGGATTGACATGACTTCGGCCGCTGTCGGGGCACCGCCCGGCCGGAGGCGGAACGGGGGTCCGCGATGCGTCCGATCCACCAGATGAGACTGACCGGGAAGCTCGGCTCGGGAGCCGACGAGTGGTCCTGCCCGGAGTGCGGCCGCCGGATCGCCCTGTTCCGGCCGCCGCACGCCGACCTGACCGTCCTCGACCCGGGTGACGAGGAGGCCGTGCACGTCGGCGTCCTCGAACCCGACGCCGCCGCCGAGGCCGCCGAACGCTACGGCGTCGGACCGATCCAGGAGATCCCGCGCCCGCCGCGCCCCCCGTCCCGGGCCGGCGAGCCGGTCCCCGAACCCGACGCCGACGACCGCCGCTGGCTCGCCGAGATCGGCATCGACTGGGACGGCGACGCCGCCGCCTGACCGGCACCTCGGTTCCCCCACCGCCCGCCCCGAGCGACCGAACGGCCGGTCGACCGGGGCGGGCGCGTCGTCGTGGGCTCTGGCCAGAGCAGGAGTGTTTGGATATATTCAGTCTCGTAGTCAGTGAATGAATTTCATCCGCAAGGAGGCTGGGCCATGGCAGAGCAGGTGAGCGGAGCGCGCGAGGTGCGGGCGGCGCGTGGGTCGAAGCTGTCGACGCAGGGCTGGCAGCAGGAAGCCGCCCTGCGGATGCTGATGAACAACCTCGACCCCGAGGTGGCCGAGCACCCCTCCAAGCTGGTGGTCTACGGCGGCACCGGCAAGGCGGCGCGCGACTGGCGCTCGTACGACGCCATGGTGCGCACCCTGCAGACCCTGAAGCAGGACGAGACCATGCTGGTCCAGTCCGGCCGCCCGGTCGGTGTGATGCAGACCCACGAGTGGGCGCCGCGCGTGCTGATCGCCAACTCCAACCTGGTCGGCGACTGGGCGAACTGGGAGGAGTTCCGCCGGCTGGAGTCGCTGGGCCTCACCATGTACGGCCAGATGACCGCCGGTTCGTGGATCTACATCGGCACCCAGGGCATCCTCCAGGGCACGTACGAGACCTTCGGCGCCGTCGCGGCGAAGAAGTTCGACAACACGCTCGAGGGCACCATCACCCTGACCGCCGGCCTCGGCGGCATGGGCGGCGCCCAGCCGCTGGCCGTCACCATGAACGGCGGCGTGGCGATCTGCATCGACTGCGACCCGTCCCGGATCGCCCGCCGGATCGAGCACCGCTACCTGGACGTCGAGGCCAAGAACCTCGACCACGCGCTGCAGCTGGCCACCGAGGCCCGCGACAAGCGGCAGCCGCTCTCCATCGGCCTGCTGGGCAACGCCGCCGAGCTGTTCCCGCAGCTGCTGGCGATGGACGCGCCGATCGACATCGTCACCGACCAGACCAGCGCGCACGACCCGCTGTCCTACCTGCCGATCGGCGTGGCCTTCGAGGACATGGCGAGCTACGCCGCCGAGAAGCCCGCCGAGTTCACCCAGCGCTCCCGCGAGTCGATGGCCAAGCACGTCGAGGCGATGGTCGGCTTCCAGGACCGCGGCGCCGAGGTCTTCGACTACGGCAACTCGATCCGCGGCGAGGCCCAGCTGGCCGGCTACGACCGGGCGTTCGCCTTCCCGGGCTTCGTCCCGGCGTACATCCGCCCGCTGTTCTGCGAGGGCAAGGGCCCGTTCCGCTGGGCCGCGCTGTCCGGTGACGCGCAGGACATCTACAAGACCGACAAGGCCGTGCTCGACCTCTTCCCGGAGAACGAGTCGCTGCACCGCTGGATCAAGATGGCCCAGGAGAAGGTGCACTTCCAGGGCCTCCCGGCGCGCATCTGCTGGCTCGGCTACGGCGAGCGCGACAAGGCCGGCGAGCGCTTCAACGACATGGTGGCGAGCGGCGAGCTGTCCGCGCCGATCGTGATCGGCCGCGACCACCTGGACTGCGGCTCGGTCGCCTCCCCGTACCGCGAGACCGAGGCGATGCTGGACGGCTCCGACGCGATCGCCGACTGGCCGCTGCTGAACGCCATGGTCAACGTCGCCTCCGGCGCGTCCTGGGTCTCCATCCACCACGGCGGCGGCGTCGGCATCGGCCGCTCGATCCACGCCGGCCAGGTGACGGTCGCCGACGGCACCGCGCTGGCGGGCGAGAAGATCCGCCGGGTGCTCACCAACGACCCGGGCATGGGCGTCATCCGCCACGTCGACGCCGGTTACGACCGCGCGGTCGAGGTGGCCGGCGAGCGCGGCGTTCGCGTCCCCATGGGCGAGCTGTGAGTCACTCCTTCGAGGCGATGTGGGCGGAGCTGCTCCCCGTGGGCCGCTCCGCCTCGTCCGGCGGCTACCGCCGCTTCGCGTGGAACTCCGCCGACGCCGAGTGCCGCGCCTGGTTCGAGCAGCAGGCCCGCGACCGCGGCCTGACGTACGAGCTGGACCGCAACGGCAACCAGTGGGCCTGGCTCGGCGACCCGAACGGTGAGGGCGCCGTGGTCACCGGCTCGCACCTGGACTCCGTGCCGGACGGCGGCGCCTTCGACGGCCCGCTCGGCGTGGTCTCCTCCTTCGCCGCCCTGGACGAACTCCGCTCCCGCGGAGCGGAGTTCGCCAAGCCGCTGGCGATCGTCAACTTCGGCGACGAGGAGGGCGCCCGGTTCGGCGTCGCCTGCATCGGCTCCCGGCTGACCGCCGGCGTGCTCTCCCAGGAGCAGGCGTACGCGCTGCGCGACGCCGACGGCGTCCGGCTGCCCGACGCGATGGAGCGGGCCGGCTACGACCCGACCGCGATCGGTGCGGACGCCGACCGGCTGGCCCGGATCGGCGCCTTCGTCGAGCTGCACGTCGAGCAGGGCCGGTACCTGAGCGAGAGCGAGCCGGTCGGCGTGGCGTCCGCGATCTGGCCGCACGGCCGCTGGCGGTTCGACTTCCACGGCGAGGCCAACCACGCCGGCACCACCCGGATCGAGGACCGCCGCGACCCGATGCTGACCTACGCCAACACCGTGCTCTCCGCGCGGAAGAAGGCCAAGCTGGCGGGCGCGCTGGCCACCTTCGGCAAGGTCGCCGTCGAGCCCAACGGCACCAACGCGATCGCCTCGCTGGTCCGCGGCTGGCTGGACTCCCGGGCCGCCGACGAGGCGACCCTGACCGCCCTGGTCGAGGAGATCCGGCTCGCCGCCCACGAGCGCGGCGAGCGCGACGGGGTCAAGGTGGAACTGACCCGCGAGTCGTACACCCCGGTGGTCGACTTCGACGGGCCGCTGCGCGACCGGCTCGCCGCCCGGCTCGGCGGCGTCCCCGTCCTGCCGACCGGCGCGGGACACGACGCCGGAATCCTGGCATCCGCGATCCCGACCGCCATGCTGTTCGTACGTAACCCGAGCGGCGTCTCGCACTCGCCGGCCGAGCACGCCGAGCTCGCCGACTGCCTGGCCGGTGTCGCCGCCCTCGCCGACGTACTGGAGGACCTCGCATGTCAGCCGTCGTGACGTACTGGGCGGAACACGCCTGGCTGCCGCACGCCAACGGCCCGGTGGTCGAGCAGGACGTGCTGATCGCCGTCGGCCCCGGCGGGCGGATCGCCAAGGTCACCCCCGACAGCGGCCCCTGCCCGCCGGACGCCGTCCGGCTGGCGGGGCTGCTGCTGCCCGGCCACGCCAACGCCCACTCGCACGCCTTCCACCGCGCCCTGCGCGGCAACGTCCAGGTCGGCTCCGGCACCTTCTGGACCTGGCGCGACACCATGTACCGCTTCGCCGGCGCGCTCGACCCGGACAGCTACCTGGACCTCGCCACCGCCGTCTACGCCGAGATGGCGCTGGCCGGCATCACCGCCGTCGGCGAGTTCCACTACCTGCACCACGCGCCCGGCGGCGTCCGGTACGACAACCCCAACGCGATGGGCGAGGCCCTGATCGAGGCCGCCCAGCGGGCCGGCATCCGGATCACCCTGCTCGACACCTGCTACCTCTCCTCCGGCTTCGGCGCCGAGCCCACCAAGCCGCAGCTGCGCTTCACCGACGGCGACGCCGACGCCTGGGCCGAGCGGATCTCCGACCTCAAGCCCGCCGAGCACGCCCGGATCGGCGCCGCCGTCCACTCCGTGCGCGCCGTCCCCGCCGAGCAGCTCGGCACCGTCGCGCACTGGGCCGTCATGCGCAAGGCCCCGCTGCACGTCCACCTCTCCGAGCAGACCGCCGAGAACGACGCCTGCCTCGCCGCGCACGGCGTCACCCCGACCCGGCTGCTCGGCGACCACGGCGTCCTCGGCCCGCGGACGTCCGTGGTGCACGCCACCCACCTGACCGACGAGGACGTCCACCTGCTGTCCGACACCTCGACGATCGTCTGCATGTGCCCCACCACCGAACGGGACCTCGCCGACGGCATCGGCCCCGCGCGGCGGCTCGCCTCCGCCGGCTGCCCGGTCACCCTGGGCAGCGACAGCCACGCCGTCATCGACCCGTTCGAGGAGGCACGCGCCCTCGAACTGGACGAGCGGCTGCGCACCCGCACCCGCGGGCACTGGACCGCCAACGCCCTGCTCCGCGCCTCCACCGAGGACGGCCACGCCTCGCTCGGCTGGTCCGAGGCCGGCCGGATCGAGGCCGGCGCGCTCGCCGACTTCTGCGTGGTCGCCCTCGACACCGTCCGCACCGCCGGGCCGCGGCCCGCGCTCGGCGCCGAGATCGCCGTCTACGCCGCCTCCGCCGCGGACGTCCGCCACGTGATCGTCGGCGGCCGCCACATCGTCAAGGACGGCACCCACCAGCTCGTCCCCGACGTCCCGCAGGCGCTTGCCGCGGCGATCGCCGCCCTGCAGTAGCCAACGCCCCGCCAGGGGCGCGAGGAACTGCGCGGCCATGCACTCAGGTAGAGGGGTGGTCGGTCGCGCAGCTCCTCGCGTCCCTGTTTTCGCAGCCCCTATCGCGGAAGGTTCTCCCCGTTGAGCTTGCTCATCACCAACATCGGCAGCCTGGTCACCAACGACCCCGCGCTCGGCGAGGGCCCGCTCGGGCTGCTGGCCGATGCCGCCGTGGTCGTCGACGGGGAGCGGATCGCGTGGGTCGGCCCCGCGGCGGCCGCCCCGGCGGCTGACGAGCGGTACGACGCCGCGGGCCGGGCGCTGCTGCCCGGCTTCGTCGACTCGCACGCGCACCTGGTCTTCGCCGGCGACCGCACCGCCGAGTTCAACGCCCGGATGTCCGGCCAGGCGTACACCGCCGGAGGCATCCGCACGACCGTCGCCGCGACCCGCGCCGCCACCGACGCCGAGCTGGACGCGAACGTCACCCGCTTCCTCGCCGAGGCGCTGCGCCAGGGCACCACCACGGTGGAGTGCAAGTCCGGCTACGGCCTGACCGTCGCCGACGAGGCGCGCGCCCTGAGGATCGCGGCCGCGCACACGCCGGAGACCACCTACCTGGGTGCGCACGTGGTCGCCCCCGAGTTCGCGGACGACCCGGCCGGCTACGTGGACCTGGTGACCGGCGAGATGCTGGACGCGTGCGCCCCGCACGCCCGCTGGGTGGACGTGTTCTGCGAGCGCGGCGCGTTCGACGGCGACCAGGCGCGGGCGATCCTGACCGCCGGGGCGAAGCGCGGGCTGACCCCGCGCGTCCACGCGAACCAGCTCTCGTACGGCCCGGGCGTGCAGCTCGCGGTCGAGCTGGGCGCCGCGTCCGCGGACCACTGCACCCACCTGACCGACGAGGACGTGGCGGCCCTGGCCGGCAGCGCGACGGTCGCCACCCTGCTGCCCGGCGCGGAGTTCTCCACCCGCGCCGAGTACCCGAACGCCCGCCGCCTGCTGGACGCGGGCGCGACGGTCGCGCTGTCCACGGACTGCAACCCGGGGTCGAGCTTCACCACCTCGATGGCGTTCTGCGTCGCGGTGGCGGTCCGCGAGATGGCGATGACCCCGGACGAGGCGGTGCACGCGGCCACCGAGGGCGGTGCCCGCGCGCTGCGCCGCACCGACGTCGGCCGGGTCACCCCGGGCGCCCGCGCCGACCTGCTGCTCCTCGACGCGCCGTCCCACGTCCACCTGGCGTACCGCCCGGGCGTCCCGCTGACCGCCGCCGTCTGGCAGGCGGGCGTCCGCGCGTTCTGACGCCCGGTACGTCGAAGGCCCGGACCCCTCGGCAGGGGTCCGGGCCTTCGACGTGTCGGTGGTGCGTCAGTGCACGTCGCCCATGAGCGCGACGACCTTCTTGCGGTAGGCGTACAGGCCGATGCCCGCGGCGATGGCCATCAGGCCCTGGACGGCGAAGTACCAGGTGGAGCCGACCACGTCGTCACCGAGGACGAGCTGGAAGATCGCGGCGACGCAGTCGCCGGCGGTGACGGCGAGGAACCAGACACCCATCATCTGGCTGGCGTACTTGGCGGGCGCCAGCTTGGTGGTGACGGAGAGGCCGACCGGGGAGAGGGTCAGCTCGCCGACGGTCTGGACCAGGTAGACCAGCGCCAGCCACAGCGGGGTGACCTTGGCGCCGCCGCCGGCGGCGGCCATGGCCAGCATCATGACCAGGAAGGACGCGCCGATCATCAGCAGGCCGAAGGCGAACTTCGCGGTGGTGCTGGGGTTCTTGCCGCGCTGGGCGAGCCAGACCCACAGCCAGGCGACGACCGGGGCCAGCGCCATGATGTACAGCGGGTTCAGCGACTGGAACCAGCTGGACGGGAAGTGGAAGCCGAACAGCGTGGACGCGGTGTTGTTGTCCGCGAACAGGCTCAGCGTCGAGCCGGACTGGTCGTAGATCATCCAGAACACGGCGGCGGCGACGAAGAACCAGACGTAGCCGCCGATCTTCGACTTCTCGTCCGGGGTGAGGTCGCGGTCGCGCTTCATCCGGGCGAAGACGACCACGGGGATCGCGATGCCCGCGATGGACAGCGGCCAGATCGCCCAGTTGATGGTGAAGTGGCCGGTCAGGGCGACGACGCCGTAGAAGACGGCGGCCGCCGCCAGCCACAGGCCGGCCTTGCGGAAGATCGCGCTCTTCTCGGCCGGGCTGATCGGCGAGTTCACCACGTTGCTCTTGGGGCTCAGGTGGCGGGTGCCGAGCAGGAACTGGCCGAGGCCGAGCGCCATGCCCACGCCGGCGAGGGCGAAGCCCAGGTGCCAGTTGACCTGCTGGCCGACGGTGCCGATGACCAGCGGCGCGAGGAAGGCACCGAGGTTGATGCCCATGTAGAAGATGGTGAAGCCACCGTCGCGGCGGGGGTCGTTCGGGCCGTCGTAGAGGTGGCCGACCATCGTGGAGATGTTGGCCTTCAGCAGGCCCGAGCCGAGGGCGATGAACGCCAGGCCCACGAAGAAGGAGACCTCCACCGGCACGGCCAGCAGGAAGTGGCCGATCATGATGATCGCGCCGCCGAGCGCGACGGTCTTGCGCGCACCGAGGAACCGGTCGGCGATCCAGCCGCCCGGCAGGGCCAGCAGGTAGACCATGGCCGTGTACACGCTGTAGACCGCGGCCGCGGTGGCGGCCTGGATCTCCAGCCCGCCGTCGCCGGTCTTGGCGACCATGTACAGCACGAGCAGGGCCCGCATGCCGTAGTAGCTGAACCGTTCGAAGGTTTCCGCCATGAAGAGCGTGGCGAGTCCTCGGGGGTGCCCGAAGAAGGTCTTGCCGCTCGGAGACGCCGACGGCTGTACGCCGGCGTCCAGGGTGGTAGTCGCCATGTGTGAGGGGTTCCTTGCCTGACTTCGTCCGCCGAGGGGGGTGGGGCGGACGTGGACCCAGCCACTGTACGTGGCGTCATTACATGACATGGGCTGACAAATGCACCCATTTTGGTAAAGGAAAGGTAAGCCTGAACCGGCCTTTCGATGGCCTCGGCAGAAAATCTCCTTCGAACCCAAGGTCCAACGCTAGCATTTTCGCCGGACGGCCACCGGATCCCGGTTATCCGGGTCCATGGCAACCGAGCGGTAACGATCACGCTCTGTGAACTACTTCACAGCCCGCCCACCCGCGCGGAGGACCGGAGGTCATGGGAAGGTCAAGGTCGCCATCCGCCCCCTGATCGGTGCCGGGTGTGCGGTCTACCATCGGCCCATGACCTGTGTGCTGCTGGCCGAGGACGACCCGGCAATCTCCGAACCGCTGGCCCGCGCCCTGCGCCGCGAGGGCTACGAGGTGCTGGTCCGCGAGGACGGCCCGGCCGCGCTCAGCGCCGGCCTCGGCGAGGACGTCGACCTGATCGTCCTCGATCTCGGCCTGCCCGAGATGGACGGCCTGGAGGTCTGCCGCCGGCTGCGCGCCGACGGCAAGAGCTTCCCGGTGCTGGTGCTCACCGCCCGCGCCGACGAGGTGGACACCGTGGTCGGCCTGGACGCCGGCGCCGACGACTACGTCACCAAGCCGTTCCGGCTGGCCGAACTGCTCGCCCGGGTCCGGGCGCTGCTCCGCCGCGGCAACGTCGACCAGCTGACCACCGGCGCGCACGGCGTGAAGATCGACATCGAGTCGCACCGCGCCTGGCTCGGCGACGAGGAGCTCACCCTCTCCGCCAAGGAGTTCGAGCTGCTGCGCGTCCTGGTCCGGGACGCCGGCCGGGTGGTCACCCGCGAGGAGATCATGCGCCAGGTCTGGGACACCACCTGGTGGACCTCCACCAAGACCCTGGACATGCACATCTCCTGGCTGCGCAAGAAGCTCGGCGACGACGCGGCCAACCCGCGCTACATCGCCACCGTGCGGGGCGTCGGCTTCCGCTTCGAGAAGAACTAGGGCAGCACCGGCGTGAAGCGCAGGATGATCAACTCACTGCTGGGCGTGGTCCTGGTGGTGGTCACGGTGTTCTGCGTACCGCTGGCACTGGTCGAGAAGCAGTCCATCGTCAACGCCGCCAACAACCGGGTCGACGCCGAGGCGGTCCGGGTGCTCGGCCTGGTGGAGAGCCGGCTCGCCGCGGGCGAGCCGGTCACCGGCGAGAAGTTCGCCACCCAGGTCACCACCGGCTCCTTCGTCACCGTCGACATCCCCGGGCAGCCGCTGATCGCGGCCGGCCGGCCGGTCGACGGGCCCGCGATCACCGCCACCGAGGAGGGCGCCAGCGGCGAGACGGTCACGGTCAGCCAGTCCCGCGAGGACGTCGACCACGAGATCGGCAACATGCTGCTGCTGCTCGGCGTGGTCGCCCTGCTCGCCGTCCAGGCCGCCGTCGCGCTCGCCGTCTGGCAGTCCAAGCGGCTCGCCCGCCCGCTCACCGAACTCGCCGAGACCGCCGAACGCCTCGGCTCCGGCGACCCCCGCCCGCAGGGCCGCCGCTACGGCGTCCCCGAACTCGACCGGATCGCCGAGGTGCTGGACACCAGCGCCGAACGGATCGCCCGGATGCTCACCGCCGAACGCCGGCTCGCCGCCGACGCCTCGCACCAGCTGCGCACCCCGCTCACCGCGCTCTCCATGCGGCTGGAGGAGATCACCACGCTCGCCGAGGACCCGGCCACCGTCCGCGAGGAGGCCACCATCGGCCTCCAGCAGGTCGAGCGGCTCACCGACGTGGTCCAGCGGCTGCTCACCAACCAGCGCGACCCCAACAACCCGACCGCCGTCTCGTTCCCGCTCGACGACGTGCTCCGCCAGCAGGTCGAGGAGTGGGGCCCCACGCTGCGCGAGGGCGGCCGGCGGCTCGACCTCGACGGACTCCACGACGCCCGGGTGATCGGCACCCCCGGCACCGTCGCCCAGGTGCTCGCCACGCTGATCGAGAACTCCCTGATGCACGGCGCCGGCACCATCACCGTCCGGGTCCGCCGCTCCGGCACCTCGGTGGTCACCGAGGTCCAGGACGAGGGGGTCGGCGTCCCCGCCGAGCTCGGCAACCGGGTCTTCGAACGCGCGGTCAGCGGCCGCAACTCCACCGGCATCGGCCTCGCCGTCGCCCGCGACCTCGCCGAGGCCGACGGCGGGCGCCTGGAGCTGCTCTCCCTGCACCCGCCGGTCTTCGCCCTGTTCCTGTCCCAGAGCCGCTCGACCGGCTGACCCGGTCCTGTCCCGGAGCCGCTCGACCGGCCGACCGGCCGCGGGCGGCTACTTCACGGAGGCCGTGGGCTCCTCGGCGGCCAGCAGCAGCTCGGCCTCGGCGACCACCTCGGGCTCGGGCCCGGCGACGACCTCGGGCTCGGCCAGCTCGGGCATCGCCTTGAACACCCAGGTGCGGTACGAGACGAACCGGAACACGGTGGCCACCCCGAGGCCGACCACCTTGGCGCCCAGCTGCTCGTAGTGCCCGTCCAGGCCGAGCCCGTACCGGGAGAGTGCCAGCACGCCGGTCTCGATCAGCATGCCGATGCCGCTGAACAGCAGGAAGAGCGTGATCTCCCGCTGGCGGGAGGCGGCGTCGCGGTCCCGGTAGAGCCAGTAGCGGTAGCCGAGGTAGTTGGTGGCGATCGCGATCACGGTCGCCACGACGTTGGAGCGCAGCGACGCCAGGCCCAGGCCGTTCACACAGACCCAGAAGATGGCGAAGTTGACCACGACGCCGGAGAGGCCGATCACGGCGAAGCCGAGCATCTCCGGGGACATGCCGCGCAGCCGCTCGGTGAGGGAGGGGCGCGGCTCGGTGCTGGTCGTCATCGCGGCGGTCTCCGTGTCGGCGAAAGATCGGAAGAGCGGAATTTTCGGGTGCGGCCAACCAGGCTACCCGCGTGGATGGGGTCGCTCCTACCGGCCCGGATATCCTGGGCTGCGTGACACACCCGGGCAACACAACCTTTCCAGTGGTCGGCATGATCGGCGGCGGGCAGCTCGCCCGCATGGCACACCAGGCGGGCATCCCGCTGGGCATCCGGTTCAAGCTCCTCGCGGACACCCCGCAGGACTCCGCCTCCCAGGTCGTCTCCGACGTGGTTCTGGGCGACTACCGCGACCTCGACACCCTGCGCCGCTTCGCGGCCGGCTGCGACGTGATCACCTTCGACCACGAGCACGTGCCGACCGAGCACCTGCGCGCCCTCCAGGCGGAGGGCATCGCCGTCCGGCCCGGCCCGGACGCGCTGGTCAACGCCCAGGACAAGGGGGTGATGCGGGCCAAGCTGGACTCCATCGGCGTCCCCTGCCCCCGGCACCGGATCGTCGCCGACCCGGCCGACGTCACCGCCTTCGCGAACGAGGGCTCCGGCTACCCGGTGGTGCTGAAGACCGTCCGCGGCGGCTACGACGGCAAGGGCGTCTGGGTGGTCGACGACGAGACCGAGGCCCAGGCCCCGTTCCTGGCCGGCGTCCCGGTGCTCGCCGAGGAGAAGGTCGACTTCGTCCGCGAGCTGGCCGCCAACGTGGTCCGGTCGCCCAGCGGCCAGGCCGTGGCGTACCCGGTGGTGGAGAGCGTCCAGGAGAACGGCGTCTGCGCCGAGGTCACCGCGCCCGCCCCCGACCTGGACCCGGCGCTGTCCGACGAGGCCCAGCAGCTCGCCCTGCGGATCGCCGGCGAGCTCGACATCACCGGCCACCTCGCGGTCGAGCTGTTCCAGACCCGGGACGGCCGGATCCTGGTCAACGAGCTCGCCATGCGCCCGCACAACTCCGGCCACTGGACCCAGGACGGCTCGGTCACCTCGCAGTTCGAGAACCACCTGCGCGCCGTCCTCGACCTGCCGCTGGGCGACCCGCGCCCGCGTGCCAAGTGGACCGTGATGGTCAACGTGCTCGGCGGCGACTACCCCGACATGTACCACGCCTTCCTGCACTGCATGGCCCGCGACCCCGGTCTGCGGATCCACATGTACGGGAAGGACGTGAAGCCCGGCCGCAAGGTCGGCCACGTCAACGTCTTCGGGGACGACCTCGACGACGTCCGCGAGCGCGCCCGCCACGCGGCCGCCTACCTGCGAGGAACGATCACCGAATGACCTCCCCCCTTGTCGGCATCGTGATGGGCTCGGACTCCGACTGGCCCGTGATGGAGGCCGCCGCCCAGGCCCTCGACGAGTTCGAGATCCCGTACGAGGTGGACGTGGTCTCCGCCCACCGGATGCCGCGCGAGATGGTGGCCTACGGCGAGCGCGCGCACGGCCGCGGCCTGAAGGCGATCATCGCCGGTGCGGGCGGCGCCGCCCACCTGCCCGGCATGCTCGCCTCGGTGACCCCGCTGCCGGTGATCGGCGTCCCGGTGCCGCTGCGCTACCTGGACGGCATGGACAGCCTGCTGTCGATCGTCCAGATGCCCGCCGGCGTCCCGGTCGCCACCGTCTCCGTCGCCGGCGCCCGCAACGCCGGCCTGCTCGCCGTCCGGATGCTCGCCGCGTTCGACACCGAGCTCGCCGAGAAGATGGTCGACTTCCAGGCCGACCTGAACACCCAGGCCACCGAGAAGGGCCGCAAGCTGCGCGCCAAGGTGGCGGGCAACGACTCGTTCGGCTTCGGCAAGTAGTAGAACGGGGTCCATGAACCCCGAACTGCTCGACCGTGCCCGGGCCGTCCTCCGCACCACCCCCGTGGTGGACGGCCACAACGACCTCCCCTGGGCGATGCGCGCCCAGGCCGGCTACGACCTGGACGCCGTCGACCTGACGGCCGACCAGAGCCACCGGCTGCACACCGACCTCGACCGCCTGCGGGCGGGCGGCGTCGGTGCGCAGTTCTGGTCGGTCTACGTCCCGGCCGAACTCGCCGGGGACAACGCGGTCAGCGCCACCCTGGAGCAGATCGACTTCGTCCACGCGATGACCGAGCGGCACGCCGACCGGCTGCGGCTCGCCCGCACCGCCGACGAGCTGGAGGCCGCCCGCGCCGAGGGCCGGATCGCCTCGCTGATGGGTGCCGAGGGCGGACACTCCATCAACTCCTCGCTGGCCACCCTGCGCGCGCTGTACACGCTCGGCGTCCGGTACCTGACGCTCACTCACAACTCCAACGTGCCGTGGGCCGACTCCGCCACCGACACGCCCGTCCACGGCGGCCTCTCCGCGTTCGGCGAGGACGTGGTGCGGGAGATGAACCGGATCGGCATGCTGGTCGACCTCTCGCACGTCTCCGCCGACACGATGCGCGACGCGCTCCGGGTCACCAGCGCGCCGGTGATCTTCTCGCACTCCTCCTCCCGCGCGGTCTGCGACCACCCGCGCAACATCCCCGACGACGTGCTGGCGCAGCTGCCCGGCAACGGTGGGGTGGCGATGGTGACCTTCGTGCCCAAGTTCGTGCTGCCCGCCGCGATCGAGTGGACCCTCGCCGCGGACGAGAACATGCGCGCCAACGGCCTCCACCCGCTGGAGACCACCCCGGAGGCGATGGCCGTCCAGCACGCCTTCGAGGCCGCCCGCCCCCGCCCGGTCGCCACCGCCGCGACCGTCGCCGACCACCTCGACCACATGCGCGAGGTCGCCGGCATCGACCACCTCGGCATCGGCGGCGACTTCGACGGCACCGCCTTCACCCCCGCCGGCCTGGACGACGTCGCGGGCTACCCCAACCTGATCGCCGAACTGCTGGACCGGGGCTGGTCCGAGACGGACCTGGGGAAGCTCACCTGGCACAACGCGGTGCGCGTCCTGCGCGACGCCGAACACGCGGCCGCTTGACCTTGCCCCAGGGGGAGACCGGAGCGTGGATGTCGTGGAGGAACTGCTCAGCATCGGGGCGTTCGCCCGGCGGGCACGGCTGTCGCAGAAGGCACTGCGGCTGTACGACCGCCAGGGAGTGCTGCGGCCCGACCGGGTGGACCCGGCCACCGGCTACCGGTACTACCGGGAGGGCCGGCTGGCCGAGGCCCGGCTGATCGTGCTGCTGCGCGGGCTGGACATGCCGCTCGCCACCGTCGCCGAGGTGCTCGCCCTGCCGGGCCCCGAGGCGGCGGAGGCGGTGGCCCGGTACTGGGAGTCCGTCGAACGGCGGGTCGCCGGCCAGCGTTCGCTGGCGGACCACCTCCGCATCCAACTGTCGGGTGACGAAGGGATGATGGACATGTACGAGATCCAGCAGCGCGAGGTGCCGGAGCAGCTGGTGCTCACCGAGCAGCGGCACATCCGCCCGGAGGAGCTGCCGGTGTGGATCCCGCAGTCCCTCGACCGGCTGGCCGGTATCGCCGCGGACCACGGCGGCGTGGCCGGCGCGCCGTTCGTGGTCTACCACGGTGAGGTCAACGAGGACGGCGACGGCCCGGTGGAGATGTGCGTCCCGATCGACCCGGCCCGCGCGGCCGGCCCGACGGCCCCGCACCGCACCGAGCCGGCCCACCGCGAGGCGTACACCCGGCTGGTGAAGTCGCAGGTGGAGTACCCGCAGATCCTCTCCGCCTACGACGCCGTCCACCGGTGGATCACCGACCGGGGGCTCGCGGTCGGCGACGCCCCGCGCGAGGTCTACTTCGCCGACTGGGCCACCGCCGGACCGTCCGACGACGTGTGCGACATCGCCTTCCCGACGGTCTAGGACCGGCCGGCGCTCAGAGCAGCGGGAGCTCGATCGCCGGGCACTTGTCCATCACCATGTCGAGACCGGCGGTGGTGGTGCGCTCGTACGCGGCCTCGTCGATGACGTCCAGCTGGAACCAGACGGCCCTGGCGCCGGCCGCGACGGCCTGGTCGGCGATCTCACCGGCCAGGTGGGAGTTGACGAAGACGTCGACCACGTCGACCGGGAACGGGATCTCGGCGAGCGAGGCGTAGCCCTGCTCGCCGAGCACCGTCTCGGCGCGCGGGTGGACGGGGACCACCCGCTTGCCCGCGCGCTGCAGGACCCGGGCGACGCCGTACGCCGCGCGCCGGGTGTTGGTGGACAGGCCGACCACCGCCCAGGTGTCGCCCGTCTCCTGGAGGATCCGCCGGACCGTCGCTTCGTCGCCGTAGCTCATACCGGTGGCAACCGTCGCCCGGCCGGGGTCATTCCGCGCCGGGGCGGCCCATCGCCCGGTAGGTCCAGCCGGCGGCGCGCCAGCGGGGGCCGTCCAGGACGTTGCGGCCGTCGACCAGCCGGCGCTCGGAGACCACCGCGCCGACCGCGGCCGGGTCGAGCTCGCGGAACTCCTGCCACTCCGTCAGGTGCAGCACCACGTGGGCGCCCTGGCAGGCCTCCAGCGCGCTGTCGGCGTAGGCGAGGCTGGGGAACATCTTGCGGGCGTTGTCGACGGCCTTGGGGTCGTAGACGGTGACCTGGGCGCCCTGCAGCTGGATCTGCCCGGCGACGTTCAGCGCGGGCGAGTCCCGGATGTCGTCCGAGTTGGGCTTGAAGGCGGCGCCGAGCACCGCGACCCGGCGGCCGAGGAAGCCGCCGCCGCACTGCTCGCGGGCGAGCTCGACCATCCGGCTGCGGCGCCGCATGTTGATCGAGTCCACCTCGCGCAGGAAGGTCAGCGCCTGGTCGGCGCCCAGCTCCCCGGCCCGGGCCATGAACGCCCGGATGTCCTTGGGCAGGCAGCCGCCGCCGAAGCCGAGCCCGGCGTTCAGGAACTTGCCGCCGATCCGCTCGTCGTGCGAGAGCGCCTGGGCGAGCTGCACCACGTCCGCGCCGGCGTTCTCGCAGACCTCGGCCATCGCGTTGATGAAGGAGATCTTGGTGGCCAGGAAGGAGTTGGCGGCGGCCTTCACCAGCTCGGCGGTCGGGAAGTCGGTGACCACGAAGGGCACGCCCTCGGCGACCGGGGTGGCGTACACCTCGCGCAGCAGCCGCTCGGCGTGCTCGCTGCGCACGCCGACCACCAGCCGGTCCGGGTGCAGGGTGTCGCCGACGGCGTAGCCCTCGCGCAGGAACTCGGGGTTCCAGGCCAGCTCGGCGGCCTCGCCGACCGGGGCGAGGGCGGCGAGGCGCTCGGCCAGCCGGCCGGCCGAGCCGACCGGCACGGTGGACTTGCCGACCACCAGGCAGGGGCGGGTCAGGTGCGGGGCGAGCGCGTCCACGGCGGAGTCCACGTAGGACATGTCGGCGGCGAACTCGCCCTTCTTCTGCGGGGTGTTCACGCAGATGAAGTGGACGTCGCCGAACTCCGCCACCTCCTCGATCGAGGTGGTGAAGCGCAGCCGGCCGGTCGAGCCCTCGTGCCCGGGCACGTGCTTGACCAGCAGCTCCGCGAGGCCCGGCTCGTACATCGGCACCCGGCCCGCGGAGAGCGCGGCGATCTTGTCCGGGTCGATGTCCAGGCCGAGGACCTCGAAGCCGAGTTCGGCCATGCACGCGGCGTGCGTCGCGCCCAGGTAGCCGGTACCGATCACGGTGATGCGAAGGGCCACGCGCTTCCCCTTGGTTCGTGGGTCGGTGGGGCCGCACCAGGGTCCGGGCGGCCGCAGCCACCGATGGTATCCGCCCACCGGCGGCCCGCGTAGGCGGTCGCCGATGCCCGGTGGGGGGCCACCCGATAACGAAACGGGGTACGGCGGGTTGCGGCCCTGTCCGGACTTCCCCGATGGCCCTGCGGTCCGGTCGGCCGAGCGGCACAATGCGGCCCATGGATGCGAGGGGTGGCGAGGACGAGGCGTCCGGGCGGCTGAGTCTGTTCGAGGACGATCCGACTGACGGGGGACCGGACGGCGACGGGGGCGGCGACGAGGGGGAGGGTGCCGGCTCCGGCGGCGAGGTGCGCCGGCGCAGGCGCGCCCGGCGGCTGCTGATCTGGGCCTCGGCGGTGCTGCTGTTCCTGCTCGGCGGCGGCGTCACCGCGGTGTACTGGACGGCGAACCACTTCGCCGACTCGGTCGAGCGGATCCCGAACGCCTTCCCGACCGTCGCCGACTCCGCGCAGCCCAAGGCGGTGGCCAACGCCGGCCAGACCTTCCTGCTGATCGGCCTGGACGCCCGCTCCGGCACCGCCACCACGGGCGGCTCCGCCAAGGCCCCGGCCTGGAAGGAGGGCGCGCAGCGCAGCGACACCATGATGCTGATGCACATCGCGGCGGACCGGAAGAGCGTCGCGGTGGTCTCGATCGCCCGCGACACCTGGGTGGACGTCCCCGGCCACGGCAAGGCCAAGATCAACGCCGCGTACTCCTGGGGTGGCCCGGCACTGGCCGTGCAGACCGTGCAGAACGTCACCGGCATCCGGGTGGACCACCTCGCGGTGATCGACTGGAACGGCTTCCGCGCCCTCACCGACGCGGTCGGCGGCGTGGACATCACCATCCCGCAGACCATCGAGGCCAAGGACGACGCCCGCCAGTGGGACAAGGGCACCCACCACATGGACGGCGCCGAGGCCCTGCTGTACGTCCGCGAGCGCCACGGCCTGCCCAACGGCGACCTGGACCGCACCAAGCGGCAGCAGAACTTCCTGCGCGCCCTGATGAACCAGACCATGAACTCCGGCACCCTCGGCAGCCCCTCCCGCCTGACCGGCCTGCTGCAGAGCGTCGGCGACGTGGTCAGCGTCGACGACCGGCTCAGCAACACCGACCTCTACGACCTCGCCTGGAGCATGCGCGGCCTGCGGGCGGACGGCGTGCGCTTCATGAACGCGCCCTTCGGCGGCTTCGGCGACGAGCAGGGCCAGTCCGTGGTCTACCTGGACGGCAGGGCGGCCGGCCTGCTCTGGGAGGCGATCCGCAACGACCGGATGGACGAGTACCTGGCGCAGCACGGCACCAGCAGCGACACCCTCGGGGAGAACGTGCGGTGACGGTCCTAGGATGAGCCCTACTTAACGGTAATTAACCGAGGGGCGAGGCAGATGAGCGACGGATTCGACCTCTTCCGGCTGTCCGAGGAGCACGAGATGCTCCGGGAGTCGGTGCGTGCGCTGGCGGAGGCGAAGATCGCGCCGTTCGCCGCGGAGGT